>JAJXYE010000195.1 GCA_021780735.1 Pseudomonadota bacterium | reverse complement strand
GGTTTCGGTGGTCGCCTTCGGCTCGATCCACAGGCGGAAGATCACCAGCACCGCGCCGATGGCGAAGAACACCATGGTGAACGAGGCCCATGTCCAGACGAAGGTCGCCTTGGTCGGCGCATTGCCGACCAGCGGTTCGGCCGGCCAGTTGCTGGTCCACGAGTAGTCCTTGCCGGGACGGCGTGCCACCGTGGTCAACGACGAATAGAGCAGGAAGTTTGCCGTCTGACTGGCGCTGGCCGGGTTCAGTGCCCGCGCTCCCGTATAGCCCTTGCTGAAGTCGTCAGTGAGCAGGGCCTTGGCGATGCGCGGGCGCAGCGATTCGATCGCCGCGGCGACGGCGTCGGGCAGGACGACCTGCGCCTGGCTGAGGTCGATGCCGCGCAGTTCCTCGCGCATGCTGTTCGTGATGCCCGACTGCCGGTCGGCATCGATGGCATCGAACGGCTTGCCGTAACGCGCCTGCGCGAGATTGTTCTGAACCTCCTTCGCCAATTGCACCAGATACTGGGCGGTGTAGTCCTCGCCGAAGGCGGAGCCCATGCCGTACAGGCTGCCGTAGTCCATCAGGTCGGCCTTCTGGAAGCCGGACTTGCCACCCACGATATCGGCGTAACTCATTACTGAGGCGCCACTGCGGGTGACCATTTGTTGAGGCAGCGGAGCCGCCTGCTGGTAGGTGCTTCGGGTCGCGGCGGCCATACCCAGAAAGCAGGCCACGATGACGAACAGCAGAATCCAGATCAGTACCTTGCTGGTCCGATCCTGCGGGCCGGCTTGCCCTTTGTTGGGCGATGTCGCGTTCATTTGCTATCTCCTGATGAGCACCAGTGCACGCGTCGCATGGTGTTGCCTGGCAGGGAGCCAGCCACTGATGTGGATCAGGATTCGATGCGACAGACCGTCGCAGGGCGAGGCCGTGTCAGCGGTCGATCGCGTTCCTTGCGAGCCTGCGCAAGCCATCGCCATCGACGATTTCCAGCTGGCGACCCTCGATCCGGATCAGCCCCTGGTCGCGCATGCGGGTAAGCAGCCGGCTCACCGTTTCCGCGGCCAGCCGCAGGTAGTTGCCGATGTCGATGCGCGACATGCTCATGCGCAGCAGCGTCCCCGAGAAGCCGCGCTGCGCGAAGCGTTCGGACAGATCCACCAGGAAGGCGGCCATGCGGGCCTCGGCGGTATTGTCGCCGGCCAGCATCGCGGTCATGCCCAATTCCTTGGACAGCAGGCGGAACAGCTGCTGCTGCAGCCCCGGCATGCGCGTCGCCAGCGAACTGATCGCCGGAAAGGAGAAGCGGCAGAAATACGACGACTCCAGTGTCACCGCGTCACACGGATAGTGTTCCGGATAGATCCCGCTGAGCCCGATTACCTCGCCCGGCACATAGAAGCCGAGCACCTGCTCCTTGCCATCGGGATCGACGCTGACCGTCTTGACCATGCCCGCGCGTACCGCGTAGATCGCCTTGAACGGATCATGGGAACGGAAAACATGTTCGCCGGCACGGAAGGGGCCGACATGCTCGACCAGCACGTGCAGCTCACCCAGGGCAGCCTTGTCATAGCCTGCCTCGATGCATACGCCGGAAAAGGCGCAGGTGCTGCAGAACCGCACCTTGTCGCCGTCGTCAGCCATCGGGTCGCGCCGCGGGTCGACGATGATCGGGATTTTACGGGACATGGCATCCGCAGGCGCCGGCTGGCGCAGAGTCAGGTGTCACCAATCATATCAAGCTCGCCCGTTCAGCAGAGCGATGCGCAACAGGCTTTACCACGACGCCCGCCGTCGCAGCTGTCGACGCAGCACGCAAATGACCTGGCTGGAAGCGGCGCGCGGCATCAGACCCGCTGATATGCCATCTGTCAGTGGTTCTTCAGCACCAGGCCGATGGCCCGCAGAAAAGCAGGGGCAGGCTTGCCCGAAGCGTCCGTGGCCGCCACGATGCGTCCCTGCGCATCGAGCAGGGAAACCCTGACGTTGTGGCTGAAGCCGCCGCCAGGCAGCTGTCGGTAGGCGATACCCAGCACCCCGGCAAGCATGCCCTCGTCACCATGTTCAGCCCGTGCCAACCGGAATGCAGGAGCGCTCACGTGGTGTTGCTTCGCCACCTTCTTCAGCAACGCCACGTCATCCCGAGCCGGATCGAAACTTACCAGCAGCACCGGAATCGACTTGCCCGCGCTTGCCGCCACCGCGTGCTGGAGATGCTTGAGATACTCGATTTCCAGCGGACAGGCCATCTGGCACGAGCCGTAGAACATGCCGACCAGTCGCGGCTCGCCGCGCAGTGACGCAAGGTCGAACGACTGGCCCCGCTGATCACGCAGGGTCAGCGGCGGAATCGTGTAGACCGAGTCTGCGGCCACGTCGGCGGACGGCAACGGCGCGGAAATCGAAGCCATCGACATGAGTGCAAGTGCGAACATCAGCGTCAGTTGGCGCAGCATCATCGGTCTCCCTGCAAATCCCTGACACATCGAAAGCCGACACGGGAAGTCGTGTCGGCTGGCCTGAGCGAGGCTAGCGCCGCAACACGCATCATCAATGCGTACTGATTCTTGTCGGCGAAGGCCAGCGCTGACCCGCCGCACAGGGCGAGGTTGACGACGCTGCCCGGCACCCTGGCGTCGGCATTGGGAAACATCGCCGCGTAGTCTCCCGTCCACTCCCACAACAGTCGATTGAGATCTCGCACACCGTAGACATTGGCCGGGCGTCTTCCGATCACGCCCGGCAGGTTGCCGGATGCACCCTGGATAGCCGACAGCGTGCCCTGGTTGCGCAGCGGGTCACGGCGGGCATCGGCACGCGTGGCGTCGGCGGCACTGACGTATTCCCACTCGTACCAGTTCGGCAATCGTGCCTGTTCGCTGTGGCAATACGCCCTGGCGGCAAACCAGCTCACCTCGACGACCGGCTGATCGGGCAGGATCGACGCACCCGGTTGCAGCGGCCCCTGCCACTGACTCAGGTAGTTCGCATCGGCCAGCAAGGGCGGAACGCGCCCGCGCCGCCACTCGGCGTGCTGCCTGACGAAAACGCGGAACTCGGCGTTCGTGACCGGCTCGCTGCGCATGGAAAACGCGGCAAGCCGCACGTGAGCGGCGTGTCCGGCGACGGCCAACGCACTCTCGAACCGGCCCGCCGGTATCGCGACATAGTCCGCCGCCTTCGCGGCGAACGAGAACAACAGCAGGAAGAGGGCAAACTGGCGCGAGATCATCGACATGTCCGGCAGGAACGGATCGGAGGCGATGCCCGCGGGCGTCGCCTCCGCCCCCCTTCCCTACTTCGCCGGCCCCGCCGCGCGTGCAGCCTTGACCTCGCTCGCGCTGATCGTGCCGCCCTTGTTGTTGAAGTTGTTCAACACGTAGGTCAGCACATTGGCGATTTCGTCATCGCTGAGCTGCTGCCCGAGCGTCGGCATCACCGACTCGTAGCCCGTGCTGTTGACGGTGATCTTGCCGCTGAGACCATGCAGCACGATGCTGATCGCCCGCTTCGGGTCAGCGTTGAGGTAGTCGGACATCGCCAGTGGCGGGAACGCACCTGGCAGACCCATCGCGTTGCCCTGGTGGCAGGCCGAGCAGATCTGGGTGAATACCCGCTTGCCGTCAGCCATCTTGTCACCCGCGCCCAACGCCACGCTCGTCTGCGGCACCTGCCTGCTCTTGCTGGCAAACCGGGTGCTTGGCCCCTTTTCGTAGATTGCCGGCCGGGCCGGGCCACTGACTCTGATTTCCCCCAACGCGCCCTTCATGAAGGCACGGGTGATCGAGTGATCAACCAGCAACAACGTGCCGGGAACCGGGGTGCTCAGCTCGACCATGGTCGCGCCGCCGGCGGGCACCAGGGTGGTCTGCACATTGTGGTTGACCAGGGTGCCGCCCTCCACATTGGCATCGTCGAATATGCCGCCGATGACATGGAAGCTGGAGACCAGATTGGGGCCGCCGTTGCCGACGAACAGGCGAACGGTATCGCCCACCTTTGACTTGAGTGCGTTGTCTCCGCTCAGCGAACCCTCGCGACCGTTGAAGAGCACATAAGTGGGTTGCTCGAGCAACAGCTTCTGCATGTCGAACGACTGCAGACCGGGCTCATGGTAGGTGCCCGTGGTGTAGAAATCTCCCTGCATTACGTAGTACTCGTGATCCACTTTTGGCAGGCCCTGCGGCGGTTCGACCACGATCAGGCCGTACATGCCGTTGGCGATGTGCATCGGTACCGGCGGTGTCGCGCAGTGATAGACGAACACGCCCGAGCGCAGCGCCTTGAAGGTGAATACGCTCTCGTGCCCCGGTGCCGTGGCGGTGGAGACAGCGCCGCCGCCCGGCCCCATCACCGCATGCATGTCGATGTTGTGGGTCATGTGCGACGCGGGATCATTGCGCAGGTGCAGCTCGACCGTGTCGCCCTCGCGCACCCGGATCAGCGGGCCTGGCGTGGAGCCATTGAAAGTCCAGAAGTCGTAGCGAACGCCATCGGCGATTTCCTTGACGACTTCCCTGGTCTCCATGCGCACGATCACCCGCGCCGGATAGTTGCGATGGATCGGCGCCGGCACACCCGGCGGATCCACCAGCTTCTCTTCGATCGGCGCCCCTTGCGGTGGACCAAAATCACCGGCCATGACCTGCGACTGGCCCGAAGAACTGGCAACTTCCGCTGCAAACAAAGGTGTTGCGGGCAGCGCAGCCGCCAGCAAGCTTGCCATTGCCATGGTGCGTAGTAGAGGTGACATCGGAACTCTCCCTGGAGTGAAAACCTGCCATCCACATTAGGCCAGCCGGAAAGGGCACCCCTGATCTGGATCAGTTCGTGGATCGCTTGTGGCATGCTGCGACAAATCGTCAAAGGCACGCAAGGTTCACGTCACTCAACCCGGTTTGCCATCCACTCGCGGCGTCAGGAAGATCCACGCCGAACGCAGAACCCATGGCAGGAACGCCAGCAGCCAGCCCCAGGCGGCCAGCACCAGCCACAGGTATACATCGCCGCCGAACTCGGCGCGAATGCGCAGCAGCGCCACCACTTGCAGCAATCCGAAGCATGACCAGGCCACCGCGCCCATTTGCAGCGGCCGACCGGAATGTCCCTGGGTCACCCGGGTCACCATCGCCACCAGCATCGAGCCGAAGTAGCCAATCGCCAGGGCGTGCAGCGGTGCGCGCAGGAACGGCAGCTGACCCTGGGTGACGTAGATGACGTCCTGCACGGCATACAACACAAAGGCCAGCGGCAGCCACGCGAAGGCCAGGTGCAGCACGGCCAGCAGGCCAGGCCGCATCGCCTTCCACGGCTGCCAGGCGAGCGCATGCCAGGCAAACACCAGCGCCAGCGGCATGTCGGCCAGCCACAACCAGCCAAAGTCACCGCGCCAGTCCAGCAACAGATGCGCCAGCAACAGCACCCATACCACCGCGAGGCTCCAGCGGGGACGGATCACCTTGTAGTCCTTCGCCACGTTGCCGCTGAAGAACGGCAGCATGCGATGCGTCACCGTGAAGAATATCGGCAACAGCAGGCCGAACGTGCCCAGACGAACGGCCAGTCGTGCGCAATCATCGGGCGCGCCGAACAGGTAGGCCAGGAACACGAGCAATCCCATTATTCCCAGCCCCAGAGCCAGCAGGCACGAGAGCGCGTATGGGTCGCGATCGCGCGAGGCACGCAGAACCGAGCCCAGGGTCACCAGGCCAATGACATAGCCTGCCAGCATCAGCAGCAGACCGGACGTCAGCAACCAGGGCAGATCGAGCAGCCCCACATTGGCCAGCACGTAACCGCCGAATACGCAGCCAGCCACCGGCACGTAGCGCGAGCGCGGCAGCGGCGGCCGATTCAGCCAGCGCGGGAATACGGTCAGCAGGAAGCCGAACATGAAAAGCGGAAACATGCCGTACTGGATCAACATGGCGTGCGCATATGCCGGCGGAATAGATGGCTGCGGCCAGCCACCCAGACCAAAGCGCATCCAGCTCAGCTCGATCGCCCACCACGCCATGCTGAGCAGAACGGCCAGGGCTCCGGCCAGGAAAAGCAGGCGATGCGGGGCCGATGCAAGCAGCGCCGGCAGGTCGGCGAAGCTGGCGGGCTTTGCCTCGACGGTTCGGTATGCAGCCATGAGCGACAGCCAGAAGGTGAGAACGGGTCTTCATGCTTGCACCGCCTGCCCCGACCCACCGTGACCTGGATCAGGCGGTGTCGTCCGGCATTGCCGCGGTAACAACCAAATTACCGGACTTGACAGGTTAACCCGCGCCGGTTCGGGCGTAAGCTCGGAAGGCTTTGCCGGGTCACGAAGCGACGGGGGGATCATCCATGACCCATCACCAATGGGGAAACACCCCGAGGGGAACAGCATGAAACGCATGACTTTATGGCTTGCGCCGGCAATCGCGTTGCTGTGCATGACCAGCGTACAGGCAGCCTCCATGGAAAAAACCACCGTCGCCCGGGATTACACCGACACCATCGCCCCGGCCGATCAACAAGCCTATGAGGCGGGCGTCAAGAGTTACAACGCGTGCCTGTCCCAGCATGGGTTCAAGTACGCCTGGACCGCGTGGGGGCACGCAACCGGCGACGTCTACAGCTACTCCTACGTCAGCGACCCGTTGAGCTGGGCCGACTTCGACGTGATGCATGAAGCGGGCAAGGCCTGCGACGCCACGTTCAAGGCACAGGTGAATCCGCACCTGAAAGGTGAAACCAGTGCGTTCATGGAAGGCAAGTCCGATCTGAGCAACATGCCTGAGAGCATGAGCCCGCCACCGGCCCTGATCGGGGTGACCTACTTCAAGCTCAAGCGTGGTGAACGCAAGACCTTCCTCGACGCGGTGAAGAAGATCTACGCCGCAGCGGTGAAGACCAAATGGCCAGGTCACTCGATGCTCAACGAGGTCATCGGTGGCGGCGATGGCGCACCCGACTTCCTGCTGGTGAGCCCCAGCAAGAGCTGGGCGGATTTCGGCCAGGAAACGAATCCCGACCTGTGGAAGATGCTTGAGAGCGTCTATGGCAAGGCCGAGGCCGATGGCATACGCAAGACCATCCGCGACTCCGTCCAGGACAGCTCGTACCACGTCGACTACTACAATGCCGACTTGACGTACAGGCCGGCAGGCAAGTAGCCGCGCTGCCGATCAAGGGGAGGCGGTTCGCGCCTGCGGGCCGCCTTCCCTTCGTGGCAAGGAGCTGCGCGAACTCAGGCCTTGAGCGGCTGAACCCGTTGCTCGATCGAGCCGAAAATCGATGCACCGGAGCGGTCGGTGACGTCGATTTTCAAGCGATCGCCGAATTTCATGAACGGTGTCGACGGCTTGCCATCGCGCAGGGTTTCCACGGTGCGCTGCTCGGCCAGGCACGAGGCACCCTTGCCGGTGTCCTCGTTGGCGATGGTGCCCGAGCCGACGATGGTGCCGGCGGTCAACGGGCGCGTCCTGGCCACGTGCGCGATCAGCTCGGCAAAGCTGAACTGCATGTCGACGCCACACTCGGCCTCGCCGAACCAGGCATCGTTGAGCCAGGTGCGCATCGGCAGATGCAGCTTGTCGCCCTGCCAGGCATCGCCCAGTTCGTCCGGCGTCACCAGCACCGGCGACAGCGCCGAACGCGGCTTGCTCTGCAGGAAACCGAAGCCCTTGGCCAGTTCGCCCGGGATCAGCCCACGCAGGCTCACGTCATTGATCAGGCCGATCAGCTGGATGTGCGCCGATGCCTGCGCCGGCGTCGCCGCCATCGGCACGTCGTCCGTGACCACGATCACCTCGGCCTCAAGGTCTATGCCGAAATCCTCGCTGGGCACCACCACCGGGTCGCGCGGGCCGAGAAAGCCGGCGCTGGTGGCCTGATACATCAGCGGATCGGTGTAGAACGATGCCGGCACTTCGGCGCCGCGCGCGCGGCGCACCCGCTCGACGTGCGGCAGGTAGGCCGAGCCGTCGACGAATTCGTAGGCTCGCGGCAGCGGAGAGGCCAGTGCCGCCATGTCGAGCATGAACGCGCCATCGACGGCGCCGGCGTTCAGCGCTTCGGACAACGCGTTCAGGCGTGGCGCGGCATTCGACCAGTCGTCGAGCGCGGCCTGCAATGTCGCAGCGATGCCGGTGGCCCTTGCCGCACGGGCCAGGTCGCGGCTGACCACGATCAGGGAGCCATCACGGCCACCTTCCTTGAGAGATCCGAGTTTCATCTGGCTGCCCTGTGTCGAATGCGTGGAACCATCGCGCTCACGGCGCGAAATGCTTGCGGATGTCCTGCCAGCAGCGATAGTAGTCGCGCTGCAGTTGCGGCGCGTCGAGCGCCTGCCGGGTCGGGCAGATCACCTTGCGCGTCTCGAACATGAAGGCCATGGTGTCGCCGATCACGTCCGGCTTGCCCAGGTCGGCGCTCGACGCCTTCTCGAACGTCGCCGCATCCGGGCCGTGCCCGCTCATTCCATTGTGCAGGGAGGCGCCGCCCGGCACGAAGCCTTCGGCCTTGGCGTCGTACGCGCCGGTGATCAGGCCCATGAACTCGCTGGCCACGTTGCGATGGAACCAGGGCGGGCGGAACGTGTGCTGCGCGACCAGCCAGCGCGGCGGGAAGATAGCGAAGTCGATGTTGGCGGTGCCCGGCGTGTCGCTGGGTGACGTCAGCACGGTGAAGATCGATGGATCGGGATGGTCGTAGCTGATCGAGCCGATCGTGTTGAAGCGGCGCAGGTCGTATTTGCAGGGCGCGTAGTTGCCGTGCCAGCCGACCACGTCCAGTGGCGAGTGGCCGATCCGCGCCGACCACAGCGTACCGCCGAATTTCGCGATCAGCTCGAAGTCGCCCTCGACGTCCTCATAGGCCGCATGCGGGGTGAGGAAGTCGCGCGCGTTGGCCAGACCGTTCGAGCCGATCGGACCCAGATCCGGCAACTTGAACATCGCACCGAAGTTCTCGCAGACATAGCCGCGCGCCGTGTCGTCCAGCAGCTCCACGCGAAACCGTACGCCGCGCGGAATCAGGGCGATCTCCTGCGGCTCGACCTCCAGCACGCCCAGCTCGGTGGCAATACGCAGCCGGCCCAGCTGCGGCACGATCAGCAGCTCGCCGTCGGCGTCGCAAAGGAAGCGGCCCTGCATCGAGCGATTGGCCGTATAGACGTGGATTCCCAAACCGGCCTGCTCGCCTGCACCGCCATTGCCGGCCAGGGTCACCAGGCCATCGATGAAGTCGGTCGCTGCCGTGGCCAGCGGCAGCGGATCCCAGCGCAACTGATTCGGCGTGGCCGGCACCTCGTCGAAGCGGTTGTGCAAGCTGGCATGAGCCAGCGGCTGGAACGGCTGATGTACCGCAGCCGGACGGATGCGGTAGAGCCAGCTGCGCCGATTGAGATGACGTGGGGCGGTAAACGCGGTACCCGAGAGCTGCTCGGCATACAGTCCATGCGCCACGCGCTGCGGCGAGTTCTGGCCCTGCGGCAGCGTGCCGGGGATGGCCTCGCTGGCAAACTCATTGCCGAAGCCGGATTGGTAGCCCTTGCTGACCATGGTCGACATGGATTGCTCCTTACAGGAAGCCGCGCTTGATCTGGTCGCGCTCGATCGACTCGAACAGCGCCTGGAAGTTGCCTTCGCCGAAACCCTCGTTGCCCTTGCGCTGGATGATCTCGAAGAAGATCGGCCCGATAACGTTCTGGGTGAATATCTGCAGCAGCTTGCGCTGCCTGGTCTCCGGATCGGCATCGATCAGGATCTTGTTCTTCGCCAGCCGCGCCAGATCCTCGCCATGGTTCGGCACGCGCTCGTCGATCACCTCGAAATAGGCATCCGGCGTGTCGAGGAACTCGACCCCGGCCGCGCGCATCTTTTCCACGGTCGTGTAGATGTCGTCGGTGAAGCAGGCGATGTGCTGGATGCCTTCGCCGTGATAGGCATCGAGGTATTCGTTGATCTGGCTCTTCGGGTCGTTCGATTCGTTCAGCGGAATGCGCACGATGCCGTCCGGCGCGGTCATCGCCTTGGACACCAGGCCGGTCTTGGCACCCTTGATGTCGAAGTAGCGGATCTCGCGGAAGTTGAACAGGCGCTCGTAGTAGTTCGACCACTTCTCCATGTTGCCGAAATACAGGTTGTGGGTCAGGTGGTCGATGAAGGTCAGTCCGAACCCGGCCGGGTTCGGCTCGGCGCCCGCGATCGGCGCGTAGTCGGCGTCATACATGCTGCCGGCGCTGCCATAGCGGTCGGCCAGGTACAGCATGCAGTCGCCGATACCCTTGACCACCGGCGCGTTCACCGCCTTGCTGTCCGGCTTGTACTCCACCGCCTCGCCGCCGTTGCCGAGCACGGCGGCCAGCACCTGGGCCGCCGGCTTCTTGAAGCGGATCGCGAAGCCGCAGGCACTGGGGCCATGTCTGGCGGCGAAATCGGCGGCGAACGAATCCGGATCCTCGTTGACCAGGAAATTCACCCCGTTCTGCCGATAGACGGTAATCGCCCGGGATTTGTGCTTCAGTACGGCCTTGAAGCCCATCTGCCGAAACAGTGTATGCAGCTCATCGGCCCGCCCGGGCGGTGCCGCGAACTCGACGAATTCGAAGCCGTCGATACCCATCGGATTTTCGAACGTGGTGACCTGCATGCCAGGATTCGGTTGGGCGTTCATTGGCGCTCTCCTGTGTGTCGGTGCACGATGGCCGAGCAAGCCAGCCTGACACCATCGGAATTATCCGAACGTTATAGTTTCAAATGAAACCAATTGCAAGGAACCCGTTGCCATGCCCGCCAAGCGCAAACCCGCACCCGCCACCGCCGAGCATGCGCCGCTGCAGCTGGAACATTTCCTGCCGTACCGGCTGTCGATCCTGTCCAACACGATCAGCCAGCGGATCGCCGACGACTACCAGGCGCGCTATGACATCTCCGTCACCGAGTGGCGGGTGATGGCCGTGCTGGCGCGCTTCGAGGGTCTTTCCGCGCGCGAGGTGGCCGAGCGCACCGCGATGGACAAGGTCGCCGTGAGCCGCGCGCTGTCGCGGCTGGTCGAGGCCGGGCGCGTCCATCGCGGCACCCACGGCGGCGACAAGCGCCGCTCGGTGCTGAGCCTTACCGATGCCGGCTGGACCATGCACGACGAGGTGGCGCCGATGGCGCGGGCGCGCGAACGCGAGGTGCTGGCCAGGCTCGATGCCGAGGAACGCGTCTGGCTGACGCGGATTCTGGACAAGCTGCTGGCGGAGGAACGGTGAACGGGCGGCGCGCTGGTTGCTGACCGTTCACCCGTCCGGCTCATGCAGTGGCCAATGCGCGCCGGAGTTTCTGCTCGGCCATCGACAGCAGATTGTGCGGGCCCACACTGTGATCGGCCGTGCGCTCGGCCACGACGATCTGGCGACTGCCGTGCGCGCTGGATGGCGCTGCGGAGGAACTGCGCATAAGCTTCATCAGGCCTTCCAGTTCATCCGGCGTGTGCCCCAGCGAAACCACCCCGAACAAGCGGCCGGACCAGCGCACCCCATACATGTCGGGCAACAGCTGCTCACGCAGGTATTCTGCTTCGTCTGAAAGCCATTTCGCCTCGGCGGGATTGTCCATGATGCCTTCTGACGCTTGCGGCAGAGCCATCAGGCTGACGCCGATGCAGCGTCCTGCAGCCGACTTGTCCTTCCACAACCACCTGAGCAGCTCCATCGCGGCATCCCTTTTCATCAGGCCTGTCTCGGCATCGAAATCCGCGAGCCGATGGTTCTGCCAGAGCAGGTTGAACTGCAGTACGCCAGCCAGTACGGCGCTTCCACCGGTAACCAGGACAACCCACAGGCCCGCCCAGTGCGCGGCATGCAGCGCGTGCAGGTTCAGCCCATCCATGTCCACCACGGCATCAATGACGGTGATGGCGATCGCTATCGGCAGGGATTCAGTCAGCGTCATCGGGAACAGCGCCAGCCCGGAAATGTAGATGATCGGCAGCTGTCGATACAGGAAGATCGCCGCGGCCTGGGTCTGCGTGATGTGCGGCTGGGTCAGCTGCCAGGCGACAAACACGGGCTGGGCATACAGCTCGAACAATGCCGGTATCGCCATCAGGAAAAGCACGGACAGATACGACACCAACCAGCTTGCCCGCTCCATGACGACCAGTGAGAAGACCAGCAGCAGACCCAGAGCCAGTGTCGCCATGAGGCGCCCGAATACCAGTGAACCGACGACGTCAGGCGGAAAGATCAGCATGTCAGCCAGGATCCACATCGGCACCAGGATCATGAAAACCCAGGTCAGCACCTCCATGCGACGCAGGACAATCCTGGCCCGCTCGTGCTCGAACAGCGTCGATGCGGGAACACGGAACAGATGGATGGGACGATCCTCCGCGGTGCCGGCGAAGTAGGACAGCTGCTTGTTGAGGAACATGGCGGGATTCATCGAATACCTCGGAAAGGATCGGACTCGGCCGCAGGCTGCGGCGCACGGGATGCCTCGACAGATATCCCGACAAGGGATGACCGGCGATCCGCGCGATGATATTGATCATCCTCGCGTTCGTAATTGATCCCGGACAAGCGAAGTGATTGCAGCTTCGACGGATGTCGCACCGGGTGATGCACGCCGGGACTGACAAGCCGCTGGCTGATTCGGCCCTCGCACGGCATCGAGCAGGAAATGTGGTGCGCGGCCCGTGACAGCATGCCGCAGCGGACTCGGGCTCGTCTCCGGTCACGGCGACGGTTGCACGGCGCACCTGCAGCGTACGCCGCCCAGGGCAAGCAGCAGCTTCAGCCACCGTCCATCGCGTTTGCGCCGTGCGAATTGCGCTGCCGGCTTGCCCGCCGGATCAGTGCACGCCGTGCATCAGGCGCCGGATCCACGGTGCCGTGAGCAGAAACACAAGGGCCACCGCCAACCCCCAGCCGAACAACTGGCTGTAGACGTGCGCATAGTCGGCCAGACCGTTCATCGCCGCCCCGGTGGTGGGCACGTGGATGGTCATTGTGGCGATCCAGCCGGCCAGTTGGTAGGCCAGCGCCACGCCGAAGAACCACCCGCCCATTGCCAGCGAGGCTTCTTCCGGCGCCGCCAGCTGGCCAATCAGCGCATAGCCGATGGGCGACAAGGCCAGTTCGCCCAGGGTCTGCAGCAAATAGCACAGCGCCAGCGGCCACCAGCCGATGTGGCCATTGCTGCCTTGCAGGTGATCGATCGCATACACCAGCACGCCATAGCTCAGCGCCACCAGCAACAGGCCGATGCCGAACTTGCGCGGGGTCGAGGGATCGCGCCCGCGCCGATCCAGCCAGGGCCACAGGATCGCCAGCAGCGGAGCCAGCATCAGGATATACAGCGGATTGGCGGACTGGAATGCGGTGTAGTGGAACGGCGCATCGACGTAGTCGCGGGCGAGGAAATTGAGCGAGGTCACGCCCTGCAGGCTGAAGGCCCAGAACACCACCAGCGCCACGAACAGCACCAGCAGGGCCAGATAACGTTGCGTCTGCACGCGGTCGCCGCGACGCACGCAGCTGATCAGGAAATACAGCACCAGCAATCCCATCAGCACATACATGGCCCAACTCAGTACGGCCGGGAAAGCCAGCAACAACGCAGTCGGGTACAGCAGCACCACGATCGACAGCAGGATCCACACGGCCGCCCTTGATCGATGCGGCTGCAGGGCCGCCGGCAAGATCGCCTCCAGCTTGCGTTTGCGCCACTGGAACAACAACGCCGCCAGCGCCATGCCTGTCGCGGCCGCAATGAAGCCCCAGCGGTAGCCGTAGCGATCCCCGATCAGATCGGCACAGACGAACGGGGTGACGAAGGCACCCAGGTTGATCGCCAGATAGAACAGCGTATAGCCACCCTCGCGTCGCGAATCGTCGGCAGGATAAGTGCGCCCGACCAGCACGGTCAGCGGAATGCCCAAGCCCGCCGCCAGCGCAAACAAGGCCATGCCCAGCTCGAAACCGGCCAGCGTCGGCCAGGCCATCAGCGCCAGCGACAGCGCGCCGAGCCACAACGACATCGCCAGTGCACGGGTTTCGCCCAGGATCTTGTCGGCGACATAGCCGCCGATGATCGGCGTGGCGTACATCAGCGCGAGAAAGCCACTGGTCAGCAGATCGGCCTGCTTCTGCGCGGCGGCGGCGCCGAGTTGGGCGAAGAACGATTGCGCGATATAGGGCGCAAGGAAAGCGCGGAAGCCATAGAACGCGAAATTCAGGCCAACCGTGACCGCCAGCAGCATCCACAACTGGCGTGGATGGCCCCAGCGGTCATCCGTGCCGGCCCGTGCCTGGTCGGCTGCAACTCCACTGCTCATGCGCGTTCCCCTGTAGTGCGAAAAGACAACGGTCAGATCATGACGCGACGCAAACGTTCAACTCATTCCAGTACCGTGCGCACATCCATCAGCTCGGGGAAGAATTCCAGCTCCAGCGCTTTCTTCAGGAAGCTCACTCCGGACGAGCCACCGGTGCCGCGGCGGTGGCCGATGATCCGCTCGACAGTCTTCATGTGACGGAAGCGCCACAACTGGAAGCTCTCCTCCACATCCACCAGTTGTTCGCACAGGTGATACTCCGGCCAGAACTCGGCGCGTCCTTCGTAGATGCCCTTGAGTACGGGCAGCAAGCCCGCGTTGCGCCGGTACGGCTGCGTCCAGTCGCGCTGCAGCAGTTCGACCGGCACCGCATGACCGCGGCGCGCCAGGTAGCGCAGGAACTCGTCGTACAGGCTGGGAGCCTCCAGCACCGCGCGCAGCTCCGCCTGGGCCGCGGGATCGTGCGCAAATACCTTGAGCATGTCGGCGTTCTTGTTGCCGAGCATGAATTCGATCTGGCGATACTGCAGCGACTGGAAGCCGGACGACGGCCCCAGCACGCCACGGAACTCCAGATACTCCGAGGGGGTCAGCGTCTCCAGTACCGCCCACTGCTCGAACAACTGGCGCTGTACCTGCTTCACCCGCGCCAGGATCTTCAGGCACGCATCGACATCGTCTCGCTGAAGATGCGCCAGCGCTGCCTTCAGTTCGTGAATCAGCAACTTCATCCACAGTTCGGACACGTGATGCTGCACGATAAACAACATCTCGTCGTGATGCGGCGGATCACTCAGCGGCTGTTGCGCCGACAGCAAGGTATCCAGATGCAGGTAGCCGCCATAGGTGATCTGCCCGTTCAGGTCAGTCTGGATGCCGGCCTCGATGTCGCGCTGGTTCTCGCTCATGGTGATCCGCTTTTTTCCAAAACTGCATGGTAACGGCTCAGCGCGGCATGGTCTTGATTGGCGACGGGAAAAGCCCGGCGATCGGCCCACAGTACGGCCGCGAATGCTGCGCCGTACCTTGCAGCGCAACATGCCCGCCTGTTATCAAGAGAGGTCTTGTTTGATCGTTATGGGCGCCTGCGGTTGTCACCGAAGTGCGTCAACATTGCCAGTTTTCCCTTGTCCATCCTCAGCCCGGAGCGAGTTGTGACCATCGCCGCCAAGTTTGAAATCGAATACCTGCAGTACCTCGATGCCGATGGCAAGGAAGTCCGCAAGGACCTTCCCGCCTTCGCCAGGGATCTCGACCACATGGTTGAGCTGTACAAGCTGATGCTGTCCACCCGCGTGTTCGATGCCAAGTCGATCGCGCTGCAGCGCACCGGCAAGCTGGGCACCTACGCCAGCTGTCTCGGTCACGAAGCCGCACACGTCGGCATCGGCAGCGCGATGAAACCCGAGGACGTGCTGGCGGTGAGCTATCGCGAGTACGGCGCGCAGTTGTATCGCGGCGTGCGCCCGCGTGAGGTGTACATGTACTGGGGCGGCGACGAACGCGGCAATGACTACCAGCAGGAGCCGGCGCGGCACGACTTCGCCTGGTCGGTGCCGATCGCGACGCAGTGCCTGCATGCCGCCGGCACGGCATTGGCATTCAAGATCCGCGGCGAGAAGCGCGTGGCGGTGTGCACGATCGGCGACGGCGGCTCGTCCAAGGGCGACTTCTACGGCGCCATCAACATCGCCGGCGCGCAGAACCTGCCGCTGGTGGCGGTGATCGTCAACAACCAGTGGGCGATCTCGGTACCGCGCAAGATCCAGTCCGGCGCGCCGACACTGGCGCAGAAGGGCATCGCTGCAGGGCTGTTCTGCATCCAGGTCGACGGCAACGACATCATCGCCGTGCGCAAGGCGATGGAAGACGCGCTCGAGCGCGCCCGCAACGGTGAAGGCGGCAGCGTGATCGAGGCGGTCACCTATCGTCTCGGCGACCACACCACCGCGGACGACGCGCGCCGTTACCGCGGCGAGGCGGAGGTGAAGGAAGGCTGGTCGAAGGAGCCGATGAAGCGCCTGCGCAACTGGCTGGTGGCGAAGAAAGTGTGGGACGACGCCAAGGAAGAAGCCTGGAAGGCCGAGTGCGACGAGTGGATGGACAACGAGGTCAACGCCTACCTCGAGACGAAGACGCAGCCGGTGACGGCGATGTTCGACTACATCTTTGCCGAAGTCCCCGCCGATCTCGCCAAACAGCGCGATTACGTCCTCTCGCTTGAAAACAAGGGTCACTGAGTCATGGCACAAATCACTCTCATCGAAGCGGTCACCCAGGCGCTGGCCTACGAGATGGCGCACGACGACAGCGTCATGGTGCTGGGCGAAGACGTCGGCCTCAACGGCGGCGTGTTCCGCGCCACCCAGGGGCTGCAGGAGAAGTTCGGCGAGCTGCGCGTGCTGGACACGCCGCTGGACGAAACCACCATCGCCGGCGTCACCGTGGGTCTGGCCGTGGCCGGCATGAAGCCGGTCGCCGAGGCGCAGTTCGAGGGCTTCATCTATCCGATGATGGAGCAGATCGCCTGTCACGCCGCGCGCATGCGCAACCGCACCCGCGGCCGCCTGACCGTGCCGGCGGTGTTCCGCGCACCGTGGGGCGGCGGCATCCGCGCGCCGGAGCATCATTCGGAGGCTAACGAGCACCTCTTCACCAATGTTCCCGGCCTGCGCGTGGTGATGCCGTCTTCGCCCGCGCGCGCCTACGGCCTGCTGCTGGCGGCGATCCGCGATCCGGATCCGGTGATGTTCTTCGAACCGAAGCGCATCTATCGCCAGTACAAGGAAGAGGTGCCGGACGATGGCGAAGCGCTGCCGCTGGACGTGTGCTTCGTGCTGCGTGACGGCACCGACGTGACCCTGGTGAGCTGGGGCGCGCAGGTCAAGGAAGCGCTCGAGGCTGCCGATGAACTGGCCGAGCAGGGCATCAGCGCGGAGGTGATCGACGTCGCCACGCTGACCCCGCTGGACTTCGACACCATCGCCGAATCCGTGCAGAAAACCGGCCGCTGCGTCATCGTGCATGAGGCACCCAAGACTGCCGGCTTCGGCGCCGAGATTGCCGCACGTCTGGCCGAGGAATGCATGTACGACCTGCTCGCCCCGGTCGAGCGCGTCACCGGTTACGACGCGCACATCCCGCTGTTCCGCCTGGAAATGAAATACCTGCCCAGTGTCGAACGTGTCGTCGAGGCGGCGAAGCGTACCTTGGCGGCAAGCTGATCTGGCCTGGGAACGGGAACAGGGAACGGGGAACACGAAGTCCTCGCGCACCCGACCCGTTCCCTGTTCCCTGTTCCCCGTTCCCGGATGAAATCCCATGGCTGATATCAAGACGTTCTACCTCCCCGACCTTGGCGAAGGCCTGCCCGACGCCACCGTGGTCGAGTGGCATGTGAAGGTGGGCGACAGCATCAAGCTCGACGCCCCGCTGTGCTCGATGGAAACCGCCAAGGCGGTGGTCGATGTGCCCTCGCCGTACACCGGCAAGGTGACCAGACTGCATGGCGCTCCTGGCGACATCATCGAGACCGGCGCCGCATTGGCCGACTTCGAACCCGACCCGAACGCGAAGCAGCGCGCCGAGTCGCAGGACACCGGCCACCAGCATGGCCCGAAGAAAGCCGAAGCGGCGCCCGCTCCAGCTCCGGCACCTGCCGCCGCCAAGGCCGATCGCGAAGACGAAGGCACCGTGGTCGGCGCGATGGTCAGCGGCAGTCACGTCCACGTCGAGCAGGCCGCCAGCATCGGCGGCGTGAAGGCCGTGCCTGCGGTGCGTGCGCTGGCGAAAAAACTCAAGGTCGACCTGGGCCACGTGCGCCCCAGCGGCGCCGACGGCGTGGTGACCATGAAGGACGTCAAGGACGCCGCGGCGAACGGCTCGGCCGCGCTCGGCGCCGCACCGCCACGCGCGGTTGCCGCATCTGCCGGTCGCCATCTGGCACCCGAGCTGCCGCAGGGCGAACCTCCACGTACGGCCACCTCGCTGGCCGGCAAGCCGGTGCGCACCGCGCCACCGTCGCAGAGCGCCAGCGGCCAGCCAGAGCAACTCAAGGGTGTGCGTCGCAACATGGCCCGGGTGATGGCCGACGCCCACGCCCAGGTCGTGCCGACCACCCTGGTCGACGACGCCGACCTGCACGCCTGGATCGGCAAGCAGGACATCACCGCACGGCTGATCCGCGCCATCGTGTTCGCCTGCAAGACGGTGCCCGCGCTCAATGCCTGGTTCGACGGCAAGAACCTCAGCCGCACCGTGCACCCGCATGTCGACATCGGCATCGCGGTGGACACCGACGACGGCCTGTTCGTACCGGCCCTGCGCAACGCCGACATGCTCGATGGCGCCGGCATTCGCGGCGCCATCAAGCGCCTGCGCAGCCAGGTGGAGGATCGCAGCATTCCCGCGTCGGAACTCTCCGGCTACACCATCAGCCTGTCCAACTTCGGCATGTTCGCCGGCCGCTACGCCACCCCCGTGGTGGTACCGCCAACGGTAGCCATCATCGGCGCCGGCAAGCTCAGCCACGACGTGGTCGCGGTGATCGGCGGCATCGAAGTGCATCGGCGCATGCCGCTCAGCCTGACCTTCGACCACCGCGCCGCCACCGGCGGTGAGGCGGCACGGTTCCTCAAGGCGATGCTGGACGACCTGGCCCTGCCGCACTGAGTTGACCAGGACGGAAAGCAGACTGGGCGCCCACGGGCGCCCAGTTCGATTTCCCGCCGCTCAGTAATCGCGCACGTCCAGCAGCATGAAGCAGCGCGCGCTGTAGTCGACTCCGCCCTGCGGCCAGGCGACCGAGGTCAAGGCCAGCGTTCCCGCCGTCCACGGTTCGTTGTCCAGCAGCGCCTCGCTGCGTGAATCGCCTGCGGCCGTATGGCTGTGCACCAGCCGCAGCCAATGCAACTCGGCTGTCAGCGCCTCGCGCTTCAACGCCGCTTCAATGACGTCTATCGCCTCAACCGGGATGCTCATCGGCTGCGCATCCGCTCCGCGCACATTGAATGGGCCGATGAACACGTCCCAGCTGCGCACGCCGATCTCCCATGCGGTGATGCGCATCCTGCGATCGTCGGTGACATACCAGCAGGCGGCCAGAAGCACATGGAAAGCATTCTTCTCGAAGGTCTTCAAGGCATCGCGACAGCCCGCTTCGCCGCCGCCGAGGCCGGCAAAGCTTTCCTCGATGCGGCGATCCTCGCCCAGCACGATGTCGACATCGAGCCGCCCGTGCTCCCCTGCCTTGCCTTCATGCCATTCGGCACGAATCGCCGGAAAGTCACCATCGGTCACCAGCCAGCCATCTTCGTCCGCATCGAGTTCGACATCGTGACGCTCGAACAGACGCAGCAGGTATTTCTGCAGGGCCGCACTATCCATGCTTGTTCTCGTTGGTTGCTGTAGACGGCAGCTCACGCCAGGTCAGGTACACACGCAGGTCGAACTCCAGCTGATGGTAGTCCGGCTGCATGTACTGGCACAGCTGATAGAACGCCTTGTTGTGCTCGATTTCCTTCAGGTGCGCCAGTTCGTGCACCACGATCATTTGCAGGAATTCCGGTGCGGCCGCCTTGAACAGGCTGGCCACGCGGATCTCCTTCTTCGCCTTCAGCCTGCCGCCCTGCACGCGCGAGATCGCGGTGTGCAGGCCCAGCGCATGGCGCACCACGTCGAGCTTGCTGTCGTACAGCACCTTGTCGATGCCAGGCGCATGCTTCAGGTACTGCAACTTCAGGGCGTTGGTGTACGCATACAGCGCCTTGTCGCCCTGCACCGTGTGGCGCGATGGATAGCGCGCGGCCAGATGCTCACCCAGGCGTTCCTGCGCAATCAGCTCGCGCACATGGTTCTGCAGACGGACGGGGTACGCCTGGAGATATTTGAGTGGAATCATGCCGCGCATTCTCGCACCGTGGTGCTGCCTGGATCTGCTCGCCGCGGCGATCAGGGTCAGCGACGACGCCCCCATATCCACTGCCGCAGCAGCATCGCCAGTACCAATACCAGAGTGAATGCCCCATATCCGTACAGCGCCGGCAGCACCTGCTGCCAGATCACCCCGCCGGCTCGTCCGAACTCATTCAGCGCAGGCACCCACGCATGATCGAAGCCGATCACGGCCGACCAGACGGTGGCTCCCAGCATCAATAGCGCGGCAAGCAGATCGAACAGTCGCCGGGCCAAAGTGCGCGGCAGCCGCTTCGGAAAAGTCCAGTAGATCCAGCACAGGATCAGCAGCCATGGCGCAAGCAGCAACAGGGCGAGATAACGCATGGGTCACGCGACCTCCTGGAGAAAGTGCTTCAGATCAATCCTGCGCGGCAAGCTGATCCAGCGCCTGGCGCAATGGCACGAGAGCCTCGTCGCGCGCTGCCTCGTCGCGAAAATCAGGGGTGCTGGCCACGACCTCACCATCGAGCTCCAGACTCAGGCCCAGCGGCCGCAACTGCAGCACCGCAGCACCGGCACCGAGTGCCTTGATCCGCCTCTGCACGGCACCGGCGGCCTTGGGGTCGAGGAAGGATCTGGACAACAACAATTCGTCGCCCTCGGCGGAGAACAGCCGAAAGCGAAAGTTGCCATCGGCATCACGAAAGCTGGCGAAGCGCGGTGCCTTGACCGCTCTGGGAGCGCCCTTGACCTGTCCCTTGCCCGCGATTGCAGCACCGCTCGAGCGCAAACCGAGCGCGTCACGGATGGCCGCGAGCTTCGGCGTCGCCAGCGCACGTGCCTTCCTCGCACCCTGCTGCAGGATCGCCTCTATCGCCAGCGGATCCGCCATGAATGCCTCGTACCGTTCACGCATGGGTGCCACCTCGGCTTCGATGCGCTCGAACAGCACCTGCTTTGCCTCGCCCCAGCCGATCCCGTCGAGCAGGGCCTGACGAAACGCTGCTGTCTCAGCCCCACTGGCGAATGCGCGAAAGATGGTGAAGAGCGCGCAGTCGTCCGGATCTTTCGGCTCGCCTGGCAACCGCGAGTCAGTGACGATGCGCATGATCGCCTCACGCAATGCCTTGCTGCCACCAGCAAACAGCGGAATCGTGTTGTCGTAGCTCTTCGACATCTTGCGCCCGTCCAGACCGGGCAAGGTGGCAACCTGCTCCTCGATCAATGCCTCCGGCAGAACGAAAAAGTCGCGCCCATGGATGTGGTTGAAGCGCTGGCCAAGATCGCGGGCCATTTCGATGTGCTGGATCTGGTCGCGCCCGACCGGCACCTGGTGCGCATCGAACGCGAGAATGTCGGCGGCCATCAGTACCGGATACATGTAGAGGCCAGCATTGATACCGGCATCGGCATCCTCGCCTGTCTCGACATTGCGATCCACCGCGGCCTTGTAAGCATGCGCGCGGTTGAGCATCCCTTTCGACGCGACGCAGGTGAGGAACCAGGTCAGCTCGGGAATTTCCGGAATATCCGACTGCCGATAAAAGGTGACCTGGGCCGGATCGAGGCCAGCGGCCAGCCAGGTCGCCGCGATTTCCAGTCGCGACCGCTCGATTCGTGCCGCATCTTCGCTCTTGATCAGCGCGTGATAGTCGGCCATGAAGAAGAAACCCTCGACATCGTGGCGACGACTCGCCTCGATGGCCGGGCGGATGGCGCCCACGTAGTTGCCGAGATGCGGTGTGCCAGTCGTGGTAATTCCGGTCAGTACACGGGTCTGCATGATGTTCGCTTTTGCTTGATTCGGGCCGTGTTACCGGCGAATGAGTGTGGACTTGCCGAACAGCGACTCGACCAGATCCACCGCCAGCTTGGCCGTGGCGTTGCGCTTGTCGAACGCCGGGTTCAGCTCGACGATGTCCAGCGAGGCCATGCGTCCGCTGTCGCAGATCATTTCCATGCACAGCTGCGCTTCGCGATAGGTCGGTCCACCGCGCACCGTGGTGCCTACACCTGGCGCGATGCTGGGATCGAGAAAGTCGACGTCGAAGCTCACATGCAGGTGAGTATTGTCATCGACGCCGTCCAGCGCCTGCTCCATCACGCGCTTCATGCCGTCCTCGTCGATGCGGCGCATGTCGTAGATACCTACATTGGCCTCACGCACCAGCTGCTTTTCGCCGTAGTCGACCGAACGGATGCCGATCTGGCGAAACACATCGGGAGTCGTCGCCGGCGCAGCGCCGCCCAGTTCGGTAAGCGCCTGCGGCCCGTAGCCACACAGGCAAGCCACCGGCATGCCGTGGATGTTTCCCGAGGGGGTCGCCTGCGCCGTGTTGAAATCGGAATGCGCATCCAGCCACAACACCCGCAGCTGTCTGCCGTTGTCCCGGCAATGTTGCGCCACCGCGGTGATCGAACCAATCGCCAGGCAATGATCGCCACCCAGCATGATCGGCAGCCGGCCAGCCTGCAGTTCCTGCAGCACGGCCGTATGGACAGCCGTATTCCACGCAACCACCTGATCCAGATGGCGATAACCGTCAGTCGGCGGCAACCACGGATTGATCGGCCCTTGCAGGTTGCCGCAATCCATCACCTGCACGCCACGTTGCTCCAGTTTGGCCACCAGGTTGGCGACCCGCATCGCCTCGGGCCCCATCGACGCCCCCCGATGGCCTGCGCCGATATCGGTCGGAACGCCAATCAATGACACGGTTTGCTTGCTCATCAGTTGTATACCTTCAGGGCATCCAGCCAGCAGAATCCTGTGCTCGCCACATGGTGGGAGGGGCACAATGCACCCGTTTGGATGCTTCCGGGCCTGATACCGCGTTGCGCGAAAGGAAAAGACCGCGACGCGCCATGTCGCGACCCGGAAGTCTACTGGAACGACCCGTGCCGCGCCGGGCGTCGAGGGATCAGGATGCTGCCCGGCTCAGTGCGCCAGTCGGCTCAGGGAAACGGGGCTGGTCGCCATGCGGACACCGCCTCGCTCCCCGCCGGCCGCATCGGCTTGCCCCTGAACCGATCCGCCAGTCATGGATGACCATGCTTGCGACATCGCCGAATGCCGACATCGCAAGCACGCCCGACTGGCACGGCCCGGCAGGCGCCTGATGGTGCAACGTACTGGTCAGCCGTATGCGTGGCGGGATCAGCCCTGTTCTTCCTGGCGCATCCGCGCCAGCTCATCCTCGCGGCGAGAGCGCGCTCCGGCACACCACGAGACCAGGTCGCCACGATCAGACCGAACAGCCCCGGTCTCCCTTCCTGACACCAGCCTGCCCACCAGCGGCCCTACCAGCAGCGACAATCCTCGCCAGATGGCGGGATGTGCAAAATGCGTCTGCATCGCGATCACTCCCGGCTGCCCCTGTGCAACCGTTGACCGATCCTAGCAAGAAGTTGCGCGAATTACGCAGGAATTTTTACGCGGCGCTGGTGATGTGCATCGGGTGAAGGCTGCAAGAGCACGCTGCCATTCCGGCAGATATCCATGGCACCGCAGGTAATGCCCGATCAAGCCGCCGTGCGCGAGCGTGCAGGATCGCCATAGTCGACCAGCGCAATGGTGAATTCTGCGCAGACCATTTCCACGCAGGTATCACTGCCCGAACTGGCGTGCTCTTCGCGCGCCAGGCCACGGCTCAGCCGAATAGCGTGGGCGAAATGGAGCCGGTCGAACAGCACCGTCGAGCCGCTGCAGATGCACCACAGGCCGTGGTTGCTTTCCTTGATCGTCAACACGACACGCATCACCACCACCCCCGGGCCGAGAAGTGCCCGGCCTCTCATGCATGCTGCCCCCCCAAGCAGGCGATATCAGGCAGACCGGATCAGCAAACAGTGTGCTGATGGCGACATGGCGCGTCTGTCAGGGTTCGCCGACACCAACTGTCCGATGGCACCCCGGCGGCGGGGGCCGGGCTGTCGTTCGGGGCAAGCCCGAGCCTGAAGACGGCTTGCGCTCCGGCCTGGATCGCGTATGCATCGTGATGGACTCACTGCCAACCGCCTTGAGGTCACGCTGGCGTCCCTGACCGCGTCCTCGTTCAGACCTCGACCATCGTCAGTGGCGAGAAGGGCGTCATGATCCCCGCCACCCGCGCACGGCCCTGGTGCTGCTGATTGATGTCACCGTGCACGGCCCTGCTGCGGGGATCAAGCATCCTGCCTGGCAATGCCGTGAGGCCCCGTCGAGCGGGCACGAATGATTTCCTCACATTACTGTGGCACGGTGTCGCACGACGCGTCGCCGCTCAAGTAGGAAACGCATGAAATATCGTCTTTCATTACGGACGATAGGGTGGGTGCGAGGATGTGGTGCCGGTATATGAAGTGACATGAATCTGGATACTTGCATGCACCGACGAGATTATCTCCAGTGCTGATTGATGGCGTCGCAAACGCGTCATGACGTAATTGCTTGCGGTTTTGAAGCGTGAATGTATTTGATCGCGATCAAGTGTTCATTCCCTGAAAGGCTCTAACCTTTGTCACAAGTTATTAACAACCACAGTAAATGGAGCCCACGCAAATGTCTGCATTGATGAAGTGGAACCCCTTGGGGGAAGGGACAAAAATCTCCTGGTTGCAAAAGCTGGCCGCCGCAGCCTGTCTCTTGCTCGCACCCACCCTGGTCATGGCGGTGCCATCCTATGCACGCCAGACCCATCAGCCGTGCGCAGCCTGCCACGTCGGCGGCTTTGGTCCGGAACTCACCGCCTTCGGCCGCGGGTTCAAGATCAACGGCTACACGATGAAGGTCGGCAACGACACCAAGGTTCCGCTCTCGGCAATGCTTGTTGAGTCGTTCACGCACACCAGCAAGGCCCAGGATCCTGCGGCCATGCCCAACGGATTCGGCACCAACAACAACACGGAGTTGCAGCAGGCGTCCGTGTTCTTTGCCGGTCGGCTGACGGATCACATCGGAGTGTTCTCGCAGGCGACCTACTCCGAGAACGGCGGTTTGCTCGGTTGGGACAATGCGGATTTCCGCTACGCGAAGCAGTTCACCCATGGCAACCACTATGGAACCTGGGGCATCTCGGTCAACAACAACCCGACCGTAAGCGACGTCTTCAACTCCGCTCCGGCATGGATCTACCCATACATGGCGGCCGACCTGGCTCCCGGTGCACCGGCAGCACCGATGATCTTTGGTGGAATCGGTGGCCAGGCGATTGGTGCGACGGCATATACGCAGATTGACGGCAAGTGGTATATCGAAGCTGGCGGCTATCGCTCACTGTCGGTCGCATTTACGCATCACGTGAATGCCGACTATTCGGGCAGGCTGTCGGGATTGGCTCCTTATGCGCGGGTGGCATACACCTGGGGCGTGCCGCATGGCAACCTCACCGTCGGCGGTTTCCTGTTCGACATGAAACTCGGCCCACTGGGTACCGATCTCAACGGCAACAGCATTCCGGTCGCCGGCCCCACCGACAACTTCAACGACCTGGGCTTGTCCGGCGACTACCAGTTCTTCAAGGGTGACAATATCGTCACGGTCGACGGGCTCTACGTGCACGAGAAGCAGACGCTCAACAACACGTGGGGCAGCGGCGGCTCCTCGAACCTGCACAACTCGCTGGATTCGTTCAACCTCAAGGGCAGCTACTGGTACCAGAACACCTACGGCGTGACCCTGGCCACGTTCACCAACGATGGCAGCAACGACCTCACCCTTTACGGCAACAACGGTTCGCCCAATACCCAGGGCGGCATGGTCGAACTCGACTACAACCCGTTCGGCAAGGCCAACTCGTGGAAGCAGCCGTACGCCAACGTCCGCTTCGGCCTGCAGTACACCTTCTACAACAAGTTCAGCGGGCTGGTGCACAACGTGGATGGGGCGGGACGCAACGCCAGCGACAACAATACCACCTACTTCTACGTCTGGCTGGCGATCTGATCAGCCACCAAGAGCAATTGAAGGAGTGATTCAGAGGGGCGGTCAAAGACCGCCCCTCTTGCCGTTCGTTCGGCTGCCCGACGCAGTCCGGTCAGCATGCTGCGGCAGCAGCAACAACATGTCATCGAAGATCTGCACTGCTTCGTGGTGAAGAGTCTGCCCGCCGATCGCATGGCTTGGCTTGGGCATCGACCACCGCAGCAGGGTGAGGCATCGTTCGCCAGGGCTCCATGCTCGAACCATGGCCCCATCAATACATCCAGCGAGAACCGGAAGTTCAACAGA
>JAJXYE010000306.1 GCA_021780735.1 Pseudomonadota bacterium | reverse complement strand
GTCTGGGGTGTCGTGGCATCAAGGCCTGGCGTCGGGCGCAGTCGTTCTTCGGCGCGGGGTTCGCCAGGGTCCGCACACGTTTCCCCGATCAATCCACTCAAGGCGTTTTCGTCCATGACATTGCGATTTCGTTTGATGCTTGGCTGCCTGGCGCTGGGCGTTCTCGGTAGTGCCGTGGCAGCAACGGTTGCCCCGACGGCGCCGCGCGCGTTGACCATTGAGCGGCTTTACAGCCTGCCGTGGTTGATCGGTACGCACCCGGAGAATCCGCAGTGGTCACATGACAGCCGTCAACTGGCGTTCCTGTGGAACGACGAGGGCACCAGCTTCCTCGACGTGTGGATGACCGATGTCTCGGGCGGCAAGCCGGTTCGCGTGACTGCCATGCCGCGTCCGGAAAATCCGGCCCACCCCGGTACCGACGTGGCCAAACTGGAGCAGGTGGCGCGTGCCGAATCCGATCACGGTGTTTCCGAACTGATCTGGGCAGCCGATGGCCGGCACCTCGTCTTTGTCCTGCATGGCAGGATCTACCAGGTGCTGCCGGGGCAGGCGCCGCAGCCACTCACCACGACGGATGCCTCTGCCTCGGACATCGCTGCGTCGCCCCGCGGCAACGCCATCGCGTATCTGTCGGCGGGTGCGTTGTGGGTCGCGGATCTGTCTGCGGCAAAACCCATGCCGCGCAGAATCCATTCACCCGGGCAGCGCGATGTCGCCGTCGAATCCTTCGCCTGGTCCGGCGATGGCCGGCGCCTGGCCTTTGTCGAGGCCGATGCCTCGCAGGTGCCGACGCGCGGCATCCCCGACTACCTCGGCGATTCGACCCGGCTGGTTCAGGTGAAG
Organism: Pseudomonadota bacterium; assembly: GCA_021780735.1. Lineage (GTDB taxonomy): Bacteria > Pseudomonadota > Gammaproteobacteria > Xanthomonadales > Rhodanobacteraceae > Rhodanobacter. Next base: position 5,698 of record JAJXYE010000306.1, on the reverse strand, counting down.
CGGCCGTTTCCGGGCGAGCCTTCGCCCACGCGTCGCCTCGGTGTCGTTGCGGCGGCGGGTGGCGGCGTGCACTGGATGGATATCGGCGAAAATCCGCTGGATCAGATCTTCGGCGTGCATTGGTCGCCTGACAGCCGGCAGTTGCTGGTCGACAAGAGCGATCTCTACATCAAGAACCGGCGCCTGCTGATCCTCGATCCCGAGAACGGCAAGTCGCATCTTCTGCTGCAGGAGATTGATCCGCACAACGTGACCGCGGAATGGTGGTCGGACTGGGCGCCGGACGGCAAGGGCGTGTACTTCACGTCGGATCGCGACAACGACTATCAGGTGTACTACGCGGCGCTCGCGGGCGCCGCGCCGAAGCCGGTCACGGCCGGTGACTGGGCGGTGTTCTCGGCCAGCATTTCGCCTGCTGCGCATGCATTGTTCGTGGTCACCAATGCAGGCAATGCCGAGTCGCGTCGTGTCTATCGCGTTCCGTTGGCAGGCGGTGCGCCGCAGCCGCTGACGCCGGCCGAGGGCGCGCATCATCCGCTGGTTTCGCCCGATGGCCGCTATCTCGCCGACCTCTACTCGAGCGACGTCACGCCGCCGGATCTGTATCTGCAGACGACCGCCGGCGCGGGCCCGACGGCGTTCCGGCGGCGCCAGCTCACGCATTCGCCGCTGCGCGAGTTCAGCGACTATCGCTGGATTGTCCCGAAGTATGTGGTTTTCAGGAACGTCAACGACGGCACGTTGCTGCACGCACGGCTGATGTTGCCGCCGAACTTCGATCCCGCCAGGAAATACCCGGCGATTCTCGGCTCCGTCTACAGCAACTCGGTGCACAACGAGTGGGGTGGACGCGTCTATCATCCCACCTGGGGACTGGATCAGTACCTGGCCCAGCAGGGCTTCGTGGTGATGAACGTCGACATCAGCGGCAGCTCGGGTTACGGCAAGCTGTTTCGGCAGCGCATCCGTGAGGACTACGGTGGCGTCGACGTCGACGACCTCTACAGCGGTACGCGCTACCTGGTCGCGCAGGGCCATGTCGACCCGCGGCGGATCGGCATCTGGGGCAGCAGTTACGGTGGCCTGCTGACCGCGATGTCGATGTTCCGCTACCCGGATGTCTACCAGGCCGGGGTGGCCGGCGCGCCAGCCACCAGCCTGTTCCACGCACTGACCGGCGAGATGCAGACGATGATGGCACCGCAGGGGCATGAGGCGCAGTACGCAAAATCGTCCGCATTTCTGCGCTCCGGCAACCTCAAGGGCCACCTCATGCTGATCCACGGCATGCGCGATACCACCGTGCTGTTCAAGGACTCGGTGACTCTCACCGAGCGACTGACCCTGCAGGGCAAGGACGTCGATCTGGTGGTGCTGCCGAATGCACCGCACCTGTGGGACACCGAGGGCCTGGCACAGACGCGCTACGCCTATCGGAAGCTGTGCGACTACTTCAAACGCTACCTGGCGAAGCCGGATCAGGGCAGTGGCACGGAGGCCGTTGAATCCACCGCCGGAGAAAAATCCCGCGGCAATTGACCGGGTTCGGGTTCGGTGGTCGTATTCCTGACCGACCATGCCACCTGCAGCGCCATCAGCTGCGAGTCGCTGCAATGGCTGCTGCGGGAACGGATCAGCCTCATATCCACGGAGAAAGTGCACATGAACGGCAGCATCCTGATCAAGCGACTGGCCTGGCTGCTGCTGTCGGGGCTGACCGTGCCGGCGCTGGCCGCCGAGTCGCCCTTGCTGCTGAGCCACGTCGCGATCATCGACGGCACCGGCACGCCGGCGCAGCGCGACATGACGATCGCGATCGACGGCGGGCGCATCGCGGCGGTCTATCCCGACGGCAGAAGGCCGGCACCGAAGGGTGCGCAGGTCATGGATCTGCACGGGCGCTATGTGATCCCGGGCCTGATCGATGCACACGTGCACCTCACCGGTGCCGAGCCGGATTTCGCGCACTACGTGCCGCATCTGCGGGCGCTGTTGCGTGGCGGCGTGACGGCGGTTCGCGACATGGCCGGCGACGACCGCCTGGTCGGCTATCTCGCGGGCGAGGCCAACTCGGATGCACTGCCAGCACCGGATATCTACTACGTGGCCCTCATGGCCGGGCCCGGTTTTTTCGCCGAAGACGTACGCGCGCAGGAAGCTTCTGCCGGCGAGCGACTGGGCTTTGCGCCGTGGATGCAGGCGATCGGCCCGGGCACCGACATACCGCTTGCCGTGGCGGAAGCGAAAGGCACCGGGGCGACCGCGCTCAAGCTCTATGCGAACCTGTCGGCGAACCTGGTCAGGCAGATCACCGCCGAGGCGCATCGGCAGGGCCTGCGCGTATGGACGCACGCGACGATCTTCCCGGCCTCGCCGGCCGATGCGGTGGATGCCGGCGCCGACACGATTTCGCACAGCCCCTATCTGGTCTGGGCCGCAGTACCGAAGGTGCCGGCCGACTACCGGGTGCGTGCGATGGGCGATTTCATCCATGTCCGGCCCGACGCCCCGCCGATCCTGGCGGTGTTGAAGGCGATGAAGCAGCACGGCACGATACTCGACGCTACCTTGCTGCCATTCGAGCTGGAGGCCCGGCATGATCCCGGCAAGGTGGGCGCCGGCATCATGCCGTGGAGCTATGCCGTGACCCGGCTGGCCCACCAGCAAGGGGTGCTGATCGACGTAGGCACGGACAGCTCGGGACTCGCCGACGGCGCAAATGGTCCGGATCTGCACGCCTTGCCCCTGGTGCACACGGAAATGGCGTTGCTGGTGGAGCATTGCGGCTTCACCCCGATCGAGGCGATCCGTGCCGCCACCCAGGTCAGCGCGGCCGCGATGGGTCAGTCGACCCAACGCGGCACCATCACCCCGGGCAAGCGCGCCGACCTGGTCGTGTTGAAGGCCGACCCGAGCCACGACATCCGCAACACGCGCAGGATTGCCTTCGTGATCAAGAGCGGCCGGATCTACAGGTAGCAAGGGGAGCGGGCTTCCGGACGGCAGTCATCCCGTCGCCGCGATCATCCCGCTCGGTCAGCCCGGGGTTTCGGTCTCCACCAGCTTGCCGAGCAACACCAGCGATTCCTGCCAGCCCAGGTAGCAGTGTTCCAGCGGAATGACCTCGTGCAGGCCTTCCTGCAATACATGCAGCTCGGTACCGCAGGACACGGCTTTCAGGGTGATGGTCACCATGATCTCGCCCGGCAGGTTGGGGTCGTCGAACAGGTCGGTGTAGCGGATGCGCTCGTCGGGCACGAGCTCCATGAAGGTACCGCCGAAGACGTGGCTCTGGCCGGTCGAGAAGTTGCAGAAGGACATCTTGTAGCTGCCGCCGACCCTGGCATCGAGATGATGTACCTTGCCGGTGAAGCCATTGGGCGGCAGCCACTTGGCCTTCGCGTCGGCATCCAGGAAGGCGCGATAGACACGCTCGGGCGGTGCGCGCAGGACGCGGTGAAGGCGGACGGTATGGGGCATGTCGGCTCTCGTTGGTGGAGGAGAAGGGCTCATGTCATGCGACGAACAGGCAGGGCGGCTATCGACAGGCCTGGCCGCTGCAGGTGCAGCCTTCGAACAGCAGAACTAGGCGTCGGCCATCAGCCGATGCGGCGCAAGCCTGTCGTAATACGCCTGACACTGCTCGGCCAGCCCGCGCTGGAACGCATTCAGCCGGGTCGCGTGCTGCCGGTACGGTGCAAAGCCGGTGGAGCGCTCGACGGTGGCATACCAGTGCGGGGCCCATACGCCATCGCTGTCGCGTGGCCCGGCTGGCCAGCGCAGCATGCGCGGACTGAACGGGATACCCAGTCTCGCGCACAGCGCTCCGAGGATGCCTGCGGGGTCTTTCAGCACGTCGCTGGCCTCGATCACCGGCGGCGCGACACCGAGCCGATCGCAGACGTGATCGAACAGGCGAGCCTGCTGCTCGAAGCCCAGCTCCCACGCGGCCGCGTCGGGACGCTGGATGGTGAACGAGGCGACTACCGCTGCCGGCTCGCGGATCAGAAAGCAGTTCGCCACCTGGTCGAGCCAGCCCAGCGGCATGTCCGGCTGCAGGTGCTGGGTCATGTGTTTCTGGTACCAGATGGAGCCACCGCGAGGGATCGGCCCGGTGAGCAGCGCCGCGACCTCGGCCGCGTCCGTGCTCTGCGCGGCAAGCACCTCATCGCGCCCCGGATGTGGTGCGCCGGTGGCGAGCAGGTAGTGCGCGTAGAACGGCTCGTCGATGACCACCGTGTCTTCGCGATTTTCCCAGGCGCGCATCATCGCGGTGGAGATATTGCGCGGACCGGACCACATCGCGATGCGCAGGCCGTCGCCGGACGGCGCGCTCACAGGCGCGGTTCCGAGTGGCTCTCCTGCTTTACCAGTGCCATGTAGAGCTGTTGCAGCCGCGCGACCATCGGGCCGCGCCTGCCGTCACCCATGTTACGGCCATCGATTTCGCAGGCAGGCACCACCCCGGCGAATGTGCCGGTGACGAAGGCTTCCTCCGCGCCATAGACATCGGTGAGGCTGAAGTTCTTCTGGTACACCGGAATGTCATTCTCGCGACACAGCCGGATCACATTGGCGCGGGTGATGCCACCCAGGCAGTAGTCGCCGCTGGACGTCCACACCTCGCCGCGCCGCACGATGAAGAAATGGGTGGAGTTGCAGGTCGAAACGAAGCCATGCGGGTCGAGCATCAGTGCCTCGTCATAGCCGGCCTTCTGCGCCTGGATGCAGGCGAGGATGCAGTTGAGCTTGGAGTGGCTGTTGAGCTTCGGATCCTGCACGTCGGGTGCGCCGCGGCGCACGTGCACGGTGAACAGGCGGATGCCTTGCTCGACCGTGGTCGGCAGCGGCTGCTTGTATTCGGGAATGATCACGACGGTCGCGTCGCCGATGATGAAGCGCGGATCCTGGTGCGGCGTGGCCTTGATGCCGCGGGTCACCATCAGCCGGATGTGCACGTCGGACTGCATGCCGTTGGCGCGCAGCGTGTCGACGATGCGCCGGATGAGCTGCTCGCGGCTGAGGCCGATGTCCAGGTCGATCGCCCGGGCGCCTTCGTACAGGCGATCCAGGTGCTGGGCGAGGAAGGGCAGGCCGCCATCGTGCAGACGCAGGCCTTCCCATACGCCGTCGCCGAGCACGAAGCCGCTGTCGAACACCGACACGCGCGCTTCGTCGCGCGGGAACAGTTCGCCGTTGATGCTGATCCGGATCGCTTCGTTGCGTGGATCGCTGGTGTAATCGTGGGTGCCTTTGCTCATGGTTGTGCCCTGCCGAATCAGGGCCCAAGAGTAGCGTTTCCCGCCGACCGTCGCCGCCCCTGCGCGACCGCGGCGGGGCGTTGCGCCGCACTTGAACCGGTCTGACCGAGGGTTCGACCGGTTCGCCTGTTCGCCAGTTCGCTACGCGGGCGCGCTCTGACCGGATCCACCCTGTTCAGCCGGGAAGTCACTCAGCTTGGGCAGCCCGTCCTTCATGGGAAGCACGGTCTCGGCATAGTTCACATGAACTGCCTGTGTGCTTGTCCAGCATGTCGTCTCTCCCGCGTTGTTGATGTCGAGGCTTGATGCGCTCAACGCCGATGCGCGGTAGCCCTCAACAGATCCGCCCGCAGGCGACCGGCAGCGTCCTTGTCGTCGCCAAACACCAGCTGCTTCATCCAGCCGGGACTGAACACGGGTGCGTACTCGCGATTGAG
>JAJXYE010000405.1 GCA_021780735.1 Pseudomonadota bacterium | reverse complement strand
CGGCCTGATGGCCGGGCCGGAGTCGGTGGCGAAGGCAGTGACCACGCTCAACTCGAACCACATCACCAGCCTGCCGGAAGTGATCAGCGCCGCCGCGGTGGCGGCCCTGTCCGGCCCGCAGGACGTGCCGCAGGCGCGTTGCGCGGAGTTCGCCGAGCGCCGCGATACGGTGGTGGCGGCACTGCGCGCGATCCCCGGTGTGGTGTGCCCGCGACCGCAGGGCGCGTTCTACGCCTTTCCGGATATCTCGGTCGCGTTCGGCAAGAATCACAACGGCACGAAGATCGGCAACGACGTGGAGTTTTGTGCCGCGCTGCTGGAAGCCAAGGGTGTCGCCTGCGTGCCGGGCTCGGCCTTCGGCGAGCCGCGCGCGATGCGCATTTCCTATACCTGCCCGTTGGCGCAATTGCAGCCCGGCCTGGCCCGCATCACCGAGTTTTTTGCCGAGTTGGGCTGATCCCAGCCACCGTGGGAGCGCATCCTGTGCGCGAGCTTTTCCCGCGCGAAAGAATTGCGCACAGGCTGCGCTCCTGCACGAAATCGAATACCCCACGAAGGAGTCAACGTCCATGAAAGCCCCCGTTCGAGTTGCCGTTACCGGTGCCGCTGGTCAGATCGGCTACGCGCTGCTGTTCCGTATCGCCGCCGGCGACATGCTGGGTCCGGATCAGCCGGTGATCCTGCATCTGCTGGAAATCACCCCGGCGCTGCCGGCGCTGCAGGGCGTGGTGATGGAGCTCAACGACTGCGCGTTCCCGACCCTGGCCGGCGTGGTTGCCACCGATGACCTCAATGTCGCGTTCAAGGACGTCGACTACGCGCTGCTGGTCGGCGCCCGTCCGCGCGGCCCGGGCATGGAGCGCAAGGATCTGCTGGAAGCCAACGGCGCCATCTTCGGCCCGCAGGGCAAGGCGTTGAACGACCACGCCAAGCGCGACGTGCGCGTGCTGGTGGTCGGCAACCCGGCCAATACCAATGCGCTGATCGCGCAGCAGAACGCGCCGGATCTGGATCCGAAGTGCTTCACCGCGATGGTGCGCCTGGATCACAACCGCGCGATGTCGCAGCTTGCCGAAAAGACCGGCACGCACAACAGCGACGTCAAGAACATGACCATCTGGGGCAACCACAGCTCGACCCAGTACCCGGATCTGCACCACGCCACCGTGGCCGGCAAGGCCGCCATGTCACTGGTCGACCAGGCCTGGTACGAGAGTGACTTCATCCCCACCGTGCAGCAGCGCGGCGCGGCGATCATCAAGGCGCGCGGCGCGTCGTCGGCGGCTTCTGCCGCGTCGGCGGCGATCGACCACATGCGCACCTGGGCGCTGGGCACGGCCGAGGGCGACTGGGTCTCGATGGGCGTCCCGTCGGACGGCTCCTACGGCATCGCGCCGGGCGTGATCTACGGCTACCCGGTGACGGTGAAGGACGGCAAGTACGCAATCGTGCAGGGGCTGGCGATCAACGAGTTCTCGCGTGCCCGGATGGACGCGACCGAGAAGGAACTGCGCGAAGAGCGCGCGGGCGTCGAGCACTTGTTTGCCAAGTGAGCCGCTGAGGGCGGCGATGCGTTCTCGGCGCGGGCCATGCGTGGCCGATGACTGGGGATGTGCAATGAAAACGGGCCGACCATGTCGGCCCGTTTTCATTGGCGTGTCCGGAGCTGCCTGAAGTCGAGCAGGTCACAGCGCGGCCGTGGCATGGCGGCGGTCGCAGGTGCCGCTCACTGCCGATCTTGCCGCTGAGCGGCAACTTGCGGCGCTGAATGACCCCGAAATCACCATAATGTGCGGCCTGAACTGCTGGCATGTTATTTGCTTCATTGCCCTGCGACGGGACAACCCGCCGACCCCCTTGGCAACTGGAAGCAGATAATGAGGTTGAAGCTCAACTCCAAAGGCATGACCTTGATCGAAGTCGTGGTGGCGGTGGCCATCGTGGCGATCCTGGCGGCGCTCGCGATACCGGCCTATGGCAGTTACGCGACGCGCAGTCGCGTCAGCGAGTGCATCAACCTGCTGGGCCCGGCCAAGCTGGCCGTGTCGATGCGTTCGACCGATTTCACGTTCAGTCCTACCAGGAATTGTGCATCGATCGTGATCCATCCGGACGGCGTGATCGTGGCGACCACCCGGGCGACCGGCGCCAGCACGGATCCGGTGCTGCAACTGACCCCGACTTTCGCCGGCAGCGTGAGCTGGCACTGCGGCCTGGTGTCAGGCAACTATGCCGACGTGCCCGAGCCCTGCCGCAATCCACCAACCGCGGCAACCGGTGGCAACCTGGCGTCTGCCGGATCCGGCGCTCCTGCCGGCGGCGGTTCGGGTACGGGTAGTTCTGGCAGTTCCGGCGGCAGTGGCGCAGCGGGTGGCGGTTCCAGCGGCGGTTCGGGCGGCACTCCGCCTCCTGCTGGCGGCGGCACCGGCGGTGGTTCCGGCGGCGGTTCGGGCGGTGGCTCCGGTGGCGGTTCGGGCGGTGGTTCGGGCGGTGGCTCGGGCGGCGGTTCGGGCGGTGGTTCGGGCGGTGGTTCGGGCGGTGGTTCGGGCGGCGGTTCGGGCGGCGGTTCGGGCGGCGGTTCGGGTGGCGGTTCGGGCGGTGGTTCGGGCGGTGGTTCCGGTGGCGGCTCGGGTGGCTCTCCGCTGCCAGCGCCAACGCCGACCTGCAAGCCCAGAGAAGGTGGCAAGGGTCACGGCCACGGGAAGCCGCCGGCCAAGTGCAAGAAGAAGCCCTGAGTTTCGCGCATAGATTGACGGCAGGCCCATGCTCGCGCGTGGGCCTGCTTTTGTATGGGGATGCCGTTCGCATGGTGCGAGCATGCATGCTCGCTTGCCGTTGACCGCAGGCAGGTTGCAGGGACTTCGCTGTGCCGGTGCCTTTGTCCGCCGGTTCCGGCCATCACCGGGATCAGTCGCTGCGCCGGGCTTCCTTGCTCAGCGCGTGTCAGGCTGCGCCCGCTGCATGGCAGCATGAATGGCATCGAGCAGCGTCTCGCCGCCAAATGGCTTGCGCAGGAAGACTCCTCGCGCCGGTATTTCACCACCGTGGACTTCGTTGTCTGCGGTGATCACCACGATGGCAAGGGTGGGGTATCGCGCGATCGCGTCTCGGCACAGATCGATGCCGGTCGTGCTGCCGGCCAGAATCACGTCCGCCACGATGACGTCGATCCGGGCCTGCTGCAGATGGCTGAGGGCTCCTGTCACGCCATGTGCGCGGATGGTGTGAAATTCCCCGGTCTGGCACAGCAACAGGTCGATCGACTCCAGCACCATCGGGTCGTCATCAACGAGAAGCAGGGTTTTCCTGGTGTCCATGGTGGGGCCCCGGTGGTGCGGCGAGCACACAGCATAGGGCAGTTCCCACGTTTCGCGCGTGATCGTTGCCGTGTTCAGATGTCAGGGTCGGGTGCTGCCATCGTCGTGTCCCCGCGCTCCCGCAGCAACCACGCCAATACCGGTGGCGTGATCATGGCCGTGAGCAGGGACATGGCCACGATGATCGCGTAGATCTGTTCGCTGAACACGCCGGCAGTCAAGCCGAGGCTGGCGATCACCACGCCTACCTCGCCGCGCGGCACCATGCCGAAACCGACGATGGTGGCGCTGCGCCTGCCCAGCGACAACGCGCCAAGGAAGCCGCCGAGCAACTTGGACAGGATCGCGATGACGGTCACTACCAGCAGCGCGAGCAAGGCGTGCGTGCTGGCCAGTTCGGCCAGGTTGATCTTGGCGCCAGTGATCACGAAGAAAAACGGGGTGAGGAAGGACAGCAACGGCAAGGTCTTGTGTTCGAGTTCGTCGCGCTGGCGGGTCTCCGAGGCGATCATGCCGGCGAGGAACGCGCCGATGATCGCGGCCAGCCCGAAGCGGGTGGACAACCAGGCCAGCCCCAGGCACAGCGCCAGCACCAGGGTCAGCGCCGAATGCGGGCTGGCCGGGGCATCGAGCCAGTTCGAACGGCGTCGCATCACCTGCGCGCCGCCCCAGCCGATGATCGCGACGAAGCCGATCGCGCCGCCGAGCGTCAGCAGCAGCGAATGCATGTCCAGCGAGCCGCCGCCCTGCAGCGAGGACACCACGCCGAGCAGCAGCATGGCCAGGATGTCGTCGATGACCGCGGCGCCCAGGATCACCCGGCTCTCGGTTCGCTGCAGCACGCCCAGCTCCTGCAGCACGCGCGCGGTGATGCCGGCCGAGGTAGCCACGAAGGCGGCGGCCACGAACAGCGACTTGACCCATGCGAAACCTTCGCCATGTGCCCACAAGGCGCCTGCAGCGAACGGCAGCAGCACGCCAAGTACGCCAACCAGCACGGCGCTCTTGCCGACTTTCTTCAGGTCTTCCAGACGGGTTTCCAGGCCGACCGAAAACAACAGCAGCACCACGCCGATTTCGGCCAGCACGTCCAGTGGCGTGCCGGGCAGAATCTGCCCGGGTGTCAGCCAGCCCAGCAGCGACGGCCCGACCATGCAGCCGGCAGCGATTTCCCCGACCACAGCCGGCAGCCGCAGTCGCTGCGCGATCTCGGCACCCACCTGTGCGGCGATGAAGATGATGAAGATGGTCAGCAGGATGTCGCTGGCGTGATGCATGGGCGCAATGGCTCCGAAGTCCCGGGTGACGAACCGTGCGTGGCGTCAATGACCGCCGAAAAGGTGGGCGTTCATCCACATGTGCAGTGCGATGCTGGCGACATAACCGAGCGCGATCGCCCAGGTCCAGCGCAGATGACCCATGAAGGTGTACTGACCACGTGACGCGCCCATCAGCGCCACGCCCGCTGCCGAGCCGACCGACAGCAGGCTGCCGCCCACGCCGGCGGTCAGCGTGATCAGCAGCCACTGGCCGTGATCCATCGGCGGATTCATTTTCAGCACGGCGAACATGATCGGGATGTTGTCCACGATGGCGGACAGCAAACCCATCAGCGAGTTGGCGATGGTGAAGCCCAGATTGCCGTACAGGTGCAGCGAAGCCAGCTCCAGATAGCCCAGCGCCGCCAGTCCGCCAACGCAGGCGAATACGCCGTAGAAGAAAAGCAGGGTGTCCCACTCGGCGTTGGCGATGATGCGGAAAATCGAGTAGCTCTGTGGTTCCATTCCCTGCGCCAGCGCATAGCGGCGCTGGCGATAGTCGATGCGCGTGGCCAGCAGGTTGAGCAGGGCCAGGCCGGTGAGCATGCCGTAGGCTGCGGGCATGCCCAGCCACTGGCGTCCGACCACGGTGATGGCGATGGTCAGGGCGAAGGTCAGGCAGATGCTGATGCCGCCGTGCTTGATCGGGCTGCTGCCCTCGGCAGGGTCGGGGCGGCCCTTGGGCAGAGCAAGGTACATGGCCACTGCCGGCACCAGCCAGTTGACCAGGGATGGCGCGAAAATATGGAAGAAGTCGAAGAACTGTGCCTTGTTCGCCTGCCACACCATCAGCGTGGTGATGTCGCCGAAGGCGCTCCAGGCACCGCCGGCATTGGCCGCGACCACGAGGTTGATCAGGGCGAGCGTGGTGAAGCGCGCGTTGCCGGCACCCACGGCGAGGATCACCGCCGACATCACCAGTGCCGTGGTCAGGTTGTCCAGCATCGGTGACAGGAAGAACGCCAGCAGGCCGGTGATCCAGAACAGCGAGCGGTAGCTGAAGTTGCGCCTGGTCAGCTGCGTACGCAGCGCCTCGAACACGCCGCGCTCGCCCATCGCGGTGACATAAGTCATCGCCACCACCAGGAAGAAGAAGATCTCCGAGTACTCGAGAAACATCGCCTCGAAAGCATGTCTGGCGTCGTGTGCGCCCGTGGCACCGCCGGTTTTCCAGGCGATCAGTCCCCAGATCAGCGCTGCCGCCAGCACCACCGGCTTGGACTTGGCGATATGAATGCGCTCTTCCAGGATCACCCCGACATAGGCCAGCACGAACAGCAGCAGCGCAAGCCAGCCCACCGGATGCGTGGTCAGATGGAAATTCACGTCGGCGCCCGATTCCGCCGCGTACACCGGTGCGCAGCCAGACAGTGCCGCCAGGGCGATCAGCCTTCGCATGAACAATCCTCAAGAGTGCATGACGGCGTCAGACGCCCCACGTAGGGTATCAGCCCTTGTCATGAGGGCAGAACCGCGCCGCGGTTCCGGCATCGAATCGAGCCGTGCGCATGCCCGGCGCAGTCACGTCGAGGGCCGTTGCCATCGCTGGCGCGGTGGTGTTGACGATGTCTGGCGACGCCGATGCACCCGGTCGTCGTCAGGTGGCGCGGCTAGGACTTGAAATGATGCACATAGCCCACGCTGAATCCGCCCGGCAGCCAGCCGACCAGCAGCGACGACTTGCGATGCGCCGTCCACACACCGATGCTGGTGCCCAGAATGGCGCCCACCAGCACGTCGCTCTGCCAGTGGCCGTGGGTCTTCATGCGCGCCACCGCGTCATAGGCCGGCAGCAGGGCCAGCGCATAGACGGCCGGGTGTTCGCTGCCGTAGTTGACCATGAAAGGGGTCACCGCCGCCGAGATCGCCGCGACCTCGCCGCTGGGAAAACTCTGGGCGTGGACGCCCGTGAA
>JAJXYE010000377.1 GCA_021780735.1 Pseudomonadota bacterium | reverse complement strand
CACTGCATGAAGGCGGCCCGCGCAACGGCGTGCTGACCGCGATCGAGGACTACATCGCCAGCAGTGGCCTCGAATTCACCTTCCGCAAACTGCCGTTTTTCAATGGGCTGGGCATCCTGGTGCCGGCAGCGCGGATGACCCCGGCGCTGCAGACGCTGATCGACAGCTTTTTCACGGTAGAGGCACTGCTCGAAGCGTGCATGGCAGTGGAGGCCGACAGCATGCACGTGCGCGCCATCCTGACCCACACCGAAACCTGCCTGACTCGTCGCACCGAGGCCCTGCAGCGGGCGCGCGAGGTCATCGAGACGCAGCGTCAGCGGATCGTCGAGCTGGAGTCGGCCGCGGCCCGCCGCACGCCCGACCAGCTTTCAGCCACATGATCAGAGCATCAGCGGCACCTGCTGGGCAGGGTATGCCGATGGCGCGAAGAACCACGACTCGATCGCGTAGCGGGGCTTGCGGATCCCCGGCGGCGCGCCGGTACGATGCAGGAACAAGTGATCGAACAGCAACGCGTCGCCCGGTGCAAACACCGGACTGACCGCAGCCACACCCGCCGCCGCCTGCTCGACCATGCCCGGCCCCACCGACCAGTCGAAATAGGCGCCGTGACTGCCGGTAGGCAACACCGCAGGCAGCCGACGCGGCAGAAACTCCAGCCCCGACGCATCCTCACCGCAGTGCGACAGGCTCAGCCACACGTTGACGCTGCGGATCTCGCTGCCCATGAAGGCGCCGTCCTGGTGCCAGTCGGCGATACCCTGGGTGGCCGGCACCCGACGCAGGGTCGACTTGCCCACCGACAGCATCGGCCGCTCGCCGAAGTAACCGGCAATCGCCGCAAGCACGCCGCTGGCGTGGTACAGCTCGGTCAATTCGTACAGCATGCGCGGCGAGTCGGCAGCCCACACCCCACCGGCGCTTTCCACCCAGTTGCGTGCCGGCGCAAGTTCACAGTCATCGGCCAGCGGCAGGCGCGAATACCAGGGGGTGTCCGGCACCTCGCCACCATCGCGATACCAGGCCTCGCAAACCTGCAGCGCCTGCTCGATGCCCTCGGCCAGCTGTCGCGCGCGTGACGGCTGCAGCAGCCCTCGCACCAGTAGCGCGCCATGGTGGCGGATGCCTGCGGCCAGGGTGCCCGGATCGAGCTGGCCGGCCTCGATCTCGGGCACGCCATCGACCGTTGCAAACAGGTCGCTGGTGGGTGCCGGCCACCCAGCTTCGCAGGTAGACACCGGCGGTGCGGCCACGTAGGCCAGGTAGCGGCATTGCGCCAACAGCTTCTGATACTGCCAGTGAGGTTGTTCGCGGCAGGCCTGACGCAACCAGGCGATCGCCTCGGCATGGCGCGCCTGTTGCATCAGTTCATGCGCGCGGGCCAGCACGTCGAGCTGACGCTCAGTTGCGCTCATGATGGTGTTCCACGGTGCGCGCGATGGCCGCCATCCGGCGGATCCAGCCGCTGCTCGTCGCAAAGGGCGTCGACGATGTCCTGGTTGCGCCGCACGAAATCGTCATCCACCGCAGGCGGTGGCGTCACATCATTGGCGCCCAGCACATGCCGGAAAAACAGCGCCATCACCTGTGCCACGCCCGACTCCAGCAGCGAACGCCGATCCGCCGCGAAATAGTCATTGCCCGCGGCGGCAACGATCTCGTAGGCGGGAAAATAGTGAACATCGGGCAATCGGCTCAGTTGCTCGGCGGCCACCCGCAGCACCGCCTTGGAATAGGTATTGGCGGTGAGTACGTGGTGAGGCCCGGCGGTGGCGGCCAGCGGCACCGGCGAGACGGTAAGTATCATTTTCATGTGCGGATTGACTTCGCGCACCGCCGCGACAAACGCGCCCAGATCGGCCACCACCTCATCCACCGTGAAATTGACGAACGCATGCCGTTCGGCATCGTACCGGCCGGCAGCGACGCCGGGACACAGCGGATACACCGCGCCGTCCTCGCGCGACACCCAGCACTCGGTGAGCCCCAGGGTAAACACGAATACGTCCATCTCGACAAAGGCGCGCCGCACCGCGGCGAAGTGCTGGCGCCTGTCCTCCACATACTCGCGCACCGAACTGAAGCCGCCGGGCTGGATGAGCGGCCGGAAGGGATCGAAGCAGGCACCGTCCCGATCCCAGCGATCATCGACCGGCACGAACGCACCGGTCGCGCGCCGCCACAGCTGCAACAACTGACGCGCGGTGTAGATATTGCCGTAGCGCGCGCTGTAGACGCCGTAGTTGAATGCGTCGGCCACCGCCGCGGGCAGCAGCGGATGCGCCGGCTCGGTCTCGAAGCAGGCATGCCCGCGCTCGCGCAGGTGACGCGCGACATGCTGGGCGAAACAACTTCCCGCGGTAACGATGCGGCTGTCCGGCTCGATCAGGAACGGCGGCTTCTGTACCGGATCGATCTCGGCATGGGTGCGTCCGGCCATCGCCCGGCTCCAGCGCTGGGCGTCGGCAATGTCGCGATAGGGATGATGGCTCATGCCAGTTGCCTCATCTGGCCCAGCAGCAGCTCACCGTAAGCCTCGTTGGCATGGGCGCCGTCGCCGTAATAAGGCTCGCGCAGAAAGCCTTCCGCGTCGACCGCGACCTTCGGACACGTCACGAAGGTCACGCCCGAGGCCTTGCACCAATCGCTGATGATGCGCGAATGCAGGCGCCACAACTTGTAGCGCAAGGACGCCGGCGAGATTTCCCGGCACATGCCCGGATACAATTCCCACGGAATATCGGCGTGCATGCGCTGGGCGTCGGCATACGGCGGCGGCGACTCCAGCTGAAACATCGGGCCACGGCACAGCTGCCGCAACTCGCCCATCAACGCCAGATACTCGGCCATCAGCGATTCCAGCATGCCGCGCACCGCAAGCGCCGGCAACACCTCGGCAGCGGGATCGAGCGCCAGCGCCGGCTCCCATGGCAACACGAAATCGAAGCGACGCGGATGCACCAGCATGCCGACCACCCCATGTACCGCGCCGCCAATCAGCGAGTACACCGACCCGGCGTGCTGGCGCAGTTGCTGCTCGATCGCGGGCGAGAAATGCGGCGACCCGTCCTCGCGCAGGATCGCGCCAGGCATCTCCCAGAAATTCAGCGCCTGCAGCGCGACACCGCGCGCCTGCGCTGCCCGTGCGACACAGGCGACGTGGCTGTGACCGATGCACAACATCGGCCCGGGAATACGCGGCAGCAGCTGCACCGACGCGGACATCAGCCGGCCGACATCCGCGCCTGTGGCAACGGCCCGTGCCCTGCTTCGTGCGCGTGTATCTGACTGATCCCGTGGCGCCATTCGCGTGGCGGAAAGGCCAACGTGAACGGTTCATCGGACAACGTCAGGTTCGGGTTGTACGCCGGATCCCATTCGAGCTGGCGGCCCCAGCGGCTTTTCATGAATTCCACTTCGCGACTGAAGCGCGCGCGCTTCTCCGGCGTGTTCTCATGCCCGCGCGATGCCGACTCGTGATGATAGAGCTCGGCAAACGGCGTCCACAGGTTGGTATAGCCCTCTCGACGCAGGCGCAGGCAGAAATCGACGTCGTTGAAGGCCACCTGCAGCGAAGCGTCGAGGCCACCGACCTGCTGGTACGTCTCGCGCCGCACCATCAGGCAGGCGGCCGTCACCGCGCTCATGCCCTGGGCCAGCTTCGCCCGCCCCATCTGCCCGATGTAGCCGCGCGGCATGCCGCAGTAGGGATGCGCGGCGACGCCGTGTACGCCAGTCATCACGCCGGCATGCTGGATGGTGTCGTTGGGGTAGTACAGCATCGCGCCCACCGCACCGACATGCGGGCGCATGGCGTGGCTGGCCAGCTCTTCCAGCCAGTCCGGGGTGATCACCTCGATGTCGTTGTTGAGCAGGCAGATCAGCTCGCTGGAGCAGTCGCGCACGGCCTCGTTGTTGATGTTCGAGTAGTTGAATGGCCGATCATGCCTGCACACGCGCAGCCGGGGCCGCCTGGCCAGAGCGGCAAGGTAGGCAATCGAGGCCGGCTCGACCGACTGGTTGTCGATCACCACGATCTCATAGTGCGGATAAGTGCTGCGGGCGAGGATCGATTCCACGCATTGTTGCAGCAGGTCGATGCGATCCCGTGTCGGCACGATGATGCTGATGTGCGGCGCGGGCTCGGGCAGCGGGTAACGCACGCGGAATGCCCCTTGCATGCCGTCGATCTCGCACACCTGGACCGCCTCGTTGCGTCGGGCAAAATGCTCACGCAGCGCACGCTGGCCGGCATGGTGGGCGTATCCCTTCTGCTCCATGCCCTGTGCAGTCGATCCGGCAATGGCACGCCAGTGGTAGAGCACGACGGGAACATGACCGATCTGATCCGGCCGCAACCGCTCGCTGCTGCGCAGGGCCAGATCCCAGTCCTGGCTGCCCTCCAGCCCTTCGCGGAAGCCACCCAGTTCGTTCAACAGCGCACGCGAATAGATACCCAGATGGCTGACGCAATTCTGGCCGCACAACAGATCCGGGTTCCACTCCGGCTTGAAGTAGGGGTCGTAGCGCTGGCCGTCGGCGTCGATCTTGTCCTCATCCGTGTACACCATCTGCCACTGCGGATGCTGCTGCAGGGCATCGATGATGATGGCGATCGCGTGCGGGTGGAGTTCGTCGTCGTGATCGAGCAAGGCCACGTACTCGCCGCGAGCGAGCGCCAGGGCGCTGTTCGACGCTGCCGAGATGTGACCGTTGCGCTCACGCCAGCAGATCCGGATGCGTGGCTCGCACCGGGCGTACTCCTCCAGCACCATCCGCACCTGAGGCTGATCCGAGGCATCGTCGGCGATGCACAGCTCCCACTCGTCGCTGGACTGCGCCAGCACGCTGTCCAGGCAACGCCGCAGCCACACCTCCGGCGTGTTGAAGGTCGGCAGCAGGATCGAGATCAGGCGTTTGTCGCGCGGCGGCGTGGTCGGTGCTGCGGGCTCATACAAGCGGAGCCAGCGCTCGTAGGTCGGCGCCTTGCTGCTGCGCCGCACGTATTGAGCGTGCAGCCAGCTGGCGAAGGCATGCCGCCCACCGCGCTGGCGCAATCTAGCCCAGGCTTCCGGCAACAGATCGCGACGGTCGCCGCCTGCCTCGCGCATTCGGCTCACCGCACGCCACATGCGCCAGCTGGCACCGACACGGCTGATCCGCGACATCTTCAGCTCACGCACGCGGAACGTGCACGGCACACAGGTCGGATCGAAGCGCAGCCGGTGCACGTCCTGCGCCAGCAACACCACGCCGAAATGCCGGCTGGCCTCCGGGCGGAAGAAATTCAGGTGCAGCGACCATGCCTCGTGCATGCCGTGGCCGTGATCGAAGTACAGCACCGGCTCGAGCAGATCGGCGTCGATGGTCTCCAGCTCGATGGAGAGCCGATACCAGCCTGCCGGCAGCGGATCCGTGCCGATCGCGCAGTGGAACTTCGGATCGTTGCCGCTGGCGTGCCACAGACCCTCCTCGCCACCGACCGCTTCGAGCTGATCGAGCGGACGCAGCGGAATCAACCCGCCACGGAACCGACGACGCCACTGCCGCAGTCGCCTGCGCAGGGTTTCCAGGCCGCGATGGATCGACGCCATGGAGCCCAACCCGCTCATCGGCCACGCCCCAGCAAGCGCCGCATGCGTGCTGCGAGGCCACGCCTGGCAAGCAGCTCGATGCCATGCTGCAGCTGCTTCAGCGTCGCATGCAGGTTCGAGTGCTGGCTCTCGATGGCTTGCGCCTGCGCCGTCATCTGCTCGTACTGCTGCTGCAAAGCCAGTTGTTGAAACCGCAATTGCTCCTGCAGCTGCGCAAGCGTCGCGGAAAGATCCTGCAGTTGCTGGCGCTGCTGCGACAAGCCGAGTGCCTGCTGCTGCAATTCCTGGCGCTGCTGCTGGAACTCGCGCGCCAGGTTCTGCACATCGATCCGCTGGTGCGACAGGTGTACCAGGCCACTTGGCGATTGCGCCTGCCGTTCCAGCAACCGATACAGTGCCGGGTCGCGGATCACCGCTTCGTACTCGACCCGGATCGCGACATCCAGCCACTCGGCGTCGCGCCGCGGCGACAGCACGCTGCCGATTTCAAATTCGAGATTCGGGTCGTCATCGAAACAGGCCAGGCGCAGGCTCTGCTCACCGAACGCCGGCAGCAGCTCGCCGTGGACATGCCCGAGTCGCTCGGGCAAGCCGTCAAGCACGGACCAATCCCGATCGGCCTGCTGGCGCACGGCGACCCGACTGAACGCAAAGACACCGGCGAGATCCGCCGGGTCGATCCGCAGATAGTCCGGCGCCACGCCGGCCGGCAAACGGAATTGCAGATCCAGCACCCCATCGGCCGGATCCACGTCGACCGAAAGCATGCGGGCTTCGTTGTAGCTTTCATCGTGCCGGCGATAGAACAGGTGGCAGCTGACCGGTTGCTCCTCGGCCAGCGCCGTGCCCACCGGATGCTCGTCCGCATCGACCAGGTTGCCGGCCAGTGCCGCGAAAAAACCCTGCATCGCCAGCGCCGAATTCGCCGCCTTGTGCATGAACGCGACGAAGGCTGCCGGCACGTGCGCGCCC
>JAJXYE010000420.1 GCA_021780735.1 Pseudomonadota bacterium | reverse complement strand
CTCGGCCGACCGCTGGTACTGGCGCGACTGGATGGCCGCCGTGACGACCAACTGCCCGGCATGGTTCGACAACTTGTGGCCGACATCAGACGCTTCCCGTGGCAGGCAAGCTGGCAGGCGCGGACGCGATAGCCTGGAGAACGGGCTGGATACCATGCACTCCCACGTCGTACACCGTGGGCTGATCCGCTTCGGCGCGGATCGCCGCGAGATGACGGCGCACGTCTGGCCGGAGTCGGATACGCGATGCCAGATGTTCGCAACGCGGCACTTCGATGGCCGAGAGGCGCCTGCCTGGGCAGTTCGCCTGCTCGTCTGGCCACTCATTTGAAGCGAATATCCTGGCGCTGCAGCGCGCGAATGCCGCACGCTTCGCGCAGCGCCGTCACGCAACTGCGCCCTGCGACCTCGTGCGACGACAACTGCTGTCCGTAGCGGACGCTCGACTTCCAGCGCCGAGCACAGGACAGCATGGATCGCCACACACGCATCAGGCTTTGATCGGGCCAGGCCCGCCAGAGTAAGCTGGCCCACCGGCTCGCCATGGCCAGGGTCATCGCCGGAGAATACGATGTCCGACAACACCATTGCGTTCGACGCCCTGCTGCTTCGCGCCCACCACGCGCGTGATCAGGCCTACGCGCCCTATTCAAACTTTCATGTCGGCGCCGTCGTGCTCACCCGCGACGGCAGAACGTTTGACGGCTGCAATGTGGAAAACGCCGCCTACGGCCTGTGCAACTGCGCCGAGCGCACCGCGCTGTTCGGCGCCATCGCCGCCGGCTGCCAGCCCGGCGACTTCGTCGCCCTGGCAGTGATCGCCGATACACCCGATCCGGTCAGTCCCTGCGGCTCCTGCCGTCAGGTGATGTGTGAACTGTGCGACGACGCCATGCCCGTGCTGCTGACCAACCTGCAAGGCCATATCCGGCAGACCACCGTAGCGGCCTTGCTGCCCGATTCATTCAAGCTGACGCCACCGAATTGATGACAAGCGGACGCGACAACCGTCGCGCATGCTGGTAGAACCATACCGGCGTTGACCAGATGCGCCGCCGGAGATTTCGATGCCCTCTTGTCGTGCCGGAGTCATGCTTGCCTGTGCGCTGCTGGCCAGCGGCGTGCCAGGGACGACGCGGGCACAGTCCACCGCCGACTGGCAGGCAGGCCAGGACGCAGCGGTTCGACAGTCCCAGGCAATCATGCAGAAGGCCGAGCAACAGCCAGGGCTGCTGGCGCAGTACCGTATCCTGCACGAAGCCTATCTGGGCAACCGGAATCCGGTCTTTCACCAGGTCTTTGACCAGTATCTGGCCTGGTTTCAGTCGTTCCTTGGTGACTACCCTGCAGCGTCGGCCAGCTTTTCCATTGCGCAGAAGCCGCAGCCTGACGATAACCCGTCACCGCTGTCCGGCGGCTACACTGCCCGCCCTGCAATTCAGGCCATTGCCGACCTCGCCCGCCCCTATCGGGCGGTGTTTTTCAACGAGGCACACAACGTGCCGCTCACACGAACGCTGACCCTGCAACTGCTTGGCAAGTTGCGCGCAGAAGGCTTCAACTACTTTGCCGCCGAAACGCTTTCGCGCAGCGATGGCGCGCTGCAATCGCGCGGCTATCCGATCCGCGCCAGCGGCTTCTACACCCGCGAGCCGATCAGCGCCGAAATGCTGCGCACCGCAATCCGGCTGGGCTACCGGATCGTTGCCTACGAGGCAGATCCCGATGCCAGTGGCGACGAACGCGAAACCGAGCAGGCCAGCAATCTCAATCGCCTGGTGTTCAAGGCGGATCCACAGGCCCGCCTGGTGGTCAACGCAGGCTATGCGCATATCCGGGAATCGGGGAAGTTCCTCGGCGGCCAGTCCATGGCCGAACACTTTCGCAAGCTGACCGGTATCGACCCACTCACCATTGAGCAGACCGTGATGTTCCCCCATGCGTCCGCCGACGATGACCATCCCTACTACACGGCGGTGACACGCAAGCTTCAGCCAGCACAACCGATCATCTTCGAGCGGCCGGACGGCAAGCCATGGACGCTGCGTGCCGGCTACGATGTCAGTGTGTTCTTTCCTGCTCAAACGCTGCGCGACGGGCGCCCGACCTGGCTTGATCTCGGTGGCTTGCGCAGGCCTTATCACGTCAGCGCGTTGCGCTGCCTCCGTCGCTTTCCGTGTCTTGTCGAGGCGCGCGATGCGGGCGAAGGTGAGGATGCGATTCCCGCCGATCGCATGGTGCTGAACAGGGCGCCTGCCAGCCTGTCCCCGGGTCAGCTCATTCCGCTCGCTCAAGCGGTGCCCTCGGGTGAGCTCTATCTGCGACCGGGGAAATATCGCCTGAGCTACTCGCATGTCCGTGGAGGCAAGACCTCCGGGGAAATCATCAGCGTTTCGGCCAGTGGCAACTGAAAAGTGCCGGCCTCGACGACGTCGCACCCGATCCGGCGCGACCAATTGTGTACGATGAAGGTTTGTCAGCGAAGCTCGCCATGTCCGACCACCTGTCCCTGCTGCAGCAACGTCACTCCGTTCCTTCGCGCCAGCTCGGCGAACCCGCGCCGGACGAGGCGACCTTGCTGGCGTTGCTGCAGGCGGCCATCCGCGTGCCCGACCACGGCAAGCTGGTGCCGTTCCGGCTGATCCTCCTGCAGGGCGAAGCCAAGCTGGCCTTTGGCGAACGGCTGGCCGGCATCGCCACCGGCAATGATCCGCAGATGTCCGAAGCCAAGCTCGAGAAGGAACGCCTGCGCTACACCTTCGCACCGCTGGTGCTGACCGTGGTCGCGTGCATCGATGCCGACAGCAAGGTGCCCGAGATCGAGCAGAAACTGTGCGCCGGCAATGTCGCCTACAACCTGCTGCTGGGCGCGCATGCGCTGGGCTACGGCGGGCAGTGGCTGACCGGCTGGGCCGCCTACGACCGGCAGGTCGCCGGCGTGCTGGGGCTGGCCCAACATGAGCACGTGATCGGCTTCATCCACATCGGCACGCCGCAGATCGACGTGCCCGACCGGGACCGACCGGTTCTGGCCGACCTGTTGACTGCATGGACGCCGTGAACGACGCCAGCAGCGCGCTCCCGGCCATCCATCTGGTCGATGGAAGCCTGTACGTGTTCCGCGCCTGGCACTCGATGCCGGACGAGTTCTTCGATGTGGACGGCCATCCGGTCAATGCTGTTCACGGCTATGCCCGCTTCCTGTGCGAACTGCTCGAACACGCCCAGCCGGAGCACATCGCGGTGGCATTCGACGCCTCGCTGACCAGCTCGTTTCGAAACGCGATCTACCCGGCCTACAAGGCCAACCGCGAATTGCCGCCACCGGACCTGGAACGGCAGTTCGTGCAGTGCCGGGCGATCACCGAAGCGCTGGGCGTGCACCTGATGATCGACCACAGTTTCGAGGCCGACGACCTGATCGGCAGCACGGTGTGGCAACTGCGCGCACTGGGTTGGCGCAGCGTGATCGTTTCCGCCGACAAGGACTTCGGCCAGTTGCTGGGCGAACACGACGAGCAGTGGGACTACGCCCGCGGCCTGCGCTGGGGGCCTGCCGGCGTGTACGACAAGCTTGGTGTACATCCGCATCAGGTCGCCGACTACCTGGCGCTGTGTGGCGATTCGGTCGACAACATTCCCGGCGTCCCCGGCATTGGCGCGAAGACCGCGGCCGCCCTGCTCGGCCACTTCGGCAGCCTGGACAGTGTGCTTGAGCGCATTGACGAGGTGCCTTTCCTGCGCCTGCGCGGCGCCGCCAGTTGCGCGGCCAAGTTGCGCGAACACGCCGAGCAGGCGCGGCTGTGTCGCCGACTGACCCGCATTGCGCTCGATGCGCCCGGCGCCAGCACGGTGCAGACACTGCAGCGTCGCTCCAGCGCGCCGGAACAGCTTGACGCCCTGTGCGTGCAACTGGGTTTCGGTGCCTTCACCCGCAGCCGCCTGCGCGCCCTGCTGCGCTGAAAGCGCCACGGTTGTCGCTGCAACCGGGACAGGTCAACATGTGCCCTTGTTTCCCCAGCCCCGGTCGCCGATGAACGATTCAGCCAGCCGCATTCCCGCCGACGCCGGCGCGCCGCTCGAAACCCTGTGTGTCGGTCGCTGGCTGAGTCTGCGCAAACGCGGCCGCTGGGAATATGCCGAGCGCAACAATCCCGCTGGCGCCGTGATCATCCTGGCGGTGACGCCCGAGGACAAGGTGCTGTTCGTCGAGCAGTACCGAGTCGCGATCCTGCAGAAGACCATCGAGATGCCGGCCGGCCTGATCGGCGACCTGGCCGGGCAGTCGGATGAAAGCGCACTGGTCGCGGCGCAGCGCGAACTGGAGGAAGAAACAGGTTATCGCTGCCAGCGCGCGGAATTCGTTCACCGCGGGCCCTCATCGTCAGGGATGAGTAGCGAGATGATCGCCTTCGTGCGGGCCTGGGATCTGCACAAGGTCGGCCCTGGCGGCGGCGACGAAAGCGAGAACATCGTGGTGCACGAGGTGTCGCGCAACGAGGCCGAGGCATGGCTGTTTGCGCGCGCGGCGGAAGGCTATTCGATCGATCCGAAATTGTTCGCCGGACTGTGGTTCATCGAGCATCCGGATCTGCAAGCATTCACGCCGCAGCCAGCCTGAGCCAGGCAACGTCTTGGATCAATAGCGATCTGACGGCGAGCGCGGCCGCAGCCGCCAGACCGCCAGGCCAAGTCCGAACAGGCACAGCGCCAGCCAGCCGCCGACCATGTCGCCATCGTTGCCGATCCACAGTACGCAGGCCACGGCGCCAACTCCGAGCGAGCCCAGACCCAGCGACAGCACGATGTCGTACCGGCGGTGTACCGAGAGCAGCACGAACACACCCAGCGAGGCCAGCAGCACGGCGAGGATTCTCCGGGTCATGACGAAGTCCGGCGGAATCGGCAGATCCGGGAACAGGTCCAGCAGCGGAACGTCGCCAATCTGTACCTGGTAGCCCTTGCCATCTCCGGCATCGGACGCCGCCTCCAGCCGTTCGCCGTCAAGGCGCCCCACGATGGTGACCAGTTGCAGCGGTATTTCGTCCCAGCTCACCCGCAGATCGCCCAGACGCGGATCGCCGGGATGCGAACTCGTCACCAGGTAGTTCTGGTAGCGGCTGAAGCTGGCCACCAGGTTTTCCGGCAGCGCGGGAATTTTCGGGTCGACCTTCTGCGAGCCAGGCAAGGCATGTATCAGCGCGGTTCCGAGGGTGAACCCGCCCAGCTGTACCCGTCCGGCGTCGAACTGCTTGCCGCCGACCGGAAAGCTGCCCGGATTCTCGTGCCCGTGCGGCTGCTCGAAGTGACTGGAGTCCAATGGATGGTCGACCCAGTCCTGCTCGTAGTGCACGATCCCGCCGACGTTTATTTCCCGCCACTGGAACATTTCCACGCGTCGCACCAGCACCGGCGTGTTCACGCGCAGGTTGAATTCCGGATCGTGCGGTGCCTCGACCACTTGCGGCGTTCCGACGACGCGCGCCATGTAGCCGTGCTGTCCGGCCTCCGGCAAGGCATCCGTTCCAAGATCGATCACTTCGCCGCCATGCCGGCTTACCGCAACGCTGTAACCGATCAAACCGCGCGCCGTCATTGCCACCAGTCCGATGCCGCCAAGCACCAGCACGGCGCCGAGAATATTCAGCACCAGCGCACGCCAGGACATGTCCCTGCGCAGATCCATCAGATCGCTCCGGCCGCGGAAACGGGCAGCTCGCGCTGTTCATCCACGGTGGCGAAGCGACCACGTTGGTCGCGCGTCACCCGTGCCAGCGCGCATTCGTGATCATGGGTAAAAAACAGCCGCACATCGCGCAACAGCTTGTCCTCGAGGAATACCCGCTTTTCGTCGATCAGCTTTTCAGGCCAGCGGTCGTAGCCCATGGTAATCGGAAGATGCACCCAGAAACGACCAGGAATGAGGTCGGCACAGAACACCACGCCGGCCACCTCGCCCAGCATCAGTCCAGGCGTATGGCCGTCCGAAAAGGAGAAATGTACCGCCTTGCCCAGGCTGGGCGCATGTTCGCCTTCGACCAGCTCCAGCCGGCCACTGGCTTCGAGCAAATCGTGCAGCTCCGGAATGAACGAGGCACGATCACGCGGATGCGGCTGTTGTGCGCGGCGCCAGTGTTCGGCTCCCGTGACAAAGCGCGCCTGCGGAAACAGCAGCCGGGGTGGCTGGCCTTCCTCCCACGCCGCCAGCAAGCCGCCGGCATGGTCGAAATGCAGGTGCGACAGCACCACCACGTCGATGTCCGCATGGCCCAGGCCGACCGCTGCCAGTGACTCAAGCAGGACATGCCCGGACTCGACCACGCCATAGCGTTCACGCAGCGCCGGCTCGAAGAACGCGCCGATGCCGGTTTCGAACAGTACGTTGCGACCGTCCAGATCCTTCACCAGCAGGCAGCGGCAGGCCAGCGGAATGCGGTTCTGCTCATCCGGCACGATCCAGCGCGACCACAGCGCCCGTGGAGCATTGCCAAACATCGCACCGCCGTCCAGTTGCTGCGAATTGCCGAGGATCGAGAACAGTTCCATGACGAAATCAGTACTCCGTTGCCACGGATTCGTCCGGAACGAATCCGGACGCCGCAGGCGGCCCCGAGCGCAGCGATGG
>JAJXYE010000048.1 GCA_021780735.1 Pseudomonadota bacterium | reverse complement strand
TTCGCGATCCGCTGGGGCTACGGCTGGAAACTCGGCCCGTTCGAGACCTGGCAGGCCGCAGGCTGGCAGCAGATCGCCGGCTGGATCAACGAAGATATCGCCAGCGGCAAGGCCATGAGCAGCGCCCCGCTGCCGGCATGGGTCACCGACGGCCGCAGCGGCGTGCACGGCAAGGACGGCTCGTACTCGGCCAGCGCCAACGCTGACAAGCCGCGTTCGCAGCATCCAGTCTATGCGCGCCAGTTGTTCCCCGATCCGCTCCTCGGCGAGAAGTTCGACCAGGGCACCACGGTGTGGGAGAACGAGGGCGTGCGGCTGTGGACACTGGGCGATGACGGCGTCGGCATCCTCTCGTTCAAGACCAAGATGAACACGGTCAACGACTTCGTGCTGGACGGTGTGCAGCACGCGATCAAGATTGCCGAGGAGAAGCTCAAGGCGGTGGTGATCTGGCAGACAGGTGAACCGTTCTCCGCCGGCGCCGACCTGAAGGGCGCGCTGAGTCTGCTGCAGGCCGGCAGGATCGCCGACTTCGAGAAGATGGTGGCGAACTTCCAGGCCACCAGCATGGCGATCAAGTACTCGCTGGTGCCGGTGGTCGCGGCGGTGCGCGGCATGGCCTTCGGTGGCGGCTGCGAGTTCCAGATGCACTCGGCCCGCACCGTGGCTGCGCTGGAAAGCTACATCGGCCTGGTCGAGGCCGGTGTCGGCCTGCTGCCGGCCGGCGGCGGCCTGCATGAACTGGCCGTGCGCGCAGCGAAGGCGAACCCGGCCGACCCGTTCGAGGAGCTGAAGAAGGTGTTCGAGACGATCGCCATGGCCAAGGTCTCCACCAGCGCGTTCGAGGCAAAGAACCTCGGCCTGCTGCGCGACAGTGACCTGATCGTGTTCAACAGCCACGAACTGCTCTACATCGCCAAGAAGGTCGCTGCCGCGATGGCCGAAAGCGGCTACCGTCCACCCCTGCCCGCCCGCAACGTGGCGGTGGCCGGCGATGTCGGCACCGCCACCTTCAAGGCCTCGCTGGCCAACCTGCAGGCTGGCTATTTCGCCTCGCCGCATGACATCGACATCGCCACCCGCATTGCTGACTGTCTCTGCGGCGGCGTGATCGAGCGCGGCTCGCAGGTCGACGAGGAGTGGCTGCTGGCGCTGGAGCGCAAGCACTTCGTGGCGCTGGCGCAGACCGAGAAAACCCAGGCCCGCATCGCCCACACGATGACTACCGGCAAGCCGTTGAGGAATTAAGCGGGGAACTGGGAACGGGGAACAGGGAACGTGGAGGCTGTCGCAAGCCGGTCCTTCATGCCCAGCCCCGAACCCGGCCCCGGCCGTTTTTGATTTGGAGGGTGCGAGAACGAAACGTCAGTACAGGCAGCAACAAGCAAAGCGCCATCTGCACGTTCCCCGTTCCCTGTTCCCCGTTCCCACTCCATCGAGATCCGAACCATGACCAAGCAAATCCAGGACGCCTACATCGTCGCCGCCACCCGCACCCCGGTCGGCAAGGCGCCACGCGGCGTGTTCCGCAACACCCGCCCGGACGACATGCTCGCCCACGTGATCCGCAGCGTGATGGCGCAGTACCCCGGCATCGACCCGCACCGCATCGGCGACGCCATCATCGGCTGCGCCATGCCCGAGGCCGAGCAAGGCATGAACGTGGCGCGCATCGGCGTGCTGCTGGCCGGCCTGCCCGACACCGTACCCGGCGTCACCATCAACCGCTTCTGCTCGTCCGGTCTGCAGGCGGTGGCGATGGCCGCCGACCGCATCCGCCTGGGCGAAGACGACCTGATGCTCGCCGGCGGAACCGAGAGCATGAGCATGGTGCCGATGATGGGCCACAAGATCGCGATGAACCCGGCGATCTTCAACGACGAGAACATCGGCATCGCCTACGGCATGGGCATCACCGCCGAAAACGTCGCCAAGCAGTGGAAGGTCAGCCGCGAGCAGCAGGACGCGTTCGCCGTGGAAAGCCACCGCCGCGCGCTGGCCGCCCAGGCCGCCGGCGAGTTCAACGACGAAATCAGCCCGTTCGCGCTGGACGATCACTATCCCGACCTCGCCACCCGCCAGATCGTCACCGACAGCCGCAGCATCAGCGCCGACGAAGGTCCGCGCGCCGGCACCACGATGGACGTGCTGGGCAAGCTCAAGACCGTGTTCCGCAATGGCCAGTTCGGTGGCACCGTCACCGCCGGCAACTCCAGCCAGATGTCCGACGGCGCCGGCGCGATCCTGCTGGCCAGCGAAAAGGCGATCAAGGAATACAACCTGCAACCGTTGGCCCGCTTCGTCGGCTTCTCCGTCGCTGGCGTGAAACCCGAGGTGATGGGCATTGGTCCGAAGGAAGCGATTCCGAAAGCCCTCAGGCAGACCGGCATCAGCCAGGATCAGCTGGACTGGATCGAACTCAACGAAGCCTTCGCCGCGCAGGCGCTGGCCGTGATGGGCGATCTGAAGCTCGACCCGAGCAAGGTCAATCCGCTGGGCGGCGCGATCGCACTGGGCCATCCGCTGGGTGCCACCGGTGCGGTGCGCATCGCCACCCTGGTGCACGGCATGCGCCGGCGCAAGCAGAAGTACGGCATGGTGACGATGTGCATCGGTACCGGCATGGGCGCGGCGGGGATCTTCGAAGCGCTCTGATCAAGCCTCTGTTGCAATACCTGAAGAAGGCGCCGTTTCGCAACGGCGCCTTTTTTCATCGTTCGCGATGCCGGTGGCAGCAAGCGCGCGCCATCATGGATGTCACTTCGCCGTGCCGAACTCTTCCCATGCACGTACCGCATCGGCTGCGTACATCAGCGAAGGTCCGCCGCCCATGTACACCGCCACCGCCAGCGTTTCGGTGAGCTGCTCATAGCTGGCGCCCAGGCGAACCAGCGCCTTGACATGGAAACCGATGCAGCCGTCGCAATGGGTGGCGACGCCGATCGCCAACGCCATCAGCTCCTTGTCGATCGCCGACAGCACGCCCGGCTGCAGGGCGGCCTTGGACATCGCCGAAAAGCCGCTCAGCGTGTCCGGTTGCGCACTGCGCAGGGAACTGATGGCCTGATTGAGGTCGTGGGTGATCTGCTTGTAGGACTTGCTCGACATGGGGTCGCTCCGGCCGGCGTGGAAACTGCTCCAGTCTGGGGCAAACCGTACACCGGAAAGCGCACTGCGACAGCGTGCCGCGGCGGTGAGAGTGACACCCTGCTGCGACTCGGTGCCTCGCCCCCGCTGCCGGGTTCATGCCACGATCCTGCCGCCACCCATCACAGCGCCGACAGGAACGCCACCAGGTCGCTTTTCTGCTGGCTGCTCATGTGCACGTTGAAGCGCGTGTCGTAGAAATCGACCACATCCATCAAGGTTGCCGCCGAGCCGTTGTGGAAGTACGGCGCACGAGCGGCAAGGCCGCGCAGAATCGGACCCTTGAACTTGCCGATGTCGGCCCACTTGCCGGTGAGCATGGCCAGGCCGGGGTCGGTGGTCTGCACGCTCTGGCCGGTGGCGTAATTTGTCAGGGTGTACAGCGGCAGATCCGGGGTGCGCCGACTGGCATCGGCGATGCCGATATTGATCGGTAGTGCCATCGAGTGGTTGCCAATGTTCGGCGCATCGTGGCAGCTGCTGCAGCTGCCGTGGATCACCGCCTGGCCGGTGACGTCATTGAGCCCGGCCACACCGGTGATATCGATCGGCATGGTGTTGAACAGCTGTTCGCCACGGGCGATGGCGGCGCGTGCGCGGCGGCCCGAATCATGGCTGAAACGCGCAGTGGGGTCGTCCCAGCCGTCGAACAGACGCATCACCTTCGGATCGAAGGCGTCGCCGGTGGGGTCGTTGTCGAGGGTGTCGTTGATGCCGACCCAGAAGCGTTGCTGGGCGAGGATGTCGGCGCCGCCCATGGCATCGTCGCTGTTGAGCTCGCCAGCCTGGCGGTCGACAACCTGCGCGGTGAAGTTGTGCAGCTCGAAGTCGACGATCTGCGCGATGACGGCATCGCCGGGTGACGCGGTGGCCTGCTCGTGACCGAGGATGGCATGCAGCGCCTGCGAGGCGAGGCTGATACGCACGTCGGCGTGGTCGACGCCGGCATCCATCGGCGGCTTGAACGGGGTGAAGGTCTCGCGTCCGTCCCACATGACGGCGGTGTCCCAGATCAGGTTGGTGGCGGGCAGCGGGCGACGGAACAGCGACAGCTCGCGCGCGCTGGCATAGCCATAAGGATCGTCCACGGCACTGAGGCGGAATTCGGCGTTCGCCGGCATCGGCATGCCGATGCGCAGCACGCCGCGGTTGAGCAGCATGGCATAGGCAATACGGCGAGCATCGACAGTGGAGACATCGGCCACTGGCGAAACGGCACCGTCGACCAGGCTGAAGATCGGATCGGTGCCGTCGGTGTCGGCGAAGCGCTGGCGTACTTCGGCGGCGGAGATGGTCCAGCCCTCGGCCTGGCGATGGCAGGAATTGCACGATCGTCCGTTGGTGCCCAGGCTCTGGAAGAACGGGTTGCCGGTGTCGATACCGCCTGTCGATGTATGGGTCTGCAGCCAGCCCGAGGGATCCGGTGTAATCATTGCGTCACGGCGCGGCGCGCTCTCGCTGCTGCCCTGGGCGCTTGCTGCACTGATGCCGGCCGCCAGCGAGATGGTCGCGAAAATGGCGGTCAACCGCCGGCGTACTGTCGAGTGGATCACGCAATGGTGGAACATGACGATTAGCCTCCCTGGTTGGTCGTTGCGCCTGCGCCACCGGCTTGCGGTCGCGCACGGCACTACGCAAAACACCACGGGAACGGGAATTGCGACATGCTGTTGCGGCGCGTTGCGTGCGGCCCGACCAGCCAGGGGATGAGAGGCTGCGCGGTTCAGTTCAACACGATGCCGCAGGACGCCATCGGGCGGTGCAGCAGCGCCTGCGCGCGAGCCAACTCGGGATGCGCAGCCAGATCGCCGGCTTCGATGACCGCGCGTGCGGCGTTCGCCTGCGCTGCGGCGTACGTACAGTCGCCATCGCGCGCCGCGGCGATGGCAAGCCACAGCTGCGCCGCCAGTCGGCGCGGGTGCGCCGGCGGCAATTCGCTGCTGGCGTGTGCGATCGCCGCCGCCAGTCGCGCCTTCGCCTGACCCGGCTGGCCATGCTCCAGCTCCACTTGCGCCAGCAGGGTCTGCACCCACAACAGTTGCGGGTCGCCGCCGTCTGCCACGGCGGCGAGGTCGCGCTCGACCGTGGCCTGCAGATCGTCCGGACACTGCCTGCCGGGGGATTCGGAGCAAGCCAGCAGCAGGCGTGCCTCGGCGATCAGCGGCGGCATCGGGTAGTTGCGCGTACGCAGGCCGGCGATGGCATCCGGCAGCAGCTCGCGCGCCAGCGCGGGCCGGTCTTGCAGCAAGGCGATGCCCGCCAGTTCGCTGTCCACGCGGCCGATCCGCATGCGGTTTTCCGGACTGCTGCCATAGCGCTTGCGTGCTGCCTCGAACAGCGTCTGTGCGGTGGCCAGGTCACCGCTTTCCACGTCGCCGAAGGCGGTGGCTTCGAGCGAATCGCCGTGCAACGCGGTATTCGCACCGAAGCCGCCAGCCGACCAGGCCTGCGCCTGCCGGCAACGCGCCTGCGCGCTGAGGCGATCGGCCCGCAGCCCCTCCAGCACGCAGGCCTTCTGCGCGGCATACACCTGGGTGAGCTGCGGCGGCTCGGCGTTGCGCGCATACATCGCCAGGGCCTGCGCGAACAGTGTGTGCGCTTTCGTCCAGTGGCCGGCGCGAAATTCGGACGAGGCCCAGCCGGACAAGGCCAGAGCGGTCTGATCGCTGGAAGCGCCGAAATGCGCCAGCTCGAACTGCCAGGTCCTGCGCCACATGGCGATCGCCTCATCGTAGCGGCCCAGCCCTTCCAGGGCGGAGGCGACGTCGTTATAGCCGATGCCGACGCGCGGATCATCCTGCCCCCAGCTGGCTATCCGTTCGGCCAGTGCCTCGCGGGCGAGATCCAGCGCGGCTTCGCCGTGTCCCTCGCTGTCTTCGACCGCACCGAGCGGACCGAGCAGATCGATCAGGGTTTCGCCGCCGATGCCCTGTGCGAGCATGCGTCGATGGGCCTGGCGCAGGTCGGCTCCGCCTGCGTCGTAGTCCTCCATGCGCACCTCGGCGTAGCCGCGGGCGACAAGTGCGCGGATCGCCTCGATGTCCGACGGCGCCAGCGTCCGCTCGGACAGGGCAACCGCACGTTGCGCCAGCCTGCGCGATCGCGCGACATCGCCAAGGTTCTCGTACAGGCGCGAAAACATCGCCAGCAGATCCACCCGGCTGCCGTCATCCATGGATGG
Source organism: Pseudomonadota bacterium (assembly GCA_021780735.1). Taxonomy (GTDB): domain Bacteria; phylum Pseudomonadota; class Gammaproteobacteria; order Xanthomonadales; family Rhodanobacteraceae; genus Rhodanobacter. The sequence goes on along the minus strand of JAJXYE010000048.1, from coordinate 339 downwards.
CGCGTTGTCGAGTTTCGCGACGCCGCGGGTCAGCAGCTCGTCCAGGCTGGGCTGCTTCGAGGCGGCGACGCCGTAGCGGACCGGCGCGAACAGGCTCTCCACGAAGTCCCGCACCGTGTTCGCACGCAGCGCCTGCTGTCGTGCCACCCGTGCCTGCCACAGGGCGACCGACAGCGAAGCGAAAATCGCCGCCATGAACATCGCGGTCAGCAGCACGCCGCCACGATGGCGGGCCACGAACTTGTTGGCGCGATACCAGCGCGAGGGCGGATGGGCCAGCACCGGCTGACGATCCAGGTGACGCTCGATGTCCTCGGCCAGCGTTCCGGCCGAGGCGTA
>JAJXYE010000066.1 GCA_021780735.1 Pseudomonadota bacterium | reverse complement strand
GCCATGCGCGACAGGTGGCCCTGCGGGCGTGGCGCCGGCGACCGCTGCGCGAGCGCGTGACTGGTGGCGCAGACCTTCACCCAGGCGCCTGCGGCCGAGCCGCGTAAGCCCGTCGCGCTGCTCGGCGCGGTCAGGACACCAGCGCTTGCCGGGCCGCGCGCGCGGCCCGATGCGCCGCGCGCCGCGCACGACGGCGCTGGCTGCTGCGGTCGAACAGAAGATAGATGGCCGGGGTGCTGAGCAGGGTCAAAGCCTGCGAGAACAGCAGGCCGCCGACCAGCGCGATGCCCAGCGGGCGGCGCAACTCGGCGCCGGAGCCGAAGCCTATGGCCAGCGGCAGCGCCGACAACATCGCCACCATGGTGGTCATCATGATCGGGCGGAAGCGCACCAGGCAGGCCTCGCGGATGGCGTCGATCGGTGCCAGGCCGCGCTCGCGCTCGGCGGCCAGCGCGAAATCGACCATCATGATGGCGTTCTTCTTGACGATGCCGATCAGTAGCACGATGGCGATGATCGAGACCACCGACAGTTCGGTATCGGTGATCAGCAGCGCCAGCATGGCGCCGAAACCGGCGGCAGGCAGCGTGGAGAGGATCGTGATCGGGTGGATGAGATTTTCGTAGAGCATGCCGAGCACGATGTACACCGCCAACAGTGCGCCCAGCAGCAACAGCGGGGTCGAGTTCTGCTGCTCGGTGAAACGGCGGAAATCGCCACCGAAACCGCCGTGGATGTCGCCAGGCAGGCGCAGGTTCTTCATCAACTGGTTGATCGCCGCGTAACCGGCGCTCATCGCCACGCCGGGGGCGAGATTGAAACTGACGCTGACCACCGGAAACTGGCCTTCGTGATCGACCTCGGTGGGTGCCAGACCGGGCGTGATCGTGGCCAGTGCGGTCATGGGCACCATACCGCCCGAGCTGCTTTGCACATACAGGCGCTTGATCGATTCGGGCGTGGCCGCCATCGACGGCATGGCATTGAGCACGACCTGATACTGGTTCATGTCGGTGTAGATGGTGCTGATCTGGCGCTGACCGAAGGCGTCGTACAGCGCGCCGTCGATGGCGCCGATGCCGATGCCGAGGCGCGCGGCGGCGTTGCGGTTGATCCGCAGCGTCTCGCGCAGGCCCGCGCCGTCGAGACTGGTGCTGACATCGGTAAAGATCTTCGACTTGCGCATCGCCGCAGCCAGCTTCGGCGTCCATGCCTCCAGTTCGGCGTAGTTGTCGCCCTTGAGGTTGTAGCTGTACAGGGTCTTGCTATTGCCGCCGCCGGGACCGCCGATGTCCTGCACCGGACGCAGGAACACCGAGATGCCGGGTACGTGCGCGGTGGCCAGGCGCAACTGGTTCATCACCTGCTCGGTGGTCAGGCTGCGGCCGTCGCCCAGCGGTTTGAGATTGATCAGCAAGGTGCCGGTATTGCCGCTGCCGTGCCAGCTGCCGAGGCGCGAACCGACGCTGTCGACCGAAGGATTGTGCCGCACGATTTTCGCCACACGCTGCTGCAGCTGCATCATCACCTCGGGCGAGATGTCGGCACCCGCCTGCGTAGAACCCTGGATGGCGCCGGTGTCCTGCTGCGGGAAGAAGCTCTTCGGGATCACCACCATCAGCGCGATGGTAAGCACCAGCAGCAGCGGCACCTGCACCGCCATCAGGCGTGGATGGTGCAGCGCCCACTCCAGCGCCTTGGCGTAGCGCGCGCGCATGCCGGCATGGAAAGCTTCCAGCTTGCGTCCCAGTCGCGATGTTTCCGCTGCGGGCGGATGCGCGTGCAGGAACTGTCCGCATAGCGAGGGCGTAAGGGTGAGCGAAACCAGCGCCGAGATCAGGATCGCCGCCACCAGCGTGACCGAGAATTCGCGGAACAGCATGCCGAAGAAGCCGGTCATGAACAGCAACGGTGCGAACACTGCCACCAGCGACACGGTGATCGAGACCACGGTGAAGCCGACCTCGCGCGTGCCGGCCAGTGCGGCATCCATCGGGCTCAGGCCTTTTTCGAGATGGCGGTGGATGTTCTCGATCACCACGATGGCGTCGTCGACAACGAAGCCGATGGCGATGACCAGCGCCATCAGCGAGAAATTGTCCAGCGTGTAGCCGAGCACGTACATGACGATGAACGCGCCGGTTACCGACAGCGGCGCGGCCAGCGCGGCGATCAGTGTCGGCGCCCAGCGACGCAGGAACAGCAGCATCACCATGATCACCAGGCCGAGGCTGATCAGCAGCGTGATCTGCACCTCGTCCACCGAGGCGCGGATGGTTGGCGTGCGATCGAAGAACGGCGTCAGCTTGACCCCCGCGGGCAGGTCCGGGGTGAGCTGCGGCAGCAGCGCGCGCACCTTGTCGACGATGGCGATGACGTTGGCATCGGCCTGTTTGCGGATCATCAGCAAGATGGCGCGCTGGCCGTTGTACCAGGCTGCCTGGTACTGGTCCTGCTGGCCCGAATAGACGTGCGCGATGTCTTTCAGCCGCACCGGCACGCCATTGCGCACCGCGACGATGGCGTCGGCAAATTGATCCGGCAGGGTCATCGCCGTGTTGGCGTTGATCGCCAGTTGCGTGTGGCCATCCGACAGATAGCCCATCGGCTCGATCACATTGGCAGCGACCAGCGCGTTGCGCACCTGGTCGCCGGTCAGCCCCATGGCGGCCATGGCGCGCAGGTTGAGGTCCACGCGCACCGCCGGTGTGGCGCCGCCGTTGATATCCACCTGTGCCACGCCGGGAATCTGCGAGATGCGCGGCGACAGCGTGGTGTCCGCGTAGTTGTACAGCGCCGACAGCGGCTGCGTGGTACCGGTCAGCGCCAGGATCAGCACCGGTGCGTTGTTGGGGTTGGCCTTGCGGTAGATCGGCGGCACGCGCAGGCTGCTGGGCAGATCCGGCGCGGCGGCGTTGATCGCCGCCTGCACGTCGCGCGCCTTGTTGTCGATGTTGGTGCCGACGTTGTACAGCATGACGATGAAGCTGGAGCCCTCCGAACTGAATGAGTTCATCGAATCGATGCCGCTGATCTGGCCGAGATGCCGCTCCAGCGGCGCGGCCACGGTGTTGGCCATGTTGCGCGCGTCGGCACCGGGCACGCTGGCCTGCACGAAAATCGCCGGGAATTCGAGGTTGGGCAGTGGCGCCACGCCCAGCAGGAAGTAGCAGATCATGCCGATCACCAGCACGCCGGCGGCCAGCAGCGAGGTGCCGACCGGGCGCTTGATGAAAGGTGCCGAGATGTTCATGCCACGCTGCCGTCCACGTTGACGCGGCGCACGCCGTGCGCGCGCAGCCATGCCGCGAAGCGCTCCAGGTACAGGTAAACCACCGGCGTGGTGTACAGCGTGACCAGTTGCGAGAGCAGCAGGCCGCCGACGATGCTGATGCCCAGCGGCTGCCGCAGTTCGGCGCCGATGCCGGTGCCCAGCGCCAGCGGCAGCGCGCCCAGCAGCGCCGCGGCGGTGGTCATCATGATCGGGCGAAAGCGCAGCAGCGCGGCGTGGCGGATGGCGTGCTGCGGCGTCATGCCTTCGCGCTGCGCGACGATGGCGAAGTCCACCATCATGATGGCGTTCTTCTTGACGATGCCCATCAGCAAAATAATGCCGATGATGCCGTCGATCGACAGCGGCAGGCCGAACAGCATAAGCGAGAGCAGCGCACCGACGCCGGCCGAGGGCAGCGTGGAGAGGATGGTCAGCGGGTGGATGTAGCTCTCGTACAGCACGCCCAGCACGATGTAGATCACCAGGATCGCGGCCAGGATCAGCAGCACCTCCTGACTGAGCGAGGACGAGAACTCGGCCGCCGAGCCGATGAACCCGGCGCGGACCGAATCCGGCAGTTGCATCTGTTGCTGCACGGTGTTGATCGCGTCCACTGCCTGCGACAGCGAATAACCCGGCGCCAGGTTGAACGACAGCACCACCGCCGGCATCTGGTCGAGGTGACTGACCACCAGCGGCGCTGCGGTTTCGCTGGCGTGCACCAGCACGCTCAGCGGCACGGTGCTGCCGCCACCGACGCTGATGCCGGTGTTGCTGAGGCCGATGCCGGTGGCGGTGGAGGTGTTGCTGGAGGCGGCCTGGCCGAAGCTGGTGGCGGTGCTGCCGGTCAGCGCGCCACTGCCGTTGCTGCGCACGGTGAGCTGATCGAGCAGCGCGGTGATGTTGCGGAACTGCGGTGCCACCTCGAGGATCACGCGGTACTGGTTGAGTTCGGTGAAAATGGTGCTGATCTGGCGCTGGCCGAAGGCGTCATAAAGCGTGTCGTTGATGGTCTGGATCGGCACGCCAAGACGACTGGCGCTGGCGCGGTCGATCTGCAGATCCATCACGCGGCCGCGATCGTCGAGATTGCTGTCCACATCGGCCAGCTCGGGCAGCTTGTGGAAGGCGGCCAGCATGCGTTCGGCATCGGTATCGAGCGTACTGGCATCCAGTGAGCGCAGCACGTACTGGTACTGCGTGGCGGCCACGCGCGTATCCAGGGTCACGTCCTGCACCGGCTTGAGATACAGCGCCACGCCCGGCACATCGGCAGCGCTGCGCTGCAGGCGCGCGACGATGCTGGCCAGGCTGGAGCGCTCCGCGCGCGACGTCAGCACGATGCTGAGCTGGCCCTGGTTGAGCGTGGGGTTGGTATCGCCGATACCGACGAATCCCGCTACGCCGGCTACTTCGGGATCGCGACGCAGCGCGGCCATCACCGTCTGCATGCGTCGCTCCATGGACGGGAACGCGATGCTCGGGTCGGCCTGCACCACGCCGGTGATCAGGCCGGTGTCCTGCTCGGGCAACAGGCTCTTGGGGATGACGATGTACAAAAGCACCGTCACCGCCACGCTCAGCGCGAACAGGCCCATGATCGTGCGCTGATGCTCGAATACCCAGTCGAGACTGCGTTCATAGGCACCGACCATGTGCGCGTAGAAGCCGCGGGCTTGCGCGTCGCCGCCGTGCGCCTCGGCGGGCAGCGCGCCGGGCTTCAGCAGATACGCGCACAGCATCGGCGTCAGCGTCAGCGAGATCAGCGCCGACAGCGCCACCGCGATCGCCAGCACCCAGGCAAACTCGTGGAACAGGCGCCCGGTCACGCCCGGCATCAGCAGCAGCGGCAGGAACACCGCGATCAGCGACACCGTCAGCGAGATGATGGTGAAGCCGATTTCCCTGGCGCCGATCTCGGCGGCCTCGCGCGGCTGATGGCCCTTTTCGATGTAGCGCACGATGTTCTCGATCATCACGATCGCATCGTCGACCACGAAGCCGGTGGCCACGGTCAGCGCCATCAGGGAGAGGTTGTCCAGCGAGAAGCCCGCGAAGGCCATCACTCCGAAGGTGCCCACCAGCGACAGCGGCACCGCCACCGAGGGGATCACCGTGGCCCATAGCCGGCGCAGGAACACGAAGATCACCATCACCACCAGCACAATGGCCAGCAGCAGGGTGAACTCGACGTCCGCCACCGAGGCGCGGATGGTGATGGTGCGGTCTGTGAAGATGCCGAGGTTGACCCCGGCCGGCAGTACCGCGCGCAGGGCTGGCAACTCGCCGCGGATCGCCGCCACGGTTTCCACGATGTTGGCGCTGGGCTGGCGGCGGATGTCCAGCAGCACCGCCGGCCTGCCATCGGCCCACGCGGCCACCTGGTCGTTCTCGACGCCGTTGACCACGCTGGCGACATCGCTGAGCCGCACCGGCGCGCCTTTGACGTAGGTGATGATCAGGTTCCGGTAGGCCGCGGCATCGGGCAACTGGTCGTTGGCGCCGATGGTGAAACTTTGCGTGCTGCCGTTGAGATTGCCCAGCGGCGCGTTGACGTTGGCCTGGGTGATGGCGCTGCGCACGTCCTCTAGCGTGAGGCCGAGGTTGGCCAGCGCCGCGGGGTTGACCTGGATGCGCACCGCCGGCTTGATGTTGCCCTCGACGCTGACCAGGCCCACGCCCGAGATCTGCGAGAGCTTCTGCGCCAGGATGCTGTCGGCATAGTTGGTGACATCGCGCACCGGCAAGGTGTTGGAAGTCAGCGCAAGCGTGAGGATCGGCGCGTCAGCCGGGTTGACCGCGTTATACACCGGCGGATACGGCAGCGCCGCGGGCAGCGTGCCGCGCGCGGCGTTGATCGCGGCCTGCACGTCCTGTTCGGCGTTGGCGATGTCGCGGTTCTGGGTGAACTGCAGGTTGATTACCGACAGTCCCTGCGAGCTGTTGGAGCTCATCATGGTCAAGCCGGAGATCTGCCCGAACTGCCGCTCCAGCGGCGTGGTCACCAGCCGCGCCATAGTCGAGGGACTGGCGCCGGGATACTGCGTGGTCACCTGCAGGCTGGGCGCCTCGACGTTGGGCAGCGCCGCCACCGGTAGCGTGCGGTAGCCGAAGATGCCGAACAACAGCAGCGCCACCATCAACAGCGAGGTGGCGATGGGCCTGCGGATGAACAGCGTCGAGATGCCCACGCCAGTGCCTGGCGCTGCCTCAGCCATGGTGAACGCCACCGCTGCGCGCTTTGGCCGCTGTGGTCTTGGGCATCGGCGGCACCTGACCCGGCGCCAGCGGGATCACTTTGCTGTTCTGCTTGAGTCGGAACTGACCTTCGGTGACCACGCGCACACCGGCGCTGAGGCCCTTGCTGATCACGGTCCGGCTGGCGCCGGCTTCGCCACCGGTAGTCACCGGCTGCATCTTCACCGTGTTGTCGGGCTGCACCGCGAATACGTAGTC
>JAJXYE010000280.1 GCA_021780735.1 Pseudomonadota bacterium | reverse complement strand
ACCACGTTCAAGGTCTCCGCGCCCCCACATCAGGATCATGGCCAGTGGAAGATGACGGTCGATGGCGTCGTGCTGACGCGCAGACTTTGAACGCCTCCCCGTCATCGCAGGCGCTGATCCGTCGCATCGGCACGGCGGCATGGTGGGGCCTGCTGCTGTTCGTCGCCATGGCGGTGCTGGTGCAGTGGCGGCGGCGGGATCTGGACTGGATCGACGCACCACTGAGCTTCTATCTGCTCGGTGCCGGCGGTCACTGGCTGCAAGCCGCGTACTTCGTGCTGGCCGCCACGCTGGGCCTGCTCGGCTGGGGCTGTTTTCTGGCACTGCCCGCGGCGAAGCGCAGCACCGCTCCGTGGCTGCTGTTTGCCTGCGCCGGGATCGGCCTGGTCGTGACCGCTCTGGCGCACAGCAACCTGCCCGGCCATCCGCCCACGTTCGAAGGCTGGCTGCACGGCCTCGCCGCGCAGTCGACGTTCCTCTGCGTGACGGTGGCCACCCTGCTGCAATCATGGCGACTGCGCGCTGCACCCCACGGGCGCTCCCGCTTTGCAGCGGCGTTTGCGCTGGCCTTGGCGGGTTTCGCGGGGATATGGATCGACGCGTTGTGGCACGGCATGCCACGCGGCCTCGAGCAGCGGATCGTGATCGCGCTGATTCTGGCCTGGCTGCTGCTGACCGCGGCCTGGTTGCGCCACGCTTCGGTGACGCCGACGCAACCCGACTGAGGCCTGATGGCCAGGGCCGGGTTTGCCGCGCCGGACTCGCGACCGGCGCGGCAACATGGGCAGGGGTGGTTAGCGCAGAATCGCTGCCGGATCCTGCGCGCCCTTCAACGCCGCGCACAACTGGATCGACTCACTGGTCTGCGCCAACCCGCGCGCGATACCTGCCGCATCGTTCATGCGCGGCTTGAAGAACGCCTGCAGCCGCTCGACTTCGGCCGTGGAGCAACCGCCACCGGCAGCCAGGCGCGGCAGATAGCCGCCGGCAAAACTGCCGGTGCGGCCGAGCACCTGCTTGTAGTGCGCGGTGAACCACTGCCACATCGCATCGCGGCCGGCCGCGCTGTCGCGACCGCCCATCAACAGCGAGCCCATCTCGCCGACCTTGACCTGCTTGTCCAGGGCAAAGTCGCGCACCTGCGCGGCCAGGCCCTGATCTTCGACGCTGGACAATCCGCCCAGGATGCTGTTGCGCAACGCGGCGTCGCTTGTCTTCGGCAGCTCGGCAATCAGCGCATCGACCACCGGCTTGCCCTGCTCCTGCACCGCCACACCCAGTGCGGCGCCGAGCAGGTCGGGATCGGCAGCCGTGAGGTTCAGACGTCCATCCGCCTTGCGCTGCAGTGCTGCCTCAGCTTGCTTGAGCAGGGCGGCGCGCACCTCGGGGATCTTGAAGTCGAAGGCCAACGTGTCGGCCAGGGTGCTGCGCAGCAGCGAGTCGTCCTCCGATTCACCGGCCTTGCGCTGGTAGCCGAGCTGTTCCAGCCGCGGCAGGTAGGCGGCCTTGACCCATGCGGTCACCCGCGCGCGCTGGGCGTCGCTGCGCGCTTCGTGCCGATAGATCCAGTCCAGCTGACCCAGCGGCGCGGTGGCCACTTCGCGGATCTTCGACGTGGTCAGCGGCTTGAATGCGGCCAGCACGTCTCCGGCATCCAGGTCGCCGCGGCGGAAGCTGGCGTTGATCGCGTCGGCGTAGGCCAGTTGCTCGGCATCGCTGAGCTTGCCGACCTCGGCGGTCAGGCCGACCAATTCCGGCTTGCCCAGGCTGAAGCGGTAGTAGCCACTGGCGTTGGCGTTGGGCATGACCCAGGTCGGCGTGCTGGCACCGGCCAGCGGCATCGAGCCGGTGGCCTTGTCCAGCATTTCGCAGCTGACCTTGCTGCCATCGGCCGTGCCATAGCGCACGCATACAGGCACACCCCAGATGCGCTTCGGATCGCCCTTGCTGCCCAGCGGCAGGTAACGGCTCTGGCTCAGCTGCAATACGGTCTTGCCGTTTTTCTGCTCCAGCCTGGTCTGGACATACGGCACGCCGGACTGGTTGAGAAAGCTGTTGAAAGCCTGCTTGAACGCTTCACCCCTGTCGGCCGCGGCGGCAATCGCGCCGACCAGGTCGCTAGCGTCGGCGTTGCCGAACCTGTGTTTGCGGATGTACGCGCGCATGCCTTTCTGGAAGGTCTTGTCGCCGACATAGTTCTCGAACATGGCGATCACGCCGGCACCCTTCTGATAGGTGATGCCGTCGAACGCGGTGAGGATGTCGCCATTGCCGGTAATCGGCTGGCGGATGCTGCGCGCGCTGACCAGCGCGTCGTTGTTCATCGCGCCCTCCGCGCCGCGCACGCGATCGAGGTCGGCGCGGTACTCCGGATGCACTTGCATGGTGATCTTCTGCTGCATCCAGGTGGCAAACGCCTCGTTCAGCCAGATGTCGTTCCACCAGGCCGTGGTCACCGTGTCGCCGGTCCATTGATGCGCCAGCTCATGCGCGGTGACATTGAACGAACCGCGCACATTGCGCGCCGGCGAGTCCTTGTCGAGCAGCAGCAGCCAGTCGCGGAAGGTGACCAGGCCGGCGTTCTCCATCGCGCCGGCGGAAAAGTCCGGCGCCGCCAGCAGGTCGAGCTTGTCCCAGGGGTAGCCGAAGCCGTAGTAGTTCTCCAGCGCATGAATGATGCTCGGCGTCTCGCCGAGCACATGCTGCATGCGATGCGCCTCGCCCGCCGGCGCAATGCCACGCAACGGCAGCGGCTTCGCCCGGTACGCGTCGGGCGCGATGTCCGGTGCGCTGGCGATGCTCCAGGGGCCTACGCCGAAGGCCACCAGGTAGGTCGGCAACGGCAGCGTCCGGGCGAAGGTCAGCGTCTTCCAGCCCTTGCCGGCAGGCGTCTGCTTGACCTGGCTGGTGTTGGCCACACCGACCTGATCGTCCGGAATGGTCAGACTGATGTCGAACGGCGTCTTGAAACCGGGCTCGTCAAAACCCGGAAACGCGTAACGCGCGCTGATCGGCTCCATCTGCGTCATGGCGTACGGCTGACCCTTGGCGCTGACCTTGTACAGGCCCTGCAGCTGGCCGTTGAGCGGCGCGCTGTAGTCGAACGTCAGGGTCAGTACCTGCGGCTTCAACTCCTTGCCGAAGTCCACCCGCGCCACGCCAGCGGCGGGATCGACCTCCACGTATTTGCCGGTATGCGACATGCCGGCGGCGTCGGTGATCGTCACCTTCGACACCACCAGATCCTTGCCGTCCAGCCACAGGTGATCGGAGGCGCGGCTCAACTTCACCCTGATCGTGGTGACCCCGGAAAAGTTCTTCCGCGCGGGATCCACCTTGAACGCGATGCGATACGACTGCGGCAAGGCCCAACCGGGCAGGCGGCCCTGCGGCGCCTGTCCGGCGGCGGCAAAGACGGTGCTGCAACTGGCTGCGAGCGCGGTGAACAGCAGCGGACGGACTAGACGGTGCATGGTTTGGTTCCCGGAGCCTGGAAAACCCTCACGCTAGGGAAGGGATGACTTTCGGCACAGTGCCAGAAGGCACAGCCGACTCGCCCCAGGCAGCGGCGAGCACAAAGAACTCCACGGTGCGGATGCCGCAGACGGCAAAAAAAAACCGGCGACGAGGACAGGCTCGCGCCGGTGGGGTGCAACCCGGGTGGCAGCGGGGGAGCGCGCACGCACGGGGTGCTTCAAGGATTCACAGGTGCAGGGTAAGGCGTGGCGGTGTATTGTTCCAATTGATAGTTACCATCGACACCATAGTTTCCGACTATTGCCTGGATGGCTTCGCCATGAACCTGCGCGATCTCCAGTATCTCGTCGCCCTCGCCGAACACCGGCACTTCGGTCGCGCGGCCGAAGCCTGTTTCGTCAGCCAGCCGACGCTGTCCACCCAGATCAAGAAGCTGGAGGACGAACTGGGCGTGCCGCTGGTCGAACGCACACCGCGCAAGGTGCTGCTGACCGAGGTGGGTCGCGACATCGCGATCCGTGCACGCGACGTGCTCGGCGGCGTCGAGCAGATCCGCGCGGTAGCGCGGCGCACGCTCGACCCGGAATCGGGCACGGTGCGGCTGGGCATTTTTCCGACGCTGGGACCCTACCTGCTGCCGCATGCGCTGCCGCTGGTGCGCGCCGCCTTTCCCAGGCTCGAACTGCTGCTGGTCGAGGAGAAGACCGAAGCCATCTTGCGTCTGCTGCGCGAAGGCCGGCTCGATGCCGGCATCCTCGCCCTGCCCCTGCACGAGGACAGCCTGCACAGCGAGTTCCTGTTCGAGGAACCGTTCCTGCTGGCGGTTTCCGAACAGCACCCGCTGGCGCACAAGCCGGGCCTGCTGAAACTGCGCGACCTGTCCAACCAGAATCTGTTGCTGCTCGAAGACGGCCATTGCCTGCGCGACCAGGCGCTGGAAGTGTGCCACCTGGCCGGCGCCGGCGAGCATGGCGGCTTTCGCGCCACCAGCCTGGAGACGCTGCGCCAGATGGTGGCCGCGAACGTGGGCATCACCCTGCTGCCGGTGATGGCGGTGAAGCCGCCGGTGGCGCCGGTCGATGGCCTGCACCTGATCGAGTTCAAGGGTCACCCGCCGAGCCGGCGCATCGCCATGGTCTGGCGCAAGAGCTCGGCGATGGAAGGGTTTCTGGGCAAGCTGGCCGATGTCTTGCGGCAACTGCCGGCCGAACTGCTCGACACCCATTCCGCGGCCTCGCCGATGCCGCCGGCGAAGGACACGCCGGCTGCGCGCAAGCGCGCCATTCGATAGCTGCAGGCTATGCAAGCCATCGAGACAATCAATTTCATCGGCGAGCCGGCGCGGACTAGGCTCGGCTGATACGGGCCCTTGCTGGCCACCCCGGCTTTTCCTCCCAGCCACACGCCACGAGGTGATGTCATGAGCAAGCTGAAAGGTAGCAAGACCGAGCAGAACCTGAAGGATGCCTTTGCCGGTGAATCCCAGGCCAACCGCCGCTATCTCTACTTCGCCGGCAAGGCCGACGTCGAGGGCTACAACGACGTCGCCGCGGTGTTCCGCTCCACCGCCGAAGGCGAGACCGGCCATGCGCATGGCCATCTGGAATATCTGGAAGCGGTCGGCGACCCCGCCACCGGACTGCCGTTCGGCGAAACCCACCTGAATCTGAAAAGCGCCATTGCCGGCGAAACCCACGAATACACGGACATGTATCCGGGCATGATGAAGGCCGCACGCGACGAAGGCTTTGACGAGATCGCCGACTGGTTCGAGACCCTGGCCAAGGCCGAGCGCTCGCACGCGAACCGCTTCACCAAGGCACTGAACGACCTGGGCTGACGCGACCCGGGGGCCGCGCACCGGGGTCAGAGTGCCTTTTCGCTGAAGCGAAAAGGCACTCTGACCCCTCCTACCTAGCCCCTCCTACCGGAGGCCACCGATGGATCTGATCCACGAAAGCGGCGAAGGCAACCTGCAGGCGCCCACCCGGCATCCACTGGACTGGCTCAAGCCGGAGTTCATGGATCAGCAGGCACTGGATGCCGAGATGGAGCGGGTGTTCAACATCTGCCATGGCTGCCGCCGCTGCGTCAGCCTGTGCCATGCCTTCCCCACCCTGTTCGACCTGATCGACGAGTCGAAGACGATGGAGATCGACGGCGTCGACAAGGCCGACTACCCGAAGGTCACCGAGCAGTGCTATCTGTGCGACCTGTGTTACCAGGTCAAGTGTCCGTACACGCCGCCGCATGCGTGGAACGTGGATTTTCCGCACCTGATGCTGCGCGCCAAGGCCGTGGCGTTCGAGCGGAAAGGCGCGCCGCTGTCGGCGAAGATCCTTTCCAGTACGCACACCGTCGGCAAGCTGGCCTCGATCCCGGTGGTGGTGCAGGTGATCAATGCGGCCAACCGCAACCCCACCGCGCGCAAGTTGCTGGAAAAGACAATGGGCGTGGATGCCCGCGCCCGTGTTCCCGAATACCACACGCCCAGCGCGCGCAGGCGGCTGCGTGATCTCGATGGCAGCGGCGAAGCCACCGCCGCCGGCCGCACGCTGGGCAAGCTGGCGCTGTTCGCCACCTGCTACTGCGACCACTCCGACCCCGGCGTGGTCGAGGATCTCGCTGCCATCCTCACCCACAACGCGATCCCGACCCGGCTGGTCGAGCAGGAAAGTTGCTGCGGCATGCCCAAGCTGGAACTGGGCGACCTGCAGACGGTAAGGAAATACAAGGAGCGCAACATCCCGGTGCTGGCCAGGATGGCCCGCGAAGGCTGGGACTTCACCGCGGCGATCCCGTCCTGCGTGCTGATGTTCAAGCAGGAGCTGCCGCTGATGTTCCCCGACGATGCCGACGTGGCGCTGGTGCGCGAGCACTTCTTCGACCCGTTCGAATATCTCGCCGAACGGCACAAGGCCGGCTTGCTCAACACCGACTTCAAGACCGCGCTGGGCAAGGTCGCTTGGCAGGTGCCCTGCCACCAGCGCGTGCAGAAGATCGGGCCGAAGACGCGCGACATCCTGCAACTGGTGCCCGACACTGAAGTGACCACGATCGAACGCTGCTCCGGTCACGACGGCACCTACGGCGTGAAGCACAAGACCTACGCGCTGTCGCGCAAGCTGGCCAGGCCGGTGGAAAGCCGCGTCAGCCAGGCCGAGGCCGACCACTTCACCAGCGACTGCCCGATGGCCGGCGGCCATATTGCCCACGGCCTCGACGACAAGCCCGCGGCGCAACATCCCCTCAGTCTGCTGCGCCTGGCCT
>JAJXYE010000084.1 GCA_021780735.1 Pseudomonadota bacterium | reverse complement strand
CAGCAGACCGTCGGCAAGCAGGTGGTGCTGCGGGTCGGCCCGCATGCCGACGGCAGCGCCGCGCGCAATGTCACCGTGGTGCCGATCAAGAGTGAATTCGGCCTGCGCCATCTGGACTGGATCGAGCACAACCGGCAACTGGTGAACCGCCTCAGCGGTGGCCAGCTGGCCTATGTGTACCTGCCGGATACCGCCGGCGGCGGCTTCCGCAATTTCAACCGTTACTACTTTGCGCAGACCGACAAGCATGGGGCGCTGATCGACGAACGCTACAACCACGGTGGCCAGCTCGCCGACTACATCGTCGATGCGCTGCAGCGCAAACCGATGAGCCGGCTGATGTCACGCGAAGGTCAGACCTACACCGAGCCAACCCAGGCGATCTATGGCCCCAAGGCGATGCTGATCAATCAGTTCTCCGGCTCCGGTGGCGATGCGTTGCCGTGGTACTTCAAGCGCAGCGGGGTCGGTCCGCTGATCGGCGAGCGCACCTGGGGTGGCCTGGTCGGCATCGGTGGTTACCCGCCCCTGCTCGACGGCGGCAGCGTCACCGCGCCGCGCTGGGCGATCTTCGGCCTGCATGGCCAGTGGGAAGTGGAGAACCACGGCATCGCGCCGGATATCGAGGTCTGGCAGGATCCGGCACTGATCCGCCAGGGCCACGACCCGCAGCTGGAAAAGGCGGTCGAGGTGCTGATGCAGCAGCTCAAGGCGCACCCGGCGCCGAGTTATCCCGACCCCGCCTATCCGGACTACCACCCGCAGATGCCGGCGCAGGACGGGGGAAGCTAGAGCAGGATGCGCGTCCCCCGGATCCGCCGGGGGATGCCTGACCACGATGGGGAAATCGGGAAAGCACAGCGGTGATGGAGGTGGTGTCTGCGCTGGCGACCCGTTCGTCTGCACAGGGGGCGAGAGTCGAGCGGGAAGGGAGGGCTGGGTCGTCTTTCGCCAGCGTTTGCCGTTCTTGAAGCACGTTGAACCAGGGCGACCGGTTTGCTCACCTGCCGTGCGACCTGGTCAGATGCCCGGTTCGATCTCCAGCGGGGAGGGGAGGGACTGGCGCATGCGATCCATGTGCGCGCCAAGTGTCGGGTCAAACACGACGGCGCAATGGCGACCCCTGCTCTTCGCCTCGTACAGCCCGTCGTCGGCGTGGATCATCAGCTGATGCAGGTCATAACCTGATCGAGCGGTGGTGGCGATGCCGAAGCTGGCGGACATGAGGACATCGGTCGCCCCTTCATGCCACGCGACTGCGGCAATGGCCATGCGCAGCTGCTCGACACGGGCGCTGGCGTTTTCAAGCGAGCATTCGGGTAGCGCGATGCCGAACTCCTCGCCACCGATGCGGCCGAGGATATCGGTCGAATGCAGGTCTTCCTGGCAGACCTGCACCATCTGACGGAGTGCCTTGTCACCCACGGCGTGGCCAAACGTGTCGTTGAGTCGTATGAAATGATCCAGGTCGATGAGCACCACACAGGCTTCGCGCGCCGAGCGGGCGCAGTAGCGCAGCTGCCGCTCGGTCTCGTTGATGAAGTGCTGGCGGTTGTAGATTCCGGTCAGGCCGTCGCGGCGTGCCAGCTTCTGAAAGCGCAGCTGCGAGCGCTTGATTCGTACGCTCCACAAGGCAATGAAGGCCAGTGTCAACAACAGCAACAGGGTGTACAGGCGGCTGGTGAGCATCGCCTTCTGGCCCAGTGATTGTTGCAGCTGCAGGATCTCGTTCTGCTTGTTCAGCGCCGAGATCTGCGTCTTCTCAGCCAACACCTGCTGGTGAACGGTCTGATAGGCCAGCGACCTGGCATTGAGGTGATCCAGATGCCCCCGTGCGGCGGCCATGTACTGCTCGTGGTGAACCAGTGCCTGGTGCCAGAGGCCCTGCTGCTTGTCCAGCAGATACAGAACCCGATAGGCGGTAACCATCGGTTCGGCGTAGGGCGTGCTGGTGCCGTGGGCAATCGCGGCGAGCGAAGCCTGGCGCGAAGGCTCCAGCTGCCCGACCTTCCAGTAGGCCTCGGCCAGCAAGGCGCTGAACTGCGGAACCTGCAACGGATAGTCGTCGCGTTGCACAGTCGGGTAGTTCTTCTGCAGCAACGCCAGTGCCTTGCCGGCATGCCCCTGCTTCAGGTACAGCCTGGCCGCGAAGTAGCGGATGCCGTTGGCGTAGAGGCTGTTGTGCTCCTTCATGCAGACGTCGATACTCTGGCGGATCAGCGATTCGATGCCCTGCCACTGGCCGCCGCCAAAGCGTGCCTCGATCCGCGTTTGATCGTCCACGCAGGTGTATCCGGGGCTTGCCAGGCCCAGCTTGAAAATCTGATCGGCGTAATAAGAGGCCAGCTCGTATTGGCCAGCCTCGGCATACAGCTCCGAAGCCATGTTGAAGCCGCGTTCCCGGATCTTCGGGTGAATCCCCGTTCCGTCCTGCAATGGAACAATCAGCTGGCTCAACCGGCGAAAAGCCTGCTCGTGGCGTGACTGCTCCGCCAGCAGATTCACCTGCTGTATCGCAGCCTGCATGCGCAGGTTCGGATCGCTCGATTCGGTGAGAATACCTTGAAGCAACGCGTCCGCTTTCCGGTAGTCACCGGAAAGGGCCGCCGCCCATGCCTGATCGAAGCGCAGGTGCTGGCGCTGTTCCGGCTGGAGTTGGTCAGCCACCTGATCCAGTCTATTCAGCAGATCCCTGCATTTCGCCGAAAACGTGCCGGTGCACGCCTGTTTCTCGGCTTGCATCAGATCCGCATGGGGATCACTGCTGACGGGCGCGCCAGCGCGGGCCACACCCGCAGGCAAGGCAGCGCAGCTGACTGCACTCGCCAGCAGGATCCGACATCATGTGCTGGGAAAGGACATTGACCCGCTCGGGTGGGCTTGCGCTAAACCGAAGAGTCTTGGCCGCGCTGCTTCTTTTTCGGTGGCGGTGGCGGCGGCGGTGGTGGCGCCGGTTGCCCCGGATGCGGCCCTGGTGCGGGGCTGGGTGGCAAAACCAGGGGACAGGTTGGCGCCGCTCCGAGCAGGGTGCCGAGCCGTTGCCTATCCCTGGCGAGCATGGCCGATTGCAGTTCGGGTGCGATTCCGCTGTCGAGCATGGCCGAAGCCAGCTCATCCGGCGGCGCCTGCGACAACTGTGCGTCGCCGCCCATTCTTTCCATGAACTCGATAACGTCGGACATGTCGCCCCCCGTGAACTTCACCTGCCGTGACCGTATCGTAACAACATGGCTGGCTGATCGGCGCGTGGACGGACAGCTCGCGCAACTCCGTCACCAGCCCTTCGATTCGCTCGAACGCGCCCGTCTCGCCACGGCGCATCGTTGTCAGTGCGCGTGGCCTGTTGTGCACCGATAATCCGCAGCTGCCGACCATGTGCTCAGCGAGCTTTGACCAGGGAACGATCCAGTGCCGCGAACCGCGCCTGCATCGCCAGGTCGACCCGCAGCGGACCAGCCGGTGGAACCACCACGGTCTCGGCCATGCCGATTTCGGCCTGTGGCAAGTCGGCCAGTGCGACGCGATCGATGCGTGGCCGTTCGATCGGCAGCGTGGCGGCGCGATAGATGATCAGCTCGTGTTGCAATGGGTAATCGCGGGCCAGCACCTCGACCAGCAACTGACGGTGGGCCGCGCCGGTGCTGTAGCGTGTCATCGACTGGTCGCTGACGACGCCCGCCTGCCACAACACGAGATAGGCGGTCGGGTCGATGCGCCGCTGGTAGAACAGGATCTGGCTGGCCTCGAAGTGCTGGCAACCGCAAGCGCCCGGGTCGATGCCCAAATCGGCGTACAGGCAATCCTCGGCGGAGATGCCCGGTTGCATATGCGCGTGGAAACCCTCGCTGCGAGCCAGTTCGATAGCCCGGTGCGGTACCCAGGCGAACACGCCGGGATGGCCATAGAACGCTCCGCACACCCACTTGCCGGCGCGAACCTCGGTCAACATCGCGTCCAGCATCTGCTCATAGGTGTGCAAGCGCGACTTGCCTTCCTGATAGAACGGCTGGAGGCTGCGCACATCCCGGTGCATGCGGGTGATCCACTGTTCGACGATGCCGTCCGAGGCGGCGACAAACACCACGTCGGCCTGCTCGATATGACTGCGCGCCAGCGGGCCCAGATGCGCACCCAGTGTCATCCCCACGCCGACAGAAACCAGGCTGCCGCGGGGACCGTTGGTGCCGGTATTCATGCCGCTCGCGCTTCAGTCGCGTTGATGTCCTGCATGAGGCGCCAGGCGCAGCGACTGGTCGAGTCTTCGGTTTGATACAGCGCGCAGCTCGCGCAGGTTTGCCTTGGCATCGTCATCGAAATACCGCCGTGCGGATATCGTTCTGCAGCGTAGCCGGGAGAGGTGTGCTGGAAAAGGTGCCGGCTGCAATCTCCTGAAGATGACCTTTGCGAGGTGAGGGTTCTCCCGCCCTCGTCAACGTGGGTTCGACGGCAACGCAGGCCGCGCGAACGATATCCGCAGCCATTCAGGCCCGGAGCAAGCCGTGGTACGGACCGATGCAATACTCGTCAGGGCCACTTGCCTCGTTCGGCAACCACCGTGCAAGTTCCTCGACCTGCGCGGCTCTTGAGGCCCGATGTCGGCAATTGTCTTGCATGAATTCAGGGGCGTGCGTCAGGCGCCCTCGTCGAGGCGGGTGACCGCAAACACCAGTGCCTCGCATTGCTCGTCTTCCGTGCGGAAGAAGGCCAGCCAGCGCGCCAGGCCGTTGCCATCCATGGGCGCTGTGAGCGGCGGCAAATCGGCCGGCAACTGCGCGAGCGATGCGGCAAGCGCGGAAATATCCGCGCGTGCGAAGGCAGCGTCGATCCGCGCTGCAGGCAGTGGTCTGGCATAGGCGTGCTTCAGAAACGTGTCGAGATCGAGCGGGCCATCTGGCATCTCGTCGAGACTGGCCATGGTCTGCTTTATCGCGGCATCTTCCTCGCGCGACTGCTGAATCATGCGATCGATTTCCTCGTCGGGCAGGGGCGGGGCGCCGAAGTTGAAGACGCTGAGTGCCGCCAGTTCCGGGTCGGCTTCGATGCGGTCGGCCAGATCGTTCAGCGCGATGCGCGACTGCTCCTCGCGCTGCTCATCGGTGAGCCCGTCGTCGGCGGGCGGCTCGGCGCGCGCGAGCTCCTCGCTCACTTCACCCATCAACTGCTGCATCAGCAGCATCGGCAATGCATTCGCGTGCAACAACAGCAAGGAGAACTCGTTGCGATTCATGGCCGTCACAGCGCCGAGGCCGAAATCAGCATGCCGCCGGCGATCAGCAGCGGAACTGGCCTTATTCGGGATGCGGCCCGCTGCAGCGCCGCGATGCCGACCTGGTTGATGCGGCTGGTCATGGCTTGCAGGATGGCGCGGATCACGGTGTTGGTGAGCGATGCGTCGTTGGCCACATGAATATCGGCCCAGCGTGCTGCCATGCGCAGCAGGTATTTCAGATGTTCCCCCACTTCGCCGAGCAGCTTGATGCCGTCGCAGACAAGCGCGGCAAGTACGTCGATACCGGTGACGGCCTCGTAGAACAAACGTGCGGCACCGCGCAGCACCTGCTCGAAGAGCGTCAGCAGGGCAGCCAGCGTGTTGAGCGTGAGCTTCCTGAACCAGCTCATGCTGGTGTCGGCCATCAGTGCCTGCGCCAGTTTGCTGTTCGAGTGATCGCATGCCGCAGCGATGCCACGCACCGCGCTCCACTCGTTGGCGCCACGAAGCGTTCCTGCATAGGCCTGCATGTCGTGGTTGTCCATCGTAATGCTGGAGAACGGTGAGTCCAGCGTGAAGTTGTTCGGCTCGGTGTAGGGTGCCAGTACATGCTTGTACGGATAGGTGGCAACCATCGTGATCGGATCGCGGTTGTGGGCGACACGATAGATGTTGCCCATGCCGATACGACGCTCGAATGCCTGATGCGCATTGCGATAGCCGACGCGAGGGCTGCCGAAGGCGTGGAGCCGCACGTTTCTGTTCAGTGCGGCGTAGTGGGCGGCCGCAAGTGTCGCGATGGCCCCGCCAAGACTATGGCCGACACAATGGATGACGTCGGCAGCCAGGATCGCGCCTTGTTCGCGTTGCAGCTGCGGCAAGATGCTTCCGAACGTGTTGGCAAAGCCCTTGTGGATGCGACCGAAATTGCCGAAACCAGTATGCGCAAAGCGAAAATCAGTGCCGAGGTCATACCAGCCCAGTTCGGGACGCGTGCCGCGCATGGCGATGATCGCGTGGTGTTGCCCGCCGCGCTCGAAGTGCAGGACGTAACCGAAACCCGACACCGTATTCCAACCGGTGCTGCCAGTGAATATCCGGCCAAGTTGCGCGCCGGGAAAGTTCCTGCCCACGGAGCTGTTCGTTGGAAAAGCACCGTTCGTGTTGCCCGAGCCGAGTACGAGGTCCTGCACCCTGCCTCGTGATTCGACGCCCGCCGTCGGTTCTTTCAGTGCCCAGTCCTTGAGCGCGAAATAGGCATTGAGGGCAATGTTGGTCGCCTCTCCCGGTGCCAGTGCAAAATCCGCCATGTCCTCTCTCCCTGAGCGTGGTGATCCGTTGTTTGAAGGGTGGCGCCGTCAGAGCACGGCCGAAAGGTTCAGTGACCAGAACAAGCCGTCCGGTTGCCTGTCGTTGCGACGATCGTATGTGTGCAGCCACAACGTCTTGCCGACTATCGCCCAAGCGATGACGTTGCCATCGTCAAGGCCGAGTTTCAGCACCTCGATGCCCTGCGGATACTGCGGCGAGAACACCGGGATGTGGTC
>JAJXYE010000368.1 GCA_021780735.1 Pseudomonadota bacterium | reverse complement strand
CTGCTGGGCGGCACGCCGACGCTGGCCCCGCTCTATGGCGCCTACATGGCCGAGCCGCTGGGCGGCCTGCCGCTGGGGCTGCTGGGCACCAGCACCACCGTGCGCGCACAGGGGCACATGACGCTCGGCGAAACGCGCCTGGAACTCGGTGCCGGCTATGGCCAGCTGCAGCCTCGCAGCGATCTGCCGCTGACCTTCAGCGGGCTGACCGAGCGCTCGTTGAGCTTCGGCGTAGACCGCGGCGCCATCAGTGGCGTGATCACCGGTCGCGTGCTGCAGCCCAATGCCCTGATCGGCATTCCCGGTGGTCCCTATCAGCACTGGAGCACCATCGACCTGGGCATCACCTGGCGCCTGCCGTGGCAGGGCGCCCTGAGCGTCGGCACCCAGAACCTGTGGTCGTTCGGCACCCCGCCCGCGATCGCCGGCCAGCCCGCCGACGCCTCGCGCATCCCCTACGTCCAGTATCACCAGGATCTCTGAGACCACTGCGCGGTTTGCTGCGCGTTTCCCGCTCGCGGCCCTCACGGCGCGCAGCGGGCGTGCCGTGTGGCCGGCGCCGCAGACCATGCGATCGATCGCACGGTGGGTGACTGCCTTGCTGCCGTTCTTGGACTGCAGCCGACGGATCCGATCTTCGGGCGAGGTGCCCGCCGGACCCTGCGTTCTGCCAAGGGCGATGACCCCGTGGCCGGACCGCGCAAGCCGCGTGCCGGCATGCGCGCCCGTACGTGAAGCAGGGGTTCCCCCGGGGTTAGAAAGTTGTTAGAGTCCGACGCTACCAGGGCAGAGGTGGGCCACCGCGGCCGTTCCAGGATGGATCACTTGTCCCCGAAACGTGTCACCACACCGAACGTTGGAGAGAGTATGAAACTCGACACGAACAAGCTTTCGTCGGCGGTCCGCCTCGCCCTTGCTGTGGGCGCCGTGGCTGCTGCCGGAGTTGCGGTCCCTGCCTTCGCGCAGGACACCGGCAACGCCGCCGCCAATCCCCCCAGCGACAAGAAGGCCCAGCAGCTCGAGACGATCGTCGTCACGGGTTCGCGCATCCGTCGCGTCGACATCGAGACGGCCAACCCGGTCTTCGCGATCGATCGCCAGACCATTACCCAGAGCGGTGCGGTCACGCTGGGCGATCTGGTGCAGCAGACCCCGGCGATCGCCGGTCAGGCCACCAACACGCAGGTCAACAATGGTGGCGGTGATGGCGCAGCCACGATTTCGCTGCGCGGCCTCGGCGTCAAGCGCACCCTGATCCTGATCGACGGGCACCGCATGGTGCAGGATCCGTCCCAGGGCGCCCCGGACATCAACACGATCCCGGCCGCCATGGTCGAGCGTGTCGAAGTGCTGAAGGACGGCGCGTCCTCGGTGTACGGTTCCGACGCCATCGGCGGCGTCGTCAACTTCATCATGCGCAAGAACTACCAGGGCGCCGAGTTCAGCACCAATTACGGTGTCTCCGATGCCAGCGATGGGGCCCGTCAGGGCTGGTCGGCGCTGTTCGGCCAGACCTCGGACAAGGGCAGCATCGTTGCCGGGATCGACTACAACAAGTACGACAGCGTCTCCTCGAACAACCGCAGCTTCTCCAAGAACGCCCTGTATCTGTATTACGGTTCGGTGTTCGCCGCCGGCTCCAGCCGCAATCCCAATGGCCGCATCTTCCTGCCTGCCGGCAACTCCTACGGTTGCGGTTCGGTCACCAAGCTGCCGGGCACCGACGGTACCGCGACGTCGGACTACCGTTGCTACAACGGCAAGACGGACGCCTACAACTACCAGGCCGTCAACCTGCTGATGACCCCGCAGGAGCGCGTCAGCTTCTTCACCATGGGCACCTACCAGCTGACGGACAACATCCAGGCCTACATGGATGTGTTCCACAACAAGACCACGTCCAACTACGCGATCGCTCCGTACCCGTTCGACGCCAACAGCGCGGGCGTGACGATTTCGCAGTACAACATGTACAACCCGTTCGGCGTCACCTTCGGTCCCGGCGGCGCCACGCAGCCGGGCGGCCAGGTGAATTTCATGCAGCGCTTCCTGGGCCTCGGCCAGCGCGAGCAGCAATACGCCACGACCACCGATCAGGTGTTCGCAGGCCTGCGCGGCGGCATCGGCGAGACCTCGTGGCAGTGGGATGCCGACCTGAACTACGGACACACCAGCCAGGGCACCCACACCTCGGGCTTCGTCAACACGGCCAACATGGGGCCGGCGCTGGGCCCATCGATGCTGGTCGGTGGTGTGCCAACCTGCGTGGGCACCCCGGGCGACCCGACCACGGCGATCGCCGGCTGCACCCCGCTCAATATCTTCAACATCAACGATCCGGCGCAGACGGCACTGCTCCGCAACTACATCGCGGCGCCGTTCACGCAGCAGATCTACATCTCGCGTGAAGCCTCGGTCAACGCCAACGGCAACCTGTTCGAACTGCCGGCGGGTACGGTCAGCCTCGCGGTTGGTGCCTTGTATCGCAAGGAATACACCAACCAGACCGTGAGCACCTCGATCCAGACCAACCCGCTGACGTTCACCTGCCCGCTGGGCACCGGTTGCACGTCGCCGGTCCAGGGCGGCTTCAATGTCAAGGAGGCCTACGCCGAGGTGCTGATCCCGGTGCTCAAGGACATGCCCTTCGCCAAGTCCCTGAATGTCGACCTCGGCAGCCGCTACTCGAAGTATTCGTCGGTCGGCAACACCACCAACAGCAAGATCGCCATCGAATGGCGTCCGATCGACGACCTGTTGCTGCGCGGCACGATTTCGCAGGTGTTCCGTGCGCCCAGCATCAGCGAGATCTACGGCGGTCCGGCCAGCGATGCGCCGACCTTCCAGGATCCCTGCATCGGGTATTACCCCGGAACCAGCCCGGCTTCGCAGAATGCAGCCTGCGGTGCGTCGACCGGCGCCACCGCGATTCCGGTGGGCGGCATCACCCCGAGCGGCGTCTCGCAGACCAACGGTGTGGTCTCCGGCGCCAACTATGTGGGCTATACGCTGAAGCCCGAGGCCGGCAAGAGCTTCGACTGGGGCTTCGTCTATGACCCGAGCTGGCTGCCCGGCTTCTCGACCAGCGTCGATTTCTGGCGCATCTACCTGAACAACACGCTGACGCGCATCACGGCGCAGAACGTGGTCAACATCTGCTTCGCCAATCCGACCAGCCCGTTCTGTTCGTTCATTCACCGGTTGGGTAACGGCCAGATCCAGGTTATCAACGAACCCAATGTCAATCTGGGTCGTCTGGATACCTCGGGCGTGGACTTCGGCTTCAAGTACCGGCTGCCGCAGTTCAACGTGTTCGGCGTCGATCCCGGCAATTTCGCCGTCAACTTCGACAGCACCTACATCTCGACCTACAACAACAACGCGGCTCCGGGCACGAGCGTCGCCACGCTGCACAATGCCGGCGTTTACACCAGCCAGTTCGGCAACTTCCCGCGCTGGCGTGCGCTGGGCGCACTGAACTGGAACCGCGGCGCATGGAATGCCTCGTGGCGCCTGCGCTACATCGGCACGGTCAAGATCGGCAGTGCGGACCTGGCACAGCACCTGTCGGCTGATGGTGGCATCCCGGGTACGGTGCGTTACCTGCCGTCCGTGATCTACAACGACCTGTCGCTGGGCTACAACATCGCGCCGATCAACACCAAGCTGCAGATCGGCGTGAACAACGCCTTCAACAAGCTGCCGCCGCTGTTCTATCAGAACGTGGTGATCAACGCGAACACCGACGTCAATACCTACGACGTGATCGGCCGCTACTACTGGGCCAGCGCAACCGTCAAGTTCTGATCGAAACGGTTGTTGTGACATCCTTGCCGCGCGGGCTTTCCCGCGCGGCATTTTTTTGGGCGGCAGCATTGCATGACCACACCTGAGCTCGAATCGATCGAAACGATCACGGCCCGTCTGCAGGCCGGCCACGTCGATGCGGCGGAGCGATCCGCGCGCGCGCGTCTTGAACGGCATCCCGAAGAACCCCAAGCCACGCTTTTGCTGGCCGTGGCGCTGGGCATGCAGAATCGGGTCAACGAGGCGCTTTCACTTTACAAGCGGCTCACCGAACTGGAGCCGATGCAGCCGGCACATTGGAGCAACCTGGCCACGGCGCAACGGGAAATCAACGAGCTGGTCGCGGCAGAGACGAACTACCGTCACGCGCTGAAGCTCGAACCGGGCAATCCCGTGCTGCTGAGCAATCTCGGCGTGCTGCGCTGGCAGCGCGGTGATGCCGTCGAGACGCGCGACCTGATGCTGGCCGCGTTCCGGCTCGATCCGAGCCTGCCGGAGCCGCGCATCTACGGCGCGCTGGCGAGCTACGAATGTGCGGAGACCTCGGTTGCCGAGAACCTGCTGGCCGATCACGCGCAATGGCTCTATCTGGGCCCGGTGCTCGAGCCGGATCTTGCTGCCGCGCTGATGCAGTTGGGGCGCACCGTGGAGGCCGAGCAACGACTGCGGTTCCTGATACAGCGTCACCCCGAGGCGGCGCCGCTGGCCCGACTGCGGCTGGTCGCCCTGCTCGAACGGGTCAATCGACTCGACGATGCGGAGGCGATGCTGGCGGCGCTGGTGCCGGGGAGTGTCGACCGCGAGGAGGAATTCGCGGCGCGCGCAGCCTTGGCGGCGCGGCGGGGTCGTCATGCGGAAGCGGTGAAGCTGTATCGATCGCATCTGCAGGGTTCGCAAGTGCACGTGAGTCGGGCACCGCAATGGTTCGCGCTGGCCAAGGCCTGCGATGCGGCGGGCGATGTGCTCGGTGCCATGCAGGCACTGGCGAAGGCGCACGAATTGCAGCTGCAGCATGCGACGCAACTGGTGCCGGAACTGCTGGTCCCCGATGCCGAACCGTTGAATATCGTCCGCTACAGGGTCGATGCCGGGTCGCATGCGCGCTGGATGGAAGACCCCGCGGCACCATCCGCGGCAAAGTCACCGATTTTCGTGCTGGGATTCCCGCGCTCCGGAACAACGCTGCTCGAGCAGATGCTGGACGCCCACCCGGGCCTCCAGGCGATGGATGAGCGCGCGTTTCTCCAGGATGTCATCGAGGCCATGCAGTCCCGTGGGCTGCAATACCCCGATGACCTCGATCGCTTGAGTGAGGCTGACCTCGATCGCCTGCGATCGGTGTACTGGAAGCGCGTGGCCGAGATCGTCAGCCTGGCGCCTGATGACCGGTTGGTCGACAAGAATCCATTGAACATGCTGCGCCTGCCGATGATTCACCGCTTGTTTCCGCATGCGCGCATCGTGCTGGCGCTGCGGCACCCCTGCGACGTGATTCTCAGCAATTTCATGCAGAGCTATCGCGCACCCGCATTCCAGGTGCTGTGTGCTTCGCTGGATCGTCTTGCGCGCGGCTATGTCAACGCCATGCAGTTCTGGCTGCATCACGCCGATCTGTTTCGTCCGGCCGTACTCGAGCTGCGCTACGAGGACCTGCTCGCTGATTTCGCGACCCAGAGCCGACGTGTCGCGACGCATCTCGATCTCAGCGATGTCGATGCCATGGCGAAATTCCAGGCGCATGCGCGCGCCAAGGGATTCATCAGCACGCCAAGCTATGCGCAAGTCGTCGAGCCGTTGAACACGAAGGCCGTGGGTCGCTGGCAGCGTTATCGCGAATACCTCGAGCCGGTACTGCCGGTGCTGCTGCCGATGATCGAGCGCTGGGGCTATACGGCCGAGTGACGACACGCCATGTCGAATCAGCTGGTCGTGCGCATCTTGGACGCCATGAAGGAAGCGCGTCACGCGGAAGCGCTGGACCTGGCGCGAACGCTGAGCAAGAGCATGCCCGGCAACGAGAGCGCACTGTCGCTGCTGGCCGCGTGCGAGCAGGGAATGGGCCATCTGAAGGCCGCGCAGGACATCCTTGTGCGACTGGCACGCAAGCATCCGCAGACCTGGCAGCACTGGAACAATCTGGGCAACGTCGTCCGGGCTCTCGGTGACCCGGCTGGCGCCTTGGCGGCCTATCAAACCGCCCTGCGGTTGCACCCGAACAGCGCCCGCCTGCAGGCGAATATCGGATTGCTGCATCTCAACCGAGGCGAGTACCCGCAGTCACGCGAGCACCTGCTCGCTGCCTGTGCGCTCAAGGATGCCGAGCCCGGCATGCGCCTCTGGGCGGCAGTCGCCAGTCACGCCTGCTCCGACGAGGCGGTCGCGCTGAAGCTGGTCCGCGATTGGCGGCAATGGCCGCGTCAATCCGATGAAGCGATGCTGGAGCTGGGCTGGCTGCTGGTCCAGCTGGGCGTTTTCGCGGAGGGTGACGAAATCCTGCGCGGCCATTTCCAGGACGGGAGCAGTCGCATTCGTGCCGGCGCGCGCAGGGTGCTGGCCCATGAGCGCGTCAATCGTGTCGAAGAGGCGCGTGCGCTGCTGCAGGCGCTGCCGGAGGCCGAGGGTATCGCCGACCCGGAGGCACGGCAGGAGCGGCTCAATGCGACCGCGGTGATGGCATTGCGCGGCAAGGACTATGCATTGGCGCGCCGCTGCTATGAGACGGCGCTCGCGACCGATGTGGCATGGCGTGACCGTACGCCGCTGTATTTCGGTCTTGCCCGTGCATGCGACCAGCTCGATGATGCGGCTGCCGCACTCGAGGCACTCGCGCAAGCCCATCGCCTGCAACTTGGCGTGGCAGGCCCGGCGTGGCATCCCGGAGAGGCACACACGGGACCGCTGCAAATCGCCGACCGGCAGCTGGCGCCTGCCGAGGCAGTCGCCTGGCATCAT
>JAJXYE010000200.1 GCA_021780735.1 Pseudomonadota bacterium | reverse complement strand
AACTGGGCTGGCGGCCGGCGCAGACCTTCGAGAGCGGCATCGCGCAGACGGTGGACTGGTACCTCGACCATCAGCCCTGGGTGCAACGCGTACTCGACGGCAGCTACCGGATGGAACGGCTCGGCTCATGACGGCCGGACACATCAAGGATTCACCCATGACCACCCAGAAAGGCATCATCCTCGCCGGCGGCTCCGGCACCCGGCTGTATCCGATCACCCGCGCGGTCAGCAAGCAGTTGCTGCCGGTGTACGACAAGCCGATGATCTACTACCCGCTGGCAGCACTGATGCTGGCCGGCATCCGCGAAGTGCTGATGATCAACACGCCGCATGAGCAGGCGATGTTCGAGCGTCTGCTTGGTGACGGTTCGCAATGGGGCATCGACATCCGCTACGCGGTGCAGCCCTCCCCTGACGGTTTGGCCCAGGCCTTCACCATCGGCCGCGACTTCGTCAATGGCAAACCGAGCTGCCTGGTGCTTGGCGACAACATCTTCTATGGCCACGGCTTCACCGAACGGCTCAGGCGTGCCGCCACGCGCGACCGCGGTGCCACCGTGTTCGGCTACTGGGTAAAGGATCCCGAGCGCTATGGCGTGGCCGAATTCGATGGCGAGGGCAAGGTCATCGGGCTGGAGGAAAAGCCGGCCGTGCCAAAGTCTCACTACGCCGTCACCGGACTCTATTTCTACGACGAGCGGGTCTGTGACTATGCCGCCGCGCTGAAGCCCTCGCCGCGTGGCGAGCTGGAGATCACCGATCTCAACCGCTGCTACCTCGATGACGGCTCGCTGCATCTGGAGCAACTCGGTCGCGGCTTCGCCTGGCTCGATACCGGCACCCACGAATCGCTGATGGAAGCGGGCAACTACATCGAAACGATCGAGAACCGGCAGGGACTGAAGGTGTGCTGCCCGGAAGAGATCGCCCATTTCAACGGCTGGATCGACGACGAGCAGCTGCTGCGCCTGGCCGAACCGCTGGGCAAGACCGGCTACGGCCAGTACCTGCAGAGCCTGGTGCGCGAGGGACACGCCCGATGAAGGTGATCCAGACCACCCTGCCCGGCGCGCTGATCCTCGAACCGCAGGTGTTCGGCGACGCACGCGGTTATTTCTACGAGAGCTACAACGAGGCGAAGTACCGCGAGGCCGGCGTCGACCACCGCTTCGTGCAATCCAACGTATCGCGATCGGCCAGGGGGGTGCTGCGTGGCCTGCACTACCAGTGGCCAAACCCGCAGGGCAAGCTGGTCAGCGTGATCGAGGGCGAAGTCTACGACGTGGCCGTGGACATCCGCCGCGGCTCGCCCCACTTCGGCAAGTCCGTCGGCGTGATGCTGACCGCCGACAACCATCGCCATTTCTGGGTACCCGAGGGCTTCGCCCACGGCTTCTGTGTACTGTCCGAGTTCGCCACCTTCAGCTACCAGTGCACCGCGCTGTACGACCCCAAAGCCGATGCCGGCATCCGCTGGAACGACGCCGCGCTGGGCATCGACTGGCCGATCAGCGCGCCACTGCTGTCGGACAAGGATCGCAGAACGCCCTTGCTGCAGGACGTGGCTCCCGAACGGCTTCCGGTCTACCTGCCGTGAAGCTGCTGCTGCTTGGCGCCAGGGGTCAGCTCGGCCACAGCTTTCTGCAGCATGGCGGCCTCGCCGCGCACGGCGAGGTCACCGCCGCCAGCCGCGATGGTCGCCTGCTCGATGGCAGCGCGTGTGCGGCCATCGACCTCGGCGAGCCCGCCAGCCTGACGGCCGCGCTCGATCGCCTGCGGCCAGACCTGATCGTCAACGCCGCGGCCTACACCGCCGTCGACCGGGCCGAGCAGGACGAAGCACTGGCCACCCGCGTCAACGGCGAGGCGGTTGGTCTGATCGGACGCTGGGCCGCGGCGCATGGCGCGCTGGTGGTTCACTATTCGACCGACTACGTGTTCGACGGTCACCAGTCGCAGCCGTACGCCGTGGATGCGCCAACCGCACCGCTGGGTGCCTACGGCCGCAGCAAACTGGCAGGCGAACGGGCACTGCGCGAGAGCGGCGCCGACCAGCTGATTTTCCGCACGGCCTGGGTCTACGCGGCGCATGGGCACAACTTTCTGCGCACGATGCTGCGGCTCGGCGCCGAGCGCGAGGAGCTGCGCGTGGTAGCCGACCAGCACGGCGCACCGACCGACACCGGACTGATCGTCGCGGCCAGCCTGGCCGCCATCGGGCGCTGGCAGCATGCCGATGCGGCGCAACGCAAGGCACTCCATGGCATCCATCACCTGGTCGCCGGCGGCGCCACCAGCTGGCATGGTTTCGCCTGCGCTATCTTCGAGCAGGCCGTCGCGCACGGTCTGCTCGCCCGGGCACCGCGGGTGCTGCCGATCGCCACGGCCGACTACCCGACGCCGGCCGCACGCCCGGCCTGGTCGCTGCTGGACAACCAGGGCTTTCAGGCCCATTTCGACTTTCCCCTACCCGACTGGCAGCAGGGTCTCGACCAGGTCATGCGCCAACTCGCCCATCAGGAACCCGAGCCATGCTGATTCCACTCATTCTCAGCGGCGGCAGTGGCACCCGGCTGTGGCCGGTATCGCGCAAGAACCTGCCCAAGCAGTTCCTGCCGCTGGCCGGCAAGGGCACGCTGTTCCAGCAGACCATCGCACGCACCCGGCAACTGCCGCAGGTCGCCGCGCCGATCGTGGTGGCCAGCGAGGATCACCGCTTCCTCGCCGCCGATCAGTTGCTGGAGGCAGGCGTCGAGGATGCCGTCATCGTGCTCGAGCCACTGGCGCGCAACACCGCGCCAGCCATCGCGCTGGGCGCGTTGCAGGCCTTGCAACGCAGCCCCGACGCGATGCTGCTGGTGCTGCCGGCCGATCACCTGATCGGTGACACCGCGGCATTTGTCGAAGCCGTCGAACAGGCGATGCCGCTGGCGGCGCAGGACTGGCTGGTGACCTTCGGCATCCGGCCGGATCGGGCGGAGACCGGTTTCGGCTACATCCGTCGCGCCGAGGCGATCGACGAGCACGGCTTCCGCGTCGAACAATTCGTCGAGAAACCCGACCTGGCCACCGCCGAGTCGTATCTTGCCGATGGCGGCTACGACTGGAACTCCGGCATGTTCCTGTTCAAGGCCTCGGTCTACCTCGACGAACTGGCCAGCCACGCTCCGGCCATGCTGGCTGCGGTGCGCGAGGCGCATGCCCGGGCTGCGGCGGATCTGGACTTCGTGCGCATCGATCGCGATGCCTTCGCCCAGGTGCCGGACAAGTCGATCGACTACGCGGTCATGGAGAAGACCCGGCGTGCTGCAGTGGTCCCGGTCAGCTGCGCGTGGAGCGACATCGGTTCGTGGTCGGCGCTGTGGCTCACCGGCGACAGGGACAGCGCAGGCAACCTGCGCGAGGGCGACACGATGGCGGTAGACACGCGCAACTCGTTGTTGCGATCGCACCCGCGCCACCTGCTCGCCACCGTGGGCGTCGACGACCTGATCGTGGTGACCACGCCGGATGCCACCCTGGTCGCCCATCGCGATGCAGCGCAGGACGTGAAGAAGATCGTCGAACAGCTCAAGGCCGCCGGCCGCAGCGAACACTCGCTGCATCGCGTCGTGCATCGCCCCTGGGGCAACTACGACTCGCTGGAGGAAGGCGAACGCTTCCAGGTCAAACGCATCGTGGTCAAGCCCGGCGCGTCGTTGAGCCTGCAGAAGCATCACCACCGCGCCGAGCACTGGATCGTGGTCTCCGGCACCGCCGAGGTCACCTGCGAAGACAAGGTGTTTCTGCTCGCGGAAAACCAGAGCACATACATTCCGCTTGGCAGCAGGCATCGTCTGCGCAACCCCGGCAAGGTCGCGCTGGAACTGATCGAGGTGCAGTCCGGCAGTTATCTCGGCGAAGACGACATCGTGCGCTACGACGACGTTTACGGACGCGTCTGACTCATCCGCCCCGGCATCGGGCCGCCTGCCTGCGGCGCGAGGGGTCAGGTTCCATCCGGCGCGAAAGCATGCGCGTCGTCGGCACGGCGGCGCCGATCGAAGTGAACGGCATCGCCGCGGCGGCTGGTACGCAGGCAATACCGCATTCAATCTTCGGCAGCTACTAACTGCCGAACGCATGTTGTAGATTGCATCGAGACCCATGAAGAGCTGCCGTCGTCCATGCAACACCCCCTGCCCTTGCCATGCCGTCCGCGGTTCCGCCCGCCCCCGCCGCTGACTGCAACGTCACGACCGGGACCGCTGTGACGGACGCCTCCTCCACCGGCACGCTGGAGCAGGCACTGAATCATGCCGCACGCCTGCTGGAACGCGATCCGGCGCTGGCCATCGAGCAGCTTGAGGAAATTCTGCAGGTCGCCGCCGATCACCCGGCCGCGTTGCAACTGCTGGCGGCAGCGCGATCCATCCAGGGCGATACACAGGGCGCGCTCGACATCCTCGTCCCGCTGGCACGCACCCAGCCGAACTGGGGCGTGCTTCATTTTGACCTGGGCGTGGCCCTGGGCCGCGCCGGACGCGGGCAGGAGGCGATCGATGCGCTGCGCCGGGCGGTTGCGCTGAAGCCCGACCTGCCGCAGGCCTGGCGCGCGCTCGGCGACCACCTGATGGCCGCCGGCGAACACGACGCGGCGGATGCGGCGTACGCCAGCCATGTGCGTTATTCCACCAACGACCCACGCTTGCTCGACGCAGCCATAGCGCTGGCGGAGAACCACATTCCCGTGGCCGAAGCCCTGCTGCGCGAGCACCTCAAGCAGGCGCCGACCGACGTCGCCGCGATCCGCATGTTTGCCGAGGTCGCGGCGCGGCTGGGTCGCAACGAGGATGCCCTCAACCTGCTTGCCCGCTGCCTGGAGCTGGCGCCCAGCTTTCACGCGGCACGTCAGAACTACGCCCAGGTTCTGCATCGCAGCAACCAGCCTGAGCAGGCGCTGATCGAGGTCGAACGGCTGCTGACGACGGAACCGACCCACCCCGGCTATCGCAATCTCAAGGCGGTGGTGCTGTGCCGTATCGGCGATTACGAGCCGGCCATCGACATCTATGCCGACCTGCTGCAGCGCTACCCGGGCAATCCAAAGGTATGGATGAGTTATGGCCATGCGCTGAAGACGGCCGGTCACGCCGAGCGTGCGATCAGCGCCTACCGCAGCAGCCTTGAACTCGAGCCATCCTTCGGCGAGGTCTGGTGGAGCCTGGCCAATCTCAAGACGTTCCGCTTCAGCGCGGACGAGCTCGCCTCGATGCGCCGGCAGCTGGTACGCAACGATCTGGCGGACGAGGATCGCCTGCATCTGGAATTTGCGGTAGGCAAGGCGCTGGAGGATCTGGGCGAGTTCGAACCCTCGTTCCGCCACTATGCCCAGGGCAATGACATCCGCCGTGCCCAGCTGCACTATCGTGCCGACGACACCAGCGAGCGGGTGCGCCACGTCCACGACCGCTACACGGCCGAATTTTTCGCCGCACGACGCGGCAGCGGCAGCCCGGCGCGCGACCCGATCTTCATCGTCGGCCTGCCGCGCTCGGGCTCCACCTTGCTCGAGCAGATCCTGTCCAGCCACAGCCAGGTCGAAGGCACAATGGAGTTGCCCGAGGTCACCTCGATCACGCGCATGCTGCGTGGGCAGGGCGACGAGGACAGTCCGATGCCGTATCACGAAGTGCTCGCCGGGCTGGACGCCGATGCCCTGCGCGCGCTGGGTGAACGCTACCTGGCGCACACCCGGATCCAGCGCAAGAGCCCGGCGCCGTTGTTCATCGACAAGATGCCCAACAACTTCATGCACGTCGGCTTGATCCACCTGATGCTGCCCAACGCGACCATCATCGACGCGCGCCGACATCCGATGGCGTGCTGCTTTTCCGGCTTCAAGCAACACTTCGCCCGTGGCCAGAGCTTCAGCTACAGCCTGCAGGACATGGGCCGCTACTACCGCGACTATGTCGCACTGATGGCGCACTTCGACCAGGTGCTGCCGGGGCGCGTTCATCGCGTTTTCTACGAGCGCATGGTCGAGGACACCGAGGGCGAAGTGCGGCGACTGCTGGAGCATTGCGGCCTGCCGTTCGAGGAATCCTGCCTGCGCTTCTTCGAGAACGCCCGGCCGGTTCGCACCGCCAGCTCCGAGCAGGTGCGCCAACCGATCTATCGCGAAGGCGTGGATCACTGGAAGCACTATGCGCCATGGCTGCTGCCGCTGGAAACGGCCTTGGGCGAAGTATTGAAGCGTTACCCCGACGTGCCGTCATGGGGACAGATGACCGGCACCGGCTGACGCCCGTCCCGAGCGGGCGGAACGCCCGCTGCGGGGGATCGGTTCGGGACAACCGGAGAGAACCGGCGGGTGCGATGGAAGCGCTGGCGGCGGCATGCGCCGCGCGTGGTCAGCCGTCAGCCCGATACGTGGTCATTCCCCGGCACGGACTTTTCGTCCAGCAACGCCTTCAACCCACAGTCGAATGAACGCCACGTGCGGTCAGCCCCTTCGACCCGGATCTCACCCTGTGCCCACGGAGCGACCTTGCAGGCTTCGCGTACCGCAAATTCCAGAGCTTCGATCCTGGAGTGGAAATCGTGTACCGAACCCATCGCCGATGTCATGGACCACATCCCCACTGCGTTGGCCGCAAGAGGCAAGTCAAAAAATATGACTTGGGGAACAGGCATGGCAGGATCGTGGCAAGCCGCATGTCCAAGCTGCGTGCACATTCCGTATCGTCACCCTATACGGCATGCCCGACAGCACCGACTCCGAC
>JAJXYE010000274.1 GCA_021780735.1 Pseudomonadota bacterium | reverse complement strand
ACGGTACTCAATCGAACCCCTGTCCGTTCGATCTCGGCGCGCATGCTTGCGCTGCGTCTGCCCATGAAAGTGCAAGAGCCCTGGAGCAGGAAGCGTGCCAGCACGCCTTGCCGCGGGCGCCATGCCACGATGGCGTTACCATAGCGCCCTGTTTTGTCACTTCGTGCACGCCCAGGTCAATCTGATGCAGCATCCGTCCCACTACGACGTCATCGTGATCGGCGGCGGCCACGCCGGTACCGAGGCTGCGTTGGCCGCCGCCCGCACGGGTGCGCGCACCTTGTTGCTCAGCCACAACATCGACACGATCGGCCAGATGAGCTGCAACCCGGCTATCGGCGGCATCGGCAAGGGCCATCTGGTCAAGGAAATCGACGCCCTGGGCGGAGCAATGGCGCATGCAGCCGACCGTGCCGGTATCCAGTGGCGGACGCTCAACGCATCGAAGGGCCCGGCAGTGCGCGCCACCCGCTGCCAGGCCGACCGTGCGCTGTACAAGGCGGCTATCCGGCGCATCGTGGAAACCCAGCCGAACCTGCAGCTTTTCCAGCAGGCGGTGGACGACCTGATCATCGAGCACGGCCGGGTCACCGGGGTGGTGACCCAGATGGGGCTGTCGTTCGGCGCCAGCGCCGTGATTCTCACTGCCGGCACGTTCCTCGCCGGAAAAATCCACATCGGCCCGGCGCACTATGCCGGTGGCCGCGCCGGCGATGCACCGGCCAGCACGCTGGCGCAAAGGCTGCGCGAACTGCCGGTGGCCGCCGATCGGCTGAAGACCGGCACGCCGCCACGCGTCGACCTGCGCAGCATCGACTTCAGCGGACTGGAGGAGCAGCCCGGCGACGATCCGGCACCCGTGTTCTCCTACCTGGGTACGCGCGAGGAACATCCGCGCCAGCTCAGCTGCTGGATAACCCACACGTCCGGGCGCACCCACGAGATCATTCGCGGCGCGCTGGATCGCTCGCCGCTGTATACCGGGCAGATCGAGGGCGTCGGCCCGCGCTACTGTCCATCGATCGAGGACAAGGTGGTGCGCTTCGCGGAGAAGTCCTCGCATCAGGTCTTCATCGAGCCGGAAGGACTGGATACTTTCGAGATCTATCCCAACGGCATTTCCACCTCATTGCCGTACGACGTGCAACTGGCGCTGGTACGGTCGATCAGGGGCTTCGAGAATGCCCACATTACCCGCCCCGGCTACGCCATCGAGTACGACTATTTCGATCCGCGCGGACTCAACCCGTGGCTGGAGACCAAGGCGATCGGCGGTCTCTATTTCGCCGGCCAGATCAACGGCACCACCGGTTACGAGGAAGCCGCGGCGCAGGGCCTGATCGCCGGCCTCAACGCTGCACTGGCGACACAGAACCGGCCGCCCTGGTATCCGCGCCGCGACGAGGCATATATCGGCGTGCTGATCGACGACCTCACCAGCAATGGCACGATCGAGCCGTATCGGATGTTCACTTCACGCGCCGAATACCGGCTGCACCTGCGCGAAGACAACGCCGATCTGCGGCTCAGCGAGAAGGGTTTCGAACTTGGCGTGGTATCGCAGGCGCGCATTGACGCTCTGCGCGCCAAGCGCGACGCGGTGGAAGTCGAACTGCAGCGACTGCAAGGCCTGTGGGCCAGCCCCGGCAATGCGCTGGGCAGCGCGCTCGAACGCCAGCTCGGCGTCACGCTGAGCCGCGAGACCCGTGCCACGGATCTGCTGCGTCGGCCGGAACTCGATTATGCGCAACTCACCGGCGTGGCCGGATTCGGGCCTTCGGTGCCGCGCGACGATGTCGCCGCGCAGGTCGAGGTGCAGGTGAAATATGCCGGCTACCTGGAACGCCAGCGCGCCGAGATAGAGCGCCAGCAGCGGCATGAACATACCGCGATTCCAGTCGGCTTCGAGTACGACAAGGTGCGTGGCCTCTCGGCCGAGGTACTGCTCAAGCTGAAGCGTACGCTGCCGGCCACGCTCGGACAGGCGGCGCGTATCAGCGGCGTCACCCCCGCGGCGATCTCGCTGCTGCTGGTGCACCTGAAGCGCCGCGACGCGGCCTGATGCGACGCCGGGCCAGGCGCACCCGCCCGACCCGCAACCCACTCGTGGCATCATGCCCACTTTGACCAGCATGGGGGTGCACGATGGAAATCTGGATCGGCCGCGATGGGGAACGGCATGGCCCTTACAAGGAAGAAGAAGTGCGCGAGTGGCTGCGCAGCGGCAAGGTAAGTCCGACAGATCTGGCCTGGTACGAAGGGCTTGCCGACTGGCAGCCGCTGTCGGTGTTGTTCCGCGACGAAGTACCTGTCACGACGGCCGCAGCGGACAACCCGTATGCGGCGCCGAGCGCACCGCTGCAGCCGCTGCCGCAGACCACCGCTGCTGCGCTTGAGGACTACGCCGGTTTCTGGAAGCGGGTCGCCGCCTACATCCTCGACACCATCATCCTGCAGATTCCCAACTACATCATCATGAAAATGATGGGTGGTGATGCGGCGCAGGAAACCATGCGACAGGCGATGCAGGCCGCGCCCGGCGACCCGCACGCGATGCTGGCCGCCTACGGCCAGTTCTACTCCACGATGGGTACCGCGATCATCATCACCACGGTGCTGACCTGGCTGTACTTCGCTGTGTGCGAAAGCTCGGCCTGGCAGGCCACCATAGGCAAGCTGGCGCTGGGCATCCGGGTCACCGACATGCGCGGCGAGCGGATCAGCTTCCTGCGCGCGCTGGGCCGCTACCCGGCCAAGTTCCTCAGCGCAATCATCCTTGGCATCGGCTTCCTGATGGTGGGCTGGACGCGGCGCAAGCAGGGCCTGCACGACATGATCGCGGATACGCTCGTCCTGAACGGTCGCGCCAGCGACTTCCAGCCTTCGCAGACTTCGCCGGGCGGCGGCAGTTCGTTCAGCGCCTGATCCGGCATGCTGGATCCGCGGCGCCGCGACCTGTTCGCGGCGCCGTTTTCATTGGCGGATCCGGGCGGCATGGATGAGTGCACGGGGCCGCTTGCTATCATCGACGGCTCCATCGTCCACCGCGCGTAGCCACGCGCCGTTGCAAGGAACAGAAAGTCGCTCATGCAAAGTATTGAACAACGTATCGCACTGGACATTGCCGCCCGAACCGAGCAGGTTCGGGCAGCGGTCGACCTGCTCGACGGTGGCGCCACCGTGCCGTTCATCGCGCGCTATCGCAAGGAAGTCACCGGCGGTCTGGACGACACCCAGTTGCGCCTGCTGGAGGAACGCCTGCGCTACCTGCGCGAGCTGGAAGATCGCCGCGCCGCGGTTCTGGCCAGCGTCGAGGAACAGGGCAAGCTCAGCGATGCGCTGAAGGCCGAGCTGCTCAATGCGGACACCAAGGCACGGCTGGAAGATCTGTACCTGCCGTTCAAACCCAAGCGCCGCACCAAGGCGCAGATCGCCCGCGAGGCCGGGCTGGAACCGCTGGCGCTGGGTCTGCGCGAGGATCCCACACGCTCACCGGAAGCGTTCGCGGAATCCTTCGTCGATGCCGACAAGGGCGTGGCCGATGTGCGTGCCGCGCTGGATGGTGCGCGCGCGATCCTGATGGAGTCGATCGCCGAAGATGCCCGCCTGGTGGGTGAGCTGCGCGACTGGCTGTGGGCGCAAGGGCAGATTCGCGCAAAGGTGGTGGAAGGCAAGGAACAGGCAGGCGCGAAGTTTCGCGACTATTTCGATCATGTCGAACCGATCGGCAAGATTCCCTCACATCGTCTGCTGGCGCTGATGCGCGCACGCAATGAAGGCGTGATCGAACTCGAGCTGGCGCCGGCCGCCGATTCCGAACAGGGCCACGCCGAGGGTGAAGGGCGGGTCGCCGCCCATGCCGGCATCCAGCAGCGCGGTCGCGCTGCCGATGCCTGGCTGCGTGAGACGGTGCGTCTGACCTGGCGCGTGAAGCTGCACCTTCACCTCACCCTGGACCTGTTCGGCCGCGTGCGCGAAGGCGCCGAGGACGAGGCGATCCGGGTATTCGGCGACAACCTCAAGGATCTGATGCTGGCCGCACCGGCAGGTGCGAAGACGGTGATGGGTCTGGATCCTGGCATTCGTACCGGTTGCAAGGTCGCGGTGGTCGACGCCACCGGCAAGCTCCTGGCCACCGATACGATCTACCCGCTGGAACCACGCCGGCAATGGAACGAGTCGCTGCTGTCGCTGGCCAGGCTGTGCACGCAGCACCGGGTGGATCTGATCGCCATCGGCAACGGCACGGCCTCGCGCGAAACCGACAAGCTGGCCGCCGAGCTGATCAGGAAGCTGCCGGAGGCAAAACTGTCCAAGGTGGTGGTCAGCGAAGCTGGTGCCTCGGTGTATTCCGCTTCCGAGACCGCAGCGAAGGAATTCCCCGATCTCGACGTGAGCCTGCGTGGCGCGGTATCGATCGCACGACGTCTGCAGGATCCGCTGGCCGAACTGGTGAAGATCGAGCCAAAGGCGATCGGCGTCGGCCAGTATCAGCATGACGTCAACCAGATCAAGCTGGCACGCGCGCTCGACTCACGCGTGGAAGACTGCGTCAACGCCGTCGGCGTCGACGTCAACACGGCATCGGCCGCCCTGCTCTCGCGGGTGGCCGGTCTGTCCGCCAGTGTTGCCGAAAACGTGGTCAAGCACCGCGATGCACACGGCCCGTTCGCCAACCGCAAGGCTCTGCTGAAAGTACCCCGGCTCGGCGACAAGGCGTTCGAACAGTGCGCCGGCTTCCTGCGCGTGGCGGCGGGCGACAATCCGCTGGACGCCAGTTCGGTGCATCCGGAAGCCTATCCCGTGGTCGAGCGGATCATTGCCCGGTGCGGTCGTGAAGTCCGCAGCATCATCGGCGATGTCGCCTTCCTGCGTGGCCTCAAGCCGGAGCAGTTCACCGACGAGAAGTTCGGCGTGCCGACCGTGCGCGACATCCTGAAGGAACTGGAGAAGCCCGGCCGCGATCCGCGCCCCGAGTTTGTCGCACCGAGCTTCGCCGAGGGGGTGGAGGACGTGAAGGATCTGCGGCCGGGCATGATCCTGGAGGGTCGCGTCACCAATGTCGCCGCGTTCGGCGCCTTCGTCGACATCGGCGTGCATCAGGACGGACTGGTGCATGTCTCGGCGCTGTCGCACGGCTTCGTCAAGGATCCGCGCGATGCGGTGAAGGCCGGCGACATCGTCAAGGTCAAGGTGATGGAGGTCGACCTGCCGCGCCAGCGCATCGGATTGTCGATGCGGCTGGACGACGAACCAGGCCAGGCCCGCGGCGGGCGCCCGGGCGATCAGTCAGGCCCGCGCCAGGGCGAGCGCGCCACCGGCGCCACTGCCAAAACCCCCAGACCCGCCGCCGCACCAGCAAACAGCGCGTTCGCCGATGCACTTTCACGCGCCATCAAACGCTGACCCTGCGCGGCCCTGGCTTGCCGCCGGGGTATCGCGCGCAAGCTGGCTGCAGCGCAGCATGCGCTGACGTATGGAATGCGTCAGCATATGCCCAGCCTAACTTCTCGTTAACAAGCACAGGAGTGTCACCATGCTTCATTCGCGCAAACTTGCCGGCGCCATGGCCCTGGCACTGGGTTGTGCCGGCGTCGCACACGCCGGCGCGGCGCCGTTCGACAATGTCGTGGTGTTCGGCGACAGCCTGAGCGACGCCGGTCAGTTCTTTTCCACGCCGCTCAACGCGTATTCGGAATTCACCGTCAATCCCGGTCCGGTGACGGTGCAGATCGTGGCCAGCCATTACGGCTTCAGCCTGCAGCCTTCGCGCGTGGGCGGCAGCGATTACGCCTATGGCGGCGCCGGTATTGTCACCGACGACAATGGCCCCGATCCGTCGATCCCGACGATCACCCAGCAGGTCACCGACTACCTGGCCAATGGCGCGACCGCCGATCCACGCGGCCTGTACATGATCTGGGGCGGCGCCAACGACATCTTCTATCACTCGACCCAGTACGGCATCGGCACGATCTTTCCCGGCGCCGGCGAGACCCAGGCCCAGGCGACCGCCAACATCAACGCAGCAGCTACCCAGGAACTGGCGCTGATCGACCAGCTCAAGCAGGCGGGCGCAAATTACCTGGTGGTGTTCAACCTTCCGGACATCGGCGCGACACCGTCGGCGCATGCGAATGAAGCATTCGTGCCGGGCATCAGTGCCTATCTCACCAGCGTGTCGCAGTCCTACAATCAGACCCTCAACGCCGGGTTGGGAACGCATACGCTGGCGGTGAATACCTATGCGCTGTTCCAGCAGATCGTGGCTGACCCGACAAGGTATGGCTTCACCAATATCAGCACGCCGGCCTGCACCACCGCCAGCTCGCACGACTGCAACAGCAGCACCCTGGTCGCGCCGGGAGCGGATCAGACCTACCTGTTCGCCGACGGCGTGCATCCGACCGCGGCGACCCACGCCATGCTGGCCCAGGTGGTGATGTCCGAGCTGCAGGCGCCGGGACAGATCTCCCTGCTGCCCGAAGCGCCGCTGGCGGCCGCCAATGCCTATGGCCGCAGCCTCACCGACCAGATGCTCAAGGACAGCCTCGGCAGCGGTACCCGCGCCTTCGTCAACATCGATTACGGCCAACAGCGCTTTGATGGAACGCCCAGCTCACCGAAACTTGGCAGCGACAACACCAACCTCACGCTTGGCTACGACATGCACGCGAACGACAACCTCTCCGCCGGGATCGCGCTGGGTGTCAGCCACGACAACGCGCACATTGGCGGCGGCGGCGGCTT
The DNA here is from genome assembly GCA_021780735.1 of Pseudomonadota bacterium. GTDB lineage: Bacteria > Pseudomonadota > Gammaproteobacteria > Xanthomonadales > Rhodanobacteraceae > Rhodanobacter. Next base: position 60 of record JAJXYE010000274.1, on the reverse strand, counting down.
CCGCATGACCGACTACTCTGCTCTGGGCTATGTCACCTACCACGCCGGTGGCGGCTACGT
>JAJXYE010000081.1 GCA_021780735.1 Pseudomonadota bacterium | reverse complement strand
GAGGCGGCCGGCAATGATGCGGTCTATGTCGGGCGCATCCGCGAGGATATCTCGCATGAGCGTGGGCTCGACCTGTGGATCGTCTCGGACAACATCCGCAAGGGCGCGGCGTTGAATGCGGTGCAGATTGCCGAGCTGCTGATCGAGGACTATCTCTAGACATGCCAGCCATGCGACTCCTGTTTCTTGCCGGCTCGGCGCTGCTGCTGGCCGTGCCAGCCCTGGCCGGCGACATGGCGCCAGCCGCCCGGCTGGCTGCGCCGGCGGCGAAGCCGATGGTCGAGCCTGCCGCACGCCACCTGCCGCAGGTGCGGCGTCGTCTGCGGCAGGATCAGATCGCCGTGGCGCGGCTGCAGCGCGACGTGGCCCGGCAGGAGTCGGCCAGCAGGCAGGCCGGTGAGCGCCTGCGGCGACAGGATCAGGCGATCGCCGACTTGCAGCGCCAGTTGCAGCAGTTGCAGGCCGCCCAGGCGGGGAAAGGGCGCCTCCAGAGGGTGCCGACGCGGTGAGAACACGCAGCAGCAATGTACTGCAAGTATTCGTCGCAGCTATTGTTGATTGCCCCGCATGTAACTAAAGTGGCGGCACAACTGGCTGCTGCCGGCATGGCGGTGGCATCCAACAAGAGTTGCGTCAAGGATCGCTCGGGGGAAAACGCATGAATCGTTCGTTGAAATTGTCGATGCTGGTGGCACTGGCACTGGGCAGCAGCCAGGTCATGGCACTGGATCTTGGCAAGGTTCAGATCAAGTCGGCGTTGGGCCAGCCGTTGCTGGCGGAAATCCCGCTGCATCCGACCCATCCCGGGGAACTTCAGGGGCTTACCGTCCAGCTGGCTTCCAGCGATGAATTCGCCCGCGCCGGCATCGCCGTCGGCCGCACCAGCATCCCGCTGCATTTCAGCGTCGCCGGCACCGGCAGCGCGCACCCGGTGATCCGCATCACCAGCAGCGTGGCGGTGGACGATCCGTTTCTCGATCTGTTGATAGAAGTCAATGGCAAGGCCGGCAAGAGCGTGCGCGAGTACGCGATCCTGCTTGATCCGCCCGGTAGTCAGGAAACGGCGCCGGTAGCCGCGGCAGCGACGCCGAAGGCAGCTGGTTCGTCGAAGGCTGCCATGACCGCGCCGAAAGCGGTGGCGGCCAAGCCGGCCAAGCCGGCCAAATCCGCGCCATCGCTCAACGGCGGTGAATACGGCCCGGTTCAGGCCGGCCAGACCCTGTCCGCGATCGCCCGCAGCACCGCGCCGGCGGGAGTCGACGTGCAGCAGATGATGCTGGCACTGCAGCAGGCCAATCCCGATGCGTTCTATCGCAACAACATCAATGCACTGAAGCGTGGTGCGGTCTTGCGCATGCCCAGCTCGGCCGAGGCAAAGGCCATGACGCTGGCGGCCGCCGCCGCCGAAGTGCGCCGGCAGAACAGCGACTGGCGTGCCGGTACGCCAGGCCAGCCGGCCGTGGTGGCGAATGCGGCAAGCCGAACCTCGAATGCCGGTACTCCCGGCTCGGCACCGATCGGCAACGAGGATCGGCTGGCGCTGGTTCCGCCCAAGGTCGGGGGCGGCGCCGGAAACCAGGGCGGTGCGGGAAGCAGGGAAGACAAATCCGCCGCCAGTGTGCGCGCCGATCTCCTGCGTGCCCGCGAGAGCATGGCGAGCCTGCAGCAGCAGAGTAGCGACCTGAAGACCCGGTTGAAGGATCTGACCGACATCAACAACAAGAACGAGCATCTGCTGTCGCTCAAGGACAGCGAGATTGCCGAACTGCAGGCCAAGCTTGCCGCGGCGCGCAAGGCCTCCGCCAAGCCGGAAGCGGGAGCGGAGGCCAGCGTCGCCAAGGCGGCGCCGATCCCGGTTCCGACTGCGACTCCGACTGCGACCAGTTCTGAGCCACCTGCCGCTTCCAGCAGCAGTGGCAGCATGGTCGCCAGCGCCAGCACGGCTTCCGCGCCCGTTGCCGCCGAGTCCAGCGCCATGAGCATGGCAGCGCCGGGTGTCGCCAGCAGCTCGCCGGTCAGCGCCAGCACGGCTGCCATGGCTGCAGCCAGCAAGCCAGCCGAGGTCAAGCCACTGGCCAAGCCGGCGGCAAGCAAGCCCACGCCGGCCCCCGTGAAGAACATTGAACAGCCGTGGTACATGCAGACCTGGGCATGGGCGGCCGGCGCGGGAGCGTTGCTGCTGCTGATCGTGCTGGCGCTGCTTGGCCGGCGCCGCAAGCCGGCGGCTGCGGCATCGAAGTCCGCTTCCTCACTGGCCGACCGCTTCGGTTCGGCGGCGCCAGGCGACGATCATCTGCTCGACGACGGCGACAACGACCAGGAGCAGCTGCTCGACCAGCTGGCTGAGCATCCGGATGACATCTACCTGCACCTCGAGCTGGTCACCCTGTATTACTCGCGCCGCGACGTCGAGCACTTCGAGGCCGCTGCCGAGGCGATGTACGCGCACGTCAGCGATCCCGCCCAGGACGAATGGCAGGACGTGCTGCACATGGGCGAGGATCTGGTTCCGGAGCACCCGCTGTTCAACCACCATCAGGAAGCACCCGCGGAAGCTGCGGCGGGCAGCAGCTTCGACATAGACGATTATGCTGCGGCTGCCGATGCACCGACGGTGGTGTCGTCGGTGCCGCCAGCCACGCCGAAGAAGGTCAGCGAATACAATTTCAATTTCGATCTGACCCAGCCGCACGCTGCCGAGCCGGCAGCCGATCACAAGGTGGCTGCGGACGACGCTACCGTGGTTGCACCCCATGTCGAAACCGAGTCGGCCTGGCAGGATGATGCGCAGGCGCACACGCACGCGGCGGATGATCGCGGCAGCGATGCGGTGGAGTTCAGCGACGATCCGATTGATACCAAGCTCGACCTGGCGCGAGCCTACCTGGACATGGGCGACGCCGATGGCGCGCGCGCCATGCTGGGCGAGGTGCTCAAGGAAGGCAGCCAGATTCAACGCGATGCAGCGCGGCGTCTGCTCGACAGCCTGGCTTGAGTCCAGTCTGAAGCGATCCGCGTGAGCCATCGGGCCGGCATTGCCGGCCCGACCTCGTTGCGGGCTGCTAATCTTCAGCGTCCTCCGAATGGCTTTTTCAGCACCTTCATGCGCATCGCCCTGGGCATCGAATACGACGGCACCGATTTCTTCGGCTGGCAGCGCCTGACCGAGGAACCCAGTGTGCAGGGGCGACTGGAGCAGGCGCTGTCGATGGTCGCCGCGCATCCGGTCCAGGTCAGTTGCGCGGGGCGCACCGACGCCGGCGTGCATGGCCGTTGCCAGGTGGTGCATTTCGATACGCAGGCACACCGCGAGTTGCGTGGCTGGGTGCTTGGCGCCTGTTCCAATCTGCCCACCAGCGTGGCGGTACTGTGGGCGCAGCCCGTGCCCGACAGCTTTCACGCGCGCTTCGCTGCGCGCAGTCGGCGCTATCGCTACCACATCCTCAATCGGCCGGTGCGCGCGGCGCTGGACGCGCGATATGTCACCTGGGAGCGATTGCCGCTGGATGCCGCACGCATGCACCACGCGGCGCAGGCGCTGTTGGGCGAGCACGACTTCAGCGCGTTTCGCGCGCTGTCCTGCCAGGCGGCCCATCCTCGTCGCACGGTGCTCGGGGTGAGCGTTCGGCGCTCGGGCGAACAGCTGTTTGTCGATATCGAAGCCAATGCCTTCCTGCATCACATGGTGCGCAACATCGTGGGATCGCTGCTGCTGATCGGTCGCGGCGAGCAGCCGGTGGAATGGATGGCCGAACTGCTGGCCGGGCGTGATCGCCAGCCGGCCGGGCCGACCGCGCCGGCTTCCGGGCTGACGTTCATCGGTCCGCGTTACGAGGGCCACTGGGGATTGCCCGCTGAAGTATGTTTGCCGGATGTGTGCGTGGCTGGAGCCGAGCAATGACCCGCGTCAAATGTTGTGGCATGACCCGTGTTGAGGACGCATTGCTCGCCGCTCGCCTCGGCGCCGATGCCATCGGCCTGGTGTTCACTGCACGCAGCAAGCGTCAGGTGGGTATCGCACAGGCTCAGCTCATCCGCCAGGCATTGCCGCCATTCGTGACCTGCGTGGCGCTGTTCATGGATGACGACGCGGGTCTTGTCGAGGAAGTGATGGCGGCGGTGCAACCGGATTTTTTGCAGTTTCACGGTGATGAGCGTGACGACTGGTGTGCGCGATTCGGCAAGCCTTACCTCAAGGCCGTGGCGATGGGTGCGGGCACTGCGGCATTGCCGAAGCTGCGCGAATACCCGGGCGCTGCCGGCCTGCTGCTCGATGGTCACGCTGTCGGCGAGGCGGGTGGTGCCGGCAGGGCATTCGACTGGGCGCTGATGCCGCGCGATCTGGCGCAGCCGCTGCTGCTTGCCGGTGGCCTGCATGCCGGCAATGTGGGGGCAGCGATCCATTCTGCCCGGCCGTGGGCGGTCGACGTGGCCAGTGGCGTCGAATCGGCGCCGGGCGTCAAGGACGCCACCAGGCTGGCCGACTTCATGGCCGCCGTGCGCGCTGCGGACAAGGCGGAGGTGCAGCCATGAGTGAATGTTCGGGCGCGATCCCCGCACCTGTCGCCATCGAGGAATATCAGGTCAGCGATGATCGACCGTTCAGCCTCGATGAGGTGGTTGCATGCGGACGGCCCCTGGTGATCCGTGGATTGGTGCGCGACTGGCCGGTGGTGAAACTGGCGCAGCAGTCGGACACGGACTTCGCCCAGCAACTGGCCGCGTGGGACAGCGGCGCGGACGTCACGACCCTGCTGATTTCGCCGGAAGCCGACGGCATCATTGGCTATACGCCGGACATGAGCGGTTTCAGCTACCAGCACTTCAAGGTGTCGCTGACCCTCGGACTGCGGCGCCTGGCCAGCTACAGCCGGCGCCAGAACGCGCCCGGGCTTGTGGTGCAGAGCGTGCCGATCCGCGATTGCCTGCCCGCGTTTCTCGACTCGCATGGTTTGCCTTTCCTCGATCCCGGTGTGGAACCACGGCTGTGGATGGGCAACCGGGTCACCACCCCCACGCACTTCGATTCACAGCACAACATCGCCTGCGTGGTCTGCGGCACGCGTCGTTTCACCCTGTTTCCGCCGGAACAATTGCCCAACCTGTACATCGGTCCGCTGGATTTTGCGCCCACCGGGGCGGCGATCAGCATGGCCCGGCTGGATCAGCCGGACGACCCGCGCTACCCGCGTCTGAAAGTTGCGCTGGCGCACGCACAGGCGGCTGAATTGCATCCGGGCGACGCGATCTACATGCCACCATTGTGGTGGCACAACGTCGAATCGCTCGAGGTGCTCAATGCGCTGGTGAATTACTGGTGGAATCCCCTGGATGTCGAGGGTTACCAGAGTGGCCACGCGCGCGCTGCGCTTTACCACTGTCTGCTGGCCTTTCGCGATCTGCCGCCCGCCGAGCGAGCCAACTGGCGCAACCTGCTGGATCACTACGTGTTTGGCGACGAGGATGCCGTTGCCCATATTCCCGAGGATCGCCGTGGGGTGCTCGGCGTGCTCACACCCGAGACAGTGGAGCAATTGAAGCAGGGCGCGCGCCAGCATCTCTGACGGGCCGGGTCAGATCTGCAGCAGTTCCTGCCGCAGCCACGTTGCCAGGACTGACAGATGCGGGTTGCCGATATCTCTCGGTGCGCACAGGATCCAGTTCGCCCGTGTCGGTTGAAAACCCCATGGCGCAACCAGGCGCCCGGCGGCGATGTCGTCGGCCACCAGCGGTTCGGGTGCGATGGCCACGCCGAGGCCTGCCACGGCCGCTTCCAGCATGTAATAGAGATGTTCGAACGATTGCCCGTAGTGCAGTTTGCCGGTGCTGATGCGATGGGCACGCGCCCACGCGGGCCATGCCTGCGGGCGCGAAACCGTGTGCAGCAGCGCCTCGTTGTACAGCGCGGCGGCGCTGGCCTTGCGCAGGGAGACATGGCGCCGGTAGCGCGGGCTGAACACCGGGCCGATACGTTCCGCTGCCAGGACATGCACCTGCCACTCCGCCGGCCAGGGCGGTTCGGCCAGCAGCAGGGCGGCGTCCAGCCCGGGCAGGGCAGTGCCGGGCATGCCCTCGCTGGCGGACAGGTGCAGCTTCAGTTGCGAAAGGTCACGGCCCAGCCGTTCCATGCGGGGGATGATCCAGCGTGCAAGCACACTGCCGGAGCAGCCGAGCACAAACGGTGCATGACTCGCATGGCGGCGTACCTCGTCGCATATTCCGCGCAGCTGTGCGAATGCGCCGGCGGTGCCGTCGCGCAGACGCAGTCCGGCGGCGGTGAGCGTCAGGCCACGTCCCTGGCGAACGAACAGTGACACTCCGAGTTCGTTCTCCAGGGTGCGGATCTGTCGGCTCACTGCACCATGCGTCACGTGCAGCTCGGTGGCGGCACGGCTCACGCTTTCCAGTCGAGCAGCCACCTCGAAGGCGCGCAGGGCGTTCAGTGAAGGCAATTCACGGGACATGACATCTGTGAGTTTTTCTGACAGGTGACGGCCATCTTATCGCTTTTGCCGGGCGCCTCGCTGCGCTAGGGTGAACGCCTGGTCGCGGCGCCCGGATGCCGCAGTGGTCTCCCCGTATCGAGTGACGACATGCCCAAGATTGACGATTTCCACGCCTGGCCCGATGCCCACGGGCGCTTCGGCGCCTACGGCGGCAGCTATGTCGCCGAGACCCTGATGGCACCGCTGGCCGAGTTGAGCGAGGCCTACGAGCGATTGCGCACCGATCCCGCGTTTCTGGCCGAACTCGATCGCGACCTGAAGTACTACGTCGGCCGGCCCAGCCCGATCTACCACGCCGAGCGGCTGTCGCAGCATGTCGGCGGCGCACGGATCCTGCTCAAGCGTGA
>JAJXYE010000363.1 GCA_021780735.1 Pseudomonadota bacterium | reverse complement strand
GCTGGTGTCGCCGCGGCCGGTGCTGACCTGGTTCGTGCCGGCGCCGGTTTGCTGCAGGTGGTTGTAAAGCGATTTGCCGAACTGCAGCTCCAGTGAACTGCCAAGACCCAGTCGGAGCAGGCTGTCGGCGCTGTATTCGGAGCTGCTGATGCCGTCTTGACGATCATGGCTCCAGCTCGGCAGACCCTGTTCCAGGGTCACTTGGCCGAGGCTCAGCACCGCCGGGTTGAAGCCGAGTCCGGGGCGGTCGTAGCCGGGATTGTCGGCCCAGGCGCACGCCGCTGGCGCGATCCAGCCCAGCGCGACGACGAGCGCAAGCCATCGCCTGGCGCATGGCCTGCGCCTCACCTGGTTCGGGTGCTTGCCCCGGTATCGGCTAAAATCGACCACTTCGCTTTGCACTTTCCGAAAAGACCCCATGACCGTTCGCACCCGCTTCGCCCCCAGTCCCACCGGATTCCTGCATATCGGTGGCGCCCGCACCGCACTTTACTGCTGGCTGGAGTCGCGCCGGCGCGGCGGCCAGTTCGTGCTGCGCATCGAGGATACCGATCGCGAACGCTCGACCGATGCGGCGGTGCAGGCGATTCTCGATGCGATGCACTGGTTGGCGCTCGATCCGGACGAGGGTCCGTTCTACCAGACCCGGCGGCTGCAGCGATACAAGGCGGTGGCCGGCGAGCTGGTGGCCGCCGGCAAGGCGTATTACGCCTACGAGAGCAAGGAAGAGATCGAAGCGATGCGCGAGGCGGCGTTGGCCAGGGGTGAGAAGCCGCGTTACAACGGCTACTACCGCGACCGCAACGAACCGTATCGCGACGACCCGAACCGGGTGATCCGCTTCCGCAACCCGAGCGAGGGTTCGGTGGTGTTCGAGGACAAGGTCAAGGGCCGCATCGAGTGGGCCAACAGCGAGCTGGATGACCTGGTGATCTTCCGTTCCGACGGCTGGCCGACCTACAACTTCGCCGTGGTGGTCGACGACATCGACATGGGCATCACCGAAGTGATCCGCGGTGACGACCACGTCAACAACACGCCGCGGCAGATCAACATCTACCACGCGCTGGGCGCCAGCGTGCCGGAATTCGCCCACCTGCCGATGATCCTCGACAAGGAAGGCAAGAAGCTGTCCAAGCGCACCAGCGCCGTCAGCGTGATGGATTACCGCGCCGACGGATTCCTGCCGCACGCGATCCTCAATTACCTGGTGCGGCTGGGCTGGTCGCACGGCGACCAGGAAATCTTCACGCGCGATGAGATGATCTCCCTGTTCGACATCGGTCACTGCAACAAGGCCGCCTCGCGTTTCGATACCGAGAAGCTGGCCTGGTTCAACCAGCACTACCTGAAGACCGACGATCCGCAGACGCTGGTCGCCGAATTCGAGTGGCATCTCGCGCGCGCCGGCATCGACGTGGCCGCCGGCCCGGCGCCAGTGGACGTGATCGTGGCGCTGCGCGATCGCGTGCACACACTGAAGGAAATGGCCGAGCGGGCCAGGATCTGGTATGCGCCCATAGCCGAATGGGACGACAAGGCAGTGACCAGGCACCTCAGGAATGACAGCGCGCTGGCCGTGCTCGAGGCGGCCAGGGCGTTGCTGGCCGGGTGCGAGTGGAAGCCCGCGCCGATCCATCAGGTGATCGAGCAGGTAGCGGCCGACCTTGCGCTGGGGATGGGCAAGATCGCCCAGCCGCTGCGGGTGGCAATCACCGGCACCCAGGTGTCGCCGTCGATCGATCACACCATCTATCTGGCTGGTCGCGGCGAAGCGATCAGGCGCATCGGCGACGCCATCGCGCTGGCGCAGGCCTGAGTCGCCGCCCATGTCGATGAAGCTTGCCGTGCGACATGGGTGAGCTGCTGGCCAGGGCGACCCGGGGCGTCGATGTCGATGCGCCGGGCGCGTTTTTTCACGTGTTCCTCAACTTGTTGAACATGGTGCCCTGGGTCGCCTTGTTCTGGTGGAACCTGGTGTTCGTGGCGGTCGGTCTGCTGCTTGGCTGGTGGCGCGGGCGGGTGGTGGAGGGCGCGTTGTGGGCGTGGGTGCTGGGGCCGATCGGCTGGATCGTGATCGTGCTCAAGCCGCGCCGGCAGCCGCCGCCACCGTTGCCGCGCTGAGTGTTTGCCGCGCCGTCACGAGCACGGATGTATGATCCGCCACGAGGTGAATATCTTGAGTCATGACGGTACCCGGCATTTGCACAGCCATGATCCGCATCCCCACGATGCGAAGGGTTTCGTGAGCGCGGTCAAACATGCCAGCAAGGAACGCGGGTTGCGCCTGACCCCGCTGCGCATGGAGGTGCTGGAACTTATTGCGGCGACGCGCAAGCCGGTCAAGGCGTACGACCTGCTCGACCAGTTGCGCGAGAAGCATGGCAATGCGGCGCCGCCGACGGTCTATCGTGCGCTCGATTTTCTGCTCGAGAACGGCTTCATCCACAAGCTGGAATCGGTCAATGCATTTGTCTCCTGCCATCATCCTGCCGAAGCGCACCAGGTGCCGTTCCTGATCTGCGACAGCTGCTCCAGCGCGCAGGAAGTCTGCGACGACCGGGTTGCCGAGCTGATCAAGGCGCAGGCCCTGGCACTCGGTTTTCGGCCCCAGGCGCAGACGCTGGAAGTGCATGGCATCTGCAAGGATTGCCGCAAGGGCTGATTTTCGGCCGGTCCGATCTGGCATTGTTGATTGTTATAAAGTAACATGCTCGACATTGCGACAGAGTCGTTATCCCGGTGGCATCAGACAGGTCGATGGACAGCGATCAGACAAGCAGGTCACGTTGGTGGCGGATGGCCGATCGCATTGGCGCCACGGCGTCCTTCCTGTGCGCCATCCACTGCGCGCTGTTGCCGTTCGTGCTGGCGCTGTTGCCCCTGGTCGGGCTTGAGTTCCTTGCCGATCACCGCTTCGAGCGCGGCTTCGTGATGTTCGCCTGCGCCCTGGCGCTGGTTGCGTTGATTCGCGGCTTTCGTCGGCATCAGCATCCGCTGCCCTTGATGCTGGCGATTCCCGGCCTGGCCCTGCTGCTGTTCGGGGTTACCGTTGCCGCAAACTATTCGATCGTGCTGCACAGCGTGCTGGTGACCTGCGGCGGCCTGCTGCTGGCCAGCGCCCACTTCGTCAACCTGCATCGCGACAGCCGCCACGGGCGCGGCCATGTGCATGGGCCGCAGTGCGCGCACTGAATGCGTCCGGCCAGGCTGCTCGCGGCAACACCGGTGATTGTGTAACGGTGCCCGCCATTCCTAGCATGCGCGAATGAGCATGCAGCACGACCACCGGCACGACCACTCCCACCCTCACTCCCATTCGCATCCTGAAGTCGATCCGGCTGCCGGTCGTCAGCGCAAGCTGCTGCTTGCGCTGGCATTGACCGTCGTGATGATGGTGGCCGAGGTGGTCGGTGGCGCCTTCTCCGGCTCGCTGGCCCTGCTGGCCGATGCCGGCCACATGATGGTCGATGCACTGGCGTTGCTACTGGCCGTCGTGGGCGCGGTGATGGCAACCAGACCGGCCGACGCGCGGCGCAGTTATGGCTACGGCCGGATCGAGGTGCTGGTCGGTTTCGTCAATGCGCTCAGTCAGTTCGTGCTGGTGGGCTTGATCGTCTACGAGGCGATCACCCGCCTGATGCAGCCGGAACCGATCCTGTCCGGGGTGATGCTGGTGGTGGCGATCATCGGCCTGCTGGTGAACGTGCTGGTGCTGCGCATCCTGCACGGACACGCGCACGACGATGTCAATCTGGCCGGTGCCAGCCTGCATGTGCTGGGTGATCTGCTCGGATCGCTGGCGGCCGTGCTCGCCGCGCTGGCGATTCGCTGGTTTGGCTGGTTGTGGGCCGATCCGCTGTTGTCGCTGCTGGTCTCGTTGCTGATCCTGGGCAATGCCTGGCGGCTTTTGCGGCTGTCCGCGCATATCCTGCTCGAAGGCGTGCCCGACGGCATGGACAGCGGCGTCGTCGAGGCATCGTTGCGCGAAGCCGACCCGGCTATCCGCGACGTCCACCATCTGCATGTGTGGCAGCTGGCATCGGGTTCGCGCATGGCCACCGTGCACGCTGAACTGCGTGATCCCGCCGACAGCGCGCAGGCGCTGCGGGCGATCAGGCAGGTGCTGCTGCAGCGTTTCCAGATCCAGCATGTAACGGTGCAGGTGGATCCTGGCGAGTGCCCGGATCAGGCGTCGGGCTGTGTGGGTCATCGCCAGGACTGACTATGGTGTTTGCCCGGGCACTGCTATGATGGCCGACCATTCATTCAGCAAATCAAGGTGTTCCCATGGGCAAGGGCGATCGCAAGACCCGTCGCGGCAAGATCAATCGCAGCAGCTACGGCAACTCCCGTGCGCATGGCTTGGCGCCGGCGGTGGTGGGTGCCAAGCCGACCGTGACCAAGCCCGCTGCTGCCAAGAAGGCCGCGCCGAAGAAAAAGTCGGCCTGAGCAGGCTTGCTGCATCGGCTTGAACAGACCCCCGCTCCGGCGGGGGTTTTTGTTGCAACGTACCGCAACTGCATCGCGCTGCCGTGAATTTGCGCTGCCATACCCCCCCCCGGCGGTGAGCGGTCTGCCCCACGGTGAGACGCCCGGCCCTGCAGGCGGGCGGCGACCGACAGGCAACCAGGTTGCCGCCCTGGTTCGCGCTGTGTATGCTTCGCACCAGTGTGTTAACGCATTAGTACATTATGAAGCGCCGATCGCTGGATCCCGAAACCCCCGCCGAGTCAGCCGAGCTGAGCCTGTACCAGGCGCTGCTGTCGCTGAAGAACACCGACGAGATGGGTGCGTTCCTGTGCGACCTGTGCACCCCGGCGGAACTGGAGGTGCTGGTGGATCGCTGGCGGGTCGTGCCCTATCTGCTGGAAGGGGTGTCGTACCGGGAAATTCACGAGCGTACCGCGGTCAGTATCACCACCATCGGGCGCGTGGCCCGTTATCTCAACCAGGGCAGCGGCGGCTATCTGGCCGCGGCTGCACGCGCCGCGCGGCGCCAATCAACGGCAACAAGGAAGGCAGGGGCATGAAGACGCGCGACCGTTTGCGCATTGCGATGCAGAAATCCGGGCGGCTCACCGAGCCGGCGCTGGATCTGCTCAACCGTTGCGGCCTGAGCTTCAGGCAGAGTCGGGACAAGCTCTTCCTGTTCGGTGAAGGCGAGCCGGTCGATCTGTTGCTGGTGCGCGATGACGACATCCCCGGCCTGATCGCGCAGGGCGTGTGCGATCTCGGCATCGTCGGGCGCAACGTGCTGAACGAATTCCAGCTCACTGCGCCGGGTCTGGAAGCCTCCCCGCTGAGCGAATTGCGCTCGCTCGGTTTCGGTCGCTGTCGCTTGTCGATCGCTGTGCCGAGCGAGATGGACTACCAGGGGCCGCAGCAACTGCAAGGTCAGCGTATTGCCACCTCCTATCCGGGCCTGCTCGGCGAGTGGCTGCGTACTCATGCCGTCAACGCCGGGGTGATCACCCTGGCCGGCTCGGTGGAGATTGCGCCGAAGCTGGGCACGGCCGATGCGATCTGCGACCTGGTGCAGAGCGGTGGCACGCTGGTGGCGAACCAGCTGCGCGAGACTGAGGTGCTGCTGGAAAGCGAGGCCGTGCTGGCCGGCCCGTTGACCCTGCCGGTGGACGAGCGTGGCGACATGCTGGAACTGCTGCTGAAACGGCTGGATGGTGTGATCCAGGTACGCGAGTCGCGTCTGCTGCTGTTGCAGACCTCACGCGCCACGCTGGAGGCCGTAACCCGGCTGCTGCCCGGTGGGCCGCAACCGACCCTGATGCCGGTGGCCGGCCAGCCGGATCAGCTGATGTTGCAGGCCTTGTGCGCGGGCGAGGTCAGCTGGCGGCAACTGGAAGAGATCAAGAAGGCTGGCGCGCGGGAGATGTTCGTGCTGCCGGTGGAGAAGATGCTGGCATGAAGCAGGCTGACATCAATCCGCTTGGCATGAAGCGCCTCGACTGGAATGCGCTGGCGGACGCCGGCCGCAGCGAGGCACTGGCACGACCGCCGCAATCGCGGGCCGATGAGTTGCGCGCCGGCGTGGCGGAAATCATTGCCGACGTGCGTGCGCGTGGCGACCTGGCCTTGCTGGAACTGAGTGCGAAATACGATCGCTGCACGTTGCAGGCGATCGAGGTGGATGCCGCCGAATTTGACGCTGCCGAGGCCGTGCTCGACCCCGAGCTGAAAGCGGCGATCCGCGAGGCGGCCGCCCGCATCGAGCAGTTCCATCGTGCCGGCGCGCCTCAGCCGGTGGCGGTGGAGACTGCGCCGGGGGTTGTCGTCGAGCGTATCCTGCGGCCGATCAGCCGGGTCGGTCTGTACGTGCCGGCCGGCAGCGCGCCATTGCCGTCGACCGCCCTGATGCTGGGTGTCCCGGCGCAGATCGCCGGCTGCCGCGAGGTGGTGTTGTGCTCGCCGGCGCGTGCCGACGGGCGCTGCGACGAGGCGGTGCTGTACGCCGCGCGGCTCACCGGCGTGCACAAGGTGTTCAAGCTCGGTGGTGCGCAGGCGATCACGGCGATGGCCTACGGCAGCGCCAGCGTGCCCCGCTGCGACAAGCTGTTCGGGCCGGGCAACGCCTGGGTCACCGAGGCCAAGCTGCAGGTTTCGTCCGACCCCGATGGCGCGGCGATCGACATGCCGGCCGGCCCGTCCGAGGTGCTGGTGATCGCCGATGCCCAGGCCAATCCCGTCTTCGTCGCCGCCGACCTGCTGTCGCAGGCCGAGCACGGTCCGGATTCGCAGGTGCTCCTGCTCAGTCCGTCGGGTGCGCTGCTCGATCAGGTGGCGCTGGAGGTGACACGGCAATGCGTCGAGCTGCCGCGTGGCGCGATCGCCGCGCAGGCACTTTCGCAAAGCCGCCTGATCGCGGTCGATTCGCTGGAGCAGGAGAT
>JAJXYE010000172.1 GCA_021780735.1 Pseudomonadota bacterium | reverse complement strand
GCCGGGGACATTTGTCGCGCCAGGCGTTCCCTCTGCCTTTGGCCGCGGTTTCGACAACGCATGGTTCAGCTTTCAAAGTCAGTCAGGGTTGTGGCACTAAGCTCTGGTACTCGTCCCCGTTCGGCCGGAGCCGCCATGATTCGTATTGCTGACATCGACCATGTGGTGCTGCGCGTCATCGACCTGGAGGCGATGACGCGCTTCTATTGCGAGGTGCTGGGTTGTCGCGTGGAGCGTCGACAGGAGGAAATCGGCCTGGTGCAACTTCGTGCGGGTGCGTCGCTGATCGACCTGGTTCCGATCGACGGCAAGCTGGGGCGCCACGGCGGCGCGGCGCCGGGTGTCGAAGGTCACAACATGGATCACCTGTGCCTGCGCGTGGAGGAATACGACGAGGAGGCGATCCTGCGGCATCTCGAGGCGCATGGCGTACGCGTTGGTGAGCTGGGTTCACGCTATGGCGCGCGGGGTGAGGGTCCGTCCATCTACCTGTACGACCCGCAGGGCAACATGATCGAGTTGAAAGGGCCGGCGACTGCATGATGCAGGCATGGCGGTCAGCGAAGGCATTCCGTAGGCATGAGCGCATTCGAACAGGAAGGCCGCCTTGAATGGTGACCTTCCTGACTTTGGCCAAACCCGGAAAGAACGAAGGCCGCCCTGGAAGGCGGCCTTCGTTTACAATTGGTGCCCAGAAGAGGACTCGAACCTCCACGAAGTTGCCCCCGCTAGCACCTGAAGCTAGTGCGTCTACCAATTCCGCCACCTGGGCAGGTGTCACTCAGCTCATCGAGCTGCGTGAGCCGCGTAATTTAGGCATGTGTTGACGTCTTGTCAACTCTTTTTCACATTGATTCGCCGCGACGTGTCATTCTCCGCGGCGCTCACCCCACAAGGACATTTAGTGACCAGAAAAACTCCCCCGAAGCCCGGTCAGGGCCAGGCTCCGCATTCATCCAGAGAGCGGAGCAAATCCGCCAATGCAAAGCAACGCTCCGCCGCCGCTCCCACAAAGCGACGCAACCAGGCTGCCGCAGGCGCCGTGCTTGACCCCCATGCCGATCGCGAGGCGCAGCGCTACGCGCGCCCCATCCCCAGTCGCGAGGCCATTCTTGCCCTGCTTGATGAGCGTGGTGAACTGCTGACCGAGGCGCGCATCGCCGAAGCGCTGACGATTGACGAGGAATCCGATCTTGAGGCACTGCGCAAGCGCCTCGCTGCGATGGTGCGCGATGGTCAGTTGCTGCTCGGTCGGCGTGGTGGTTATGCGCCCACCCGGAAACTTGACCTGGTTGCCGGCCGGGTGCTGGCCAATGCCGAAGGCTACGGCTTCCTGCGGCCTGACGAGGGCGGCGAGGATCTCTACCTCTCACCGCAGCAGATGCGTACGGTGCTGCACGGTGATCGCGTTCTGGCCAGCGTGGTCGGCATCGATCGTCGCGGCCGCAAGCAGGGCGCGATCGCCGAAGTGTTGGAGCGGCGTTCGCCGCGACTGGTCGGCCGCGTGGTGATCGAGGACGGCGTGACCGTGGTCGCGCCGGACGACCGCCGCCTCAACCAGGACGTGATGATCAAGCCGGGCCAGGAGCAGGGCGCGAAGTCGGGTCAGATCGTGGTGGTCGAGATCACCGATCCGCCGACCCAGCATCGCGGTCCGCTGGGCGAGATCCGCGCCGTGCTGGGCGAGCGTCTGCAGCCGTCGCTGGTGGTGGAGATGGCGATCGCCAGTTACGACCTGCCGCACGAATGGCCGGCCGAGGTGTTGCGCGATGCGGCGCAGGTGGAAGCGGTGGTGACCGCCGCCGAGCGCGAAGGTCGCACCGACATCCGTAAGCTGCCGCTGGTCACCATCGACGGTGCCGATGCACGCGATTTCGATGACGCGGTGTATGCCGAGCGCCGACGTGGCGGTGGCTGGCGCCTGATCGTGGCGATCGCCGACGTGTCGCATTACGTGCAGGTGGGCAATGCGCTGGATCGCGAAGCCCATGAACGCAGCACCTCGACCTATTTTCCGGGCTTCGTGGTGCCGATGTTGCCGGAGACGCTGTCCAATGGCATCTGCTCGCTGAATCCGAAGGTCGAGCGGCTGTGCATGGTCTGCGACATGGTGGTCGATGCCGAAGGCGCGGTGGTCAGGTCGAAGTTCTACGACGCCGTGATGCTGTCGCATGCGCGACTCACCTACGACAAGGTGTGGCAGGTGGTCGGGCTCAACGATGCCGACGCGCGCCACGAAGTGGCCGATGTGTTGCCGCAGCTGGAAACCCTGCACGCGCTCTATCAGGCGATGGCCGCGCAGCGGAAACGGCGCGGTGCGATCGACTTCGAGACGCCGGAGGTGAAGTTCCGCCTCGACCAGGGCGGCAGCGTGGAGTCGATGGGCGCCACCGAACGCAACGATGCGCACAAGCTGATCGAGGAATGCATGATCGCCGCCAATGTGGAGGCGGCATTGTTCCTGGAAAAAAAGAAGATTCCGGCGCTGTTCCGTGCGCATGAGCCGCCGCCGGCGGAGAAGTACGAGGATCTGCAGCAGTTCCTGCGCGAGTTCAAGCTCAGCATGCCGCCGGTGGATCGGGTCACCCCCGGCGATTTCGCCGAGGTACTGCGCATGGTGCAAGATCGCCCCGAACGCGAGCTGATCCAGAACGTGCTGCTGCGCTCGCAGAGCATGGCGGCCTACCAGCCGGACAATCGCGGCCATTTCGGCCTGTCCCTGCAGGCCTATGCGCACTTCACTTCGCCGATCCGGCGCTACCCCGATTTGCTGGTACATCGGGCGATCCGGTTTGCGTTGACCGGTCGCAAGGCGGACGCCTTCAGCTACAGCCCGGCCGAGATGTCCGCGATGGCGATTCACTGTTCGCAGCGCGAGCGACGTTCCGAGGAGGCCGAGCGCGACGTCGACGAGCGCTTCAAGTGCGCATGGATGGAGAAACACATCGGCAGCGAATTCGACGGCGTGGTGACCGGAGTCACCTCGTTCGGCCTGTTCGTCGAGCTGGACGAATCGAAGGTGTCCGGTCTGGTGCATATCAGTCAGCTGGCCAACGACTACTACCACTTCGACGCCACCCGCAAGCTGCTCAAGGGCGAGCGCACCGGTGCGCAGTTCCGTCTCGGTGACCACGTGCGGATACAGGTGCTGCGTGCCAGCCTGGAGGATCGGAAGATCGACTTCCGCCTGGTCAATCCGCGACGCCCGGCGGCAGCTGCGCCTGCGGGCGGAAAAAAGTACGATTACGCCGCGAGCGGTGAGCGTTACTCGCTGCCAAGGCATGCGGCTTCCGCAGACAAGGCACCAGGCATGTTCGGCCGCGCGGCCAAGGCGATCGGTCGGGCGTTCGGACGCAAGGACGCCGACATGGCCGCACCAGTGATGCCGCCACACAAGTCGGCCGGTTCGGGCGATCACTCGGCGGTATCGTCGCCTGTTTCCACGCGCAAGCAAGCAGGCGAGCGGCGCTCGAGGCAAACCAGGGCCGACAGGGCGTCCGAGTCCTCCCCCAGTCGTCCACGCAAGGATGAGGCAGCTGGCAAGCGTGGTGCGGCCCCGGCCGCGAAAGCGGCTGCGAAGAAGAACACCAGGCGTCGACCGAAACCGAAAGGCCAGTCATGAGCGAAAGTTGGATCGTCGGGATCAACCCGGTCGAGGGCGCGTTGAGCAACGATGCCGAGCGTGTGCGCGAAGTGCTGGTGGAAACCGGCCAGCGCAATGCTCGCGTGCTGGAGTTGGTCGAGCGCGCGAAGAAGCTGAAGATTCCGGTGCTGCATCGCCCGCGCGAGGAACTGGAGCGGCATGCCGGTGAAGCCCGCCATCAGGGCGTGGTCGCACGTTACGAAGCAGCTCCGGCCGCGCTCGAAAGTGATCTGGTCGGCCTGCTCGAACGCGATGGCAACGATACCCTGGTGCTGGTGCTGGACGGCGTGACCGATCCGCACAACCTCGGTGCCTGCCTGCGCAGCGCGGCCGCGGCCAGGGTCACTGCGGTGATCGTGCCGAAGGATCGCGCCGTGGGGCTGACCCCGGTAGTGCGTCGGGCCTCGGCTGGCGGCGCCGATCGGGTGCCGCTGATCGCGGTGACCAACCTGGCGCGTACCCTGCGTGAGTTGAAGGACGCCGGGGTGTGGATCACCGGGCTGGCTGGTGATACCGATACGTCGATCCACCAGGTCGACTTCAAGGGGCCGGCAGCCCTCGTGCTCGGCGGCGAGGGCGAAGGGATGCGTCGCCTGACCCGCGAGCTGTGCGATTTCGTGGCAAGGATTCCGATGCCGGGAGCGATGGAGAGCCTGAATGTCTCCGTCGCCACCGGTGTCGTCCTGTTCGAGGCACTGCGTCAGAGGAGCGCCGGGCGATGAATTTCCACTGGTACGACTGGGTCGGATACATCGGCGTGGCTCTGGTGCTGCTGGCCTTCCTGCTGCTGCAGCAGCATCGGCTGCGGGGCAATGGCCTGATGTATCAGATGATGAACGTGCTGGGCGCGATCGGCGTGATGCTCTCGTTGATGTTCGGCATCGAGCCCATCAACTGGCCGGCATTCCTGATGCAGATCGCCTGGATCACGATTGGCGTTTATGGCATCGTTCACGGCTCAGCGAAGCGTCGTCGATCCCGCGATGAGGGATCCGAAACGCCGTTGAGGTGACAGTGCGATCCGCATTGCCAGAAGCGGATCACCGCTTGTCCCGACGCCACTGCCTGGCTCTTTCCGCGTTACCCTCGGTCAGGGTTTCTCGCCGAGCGTGCCCAGTTCCGGACTCGATGTGAGATCGCGGTTCGGACGCTCCTTGTTCAATGGCTCGCCATGTACCTGGAACCAGATGTTTTCGGCGATGTTGGTGGCATGGTCGCCGATGCGCTCGATGTTCTTGGCCATGAACAGCAGATGGGTGCACGGGGTGATGTTGCGCGGATCCTCCATCATGTAGGTGAGCAGCTGACGGAAGTAGCCGGTGTAGGCATCGTCCAGCTCGGCGTCGTCCTTCCACACCTTGTAGGCAAGCTCGGCATCCTGCTGCTGGTAGGCCTTGAGTACGTCGCGCACCTCTTCGGCAGCCAGTTCGGCCAGATAATCGAGACCCTGGGTGGGCGTGATCGGTGCGACCATGGACAACGGGATCGAACGCTTGGCCACGTTGGCGGCGTAATCACCGATACGCTCGATATCCGCCGCGATGCGCAGGGCAGCGAAGATATTGCGCAGATCGCCGGCCATCGGAGCGCGCAGCGCCAGCAGGCGCACCACGTCATGGCTGATCTGCTGCTCCATCTGGTCGATGGCTTCATCGTTGCCGACGACACGCTTGGCGGCGCGCTCATCGCGCCGGGCGACCACGTCGATCGCTGCTTCCAGCTGACTGACCGACAACTCGCCCATGCGTGCGATCTCGCCAGTGAGGCGGGTCAATTCGCCGTCGTAGCTCTTGATGATGTGTTCTTTGTCGCTGCTCATGATGGCTTCGCCCGAATCAGGTAGGAAAGAGTGCGGCGGCATGGCCCCCTCACCCCAACCCTCTCCCCGAAGGGAGAGGGAGAAAATCAGCCAAATCGACCGGTGATGTAGTCTTCGGTCTGCTTCTTGTCCGGCTTGGTGAAGATCTTTTCCGTATCGCCGAATTCGATCAGCTCGCCGATGTACAGGAAGGCCGTGCAGTCCGAGACGCGCGCCGCCTGCTGCATGTTGTGAGTGACGATGACGATGGTGAATTCGTTTTTCAGCTCCTCCACCAGTTGCTCGATGCGACTGGTGGCGATCGGGTCGAGCGCGGACGTCGGTTCGTCGAGGAGAAGCACTTCCGGTTTCAGCGCAATGGCGCGGGCGATGCACAGGCGCTGCTGCTGGCCACCGGAAAGGCCGAGCGCGTTCTGCTTGAGTTTGTCCCTCACTTCGTCCCATAGCGCGGCGCTGCGCAATGCCTGCTCGACGCGAACCTCCATGTCCGCCTTCGACAGCTTCTCGTGGTGGCGGATGCCGTAGGCGACGTTCTCGAAAATGGTCATCGGGAACGGTACCGGCTTCTGGAACACCATGCCGACCTTGCCGCGCAGGCGATTCATCGAATAGTGCTGGTCAAGGATATTCTCCCCATCCAGCTCGATGACGCCTTTTGCCTCCAGCTTCGGGTAGATCGCGTAGATGCGGTTGAAAATGCGCAGCAGGGTGGATTTGCCGCAGCCGGACGGTCCGATGATTGAGGTGACCTTTCGCTCCGGGATATCCAGGCTGATGCCCTTCAGCGCGTGGAAACCGTTGTAGTAAAAGTGCACATCGCGCACCTTGAGCTTGGTGCGTCCCTCGACGCTGGTCAGGGGAATCGCAGCAGCGGCAGCGAGGTCATTCATAACTTACCTTCTTGCGCGAAAACAGCAGGCGGGTGAGCACACTCAGTGCCAGCACGAACAGGGTTATCAGCAACGCACCAGCCCAGGCGATGGCATGCAGCGCCGGATTGGGGTCATTGGTGTACTGGTAGATGGCCACCGGCAGGCTGGCCATCTTGTCCAGCGGGTGCACGGTCATGAAGTTGTTGCCGAACGCGGTAAACAGCAGCGGTGCCGTCTCTCCGGCCAGGCGCGCCAGCGCCAGCAGCACGCCCGTGATGATGCCGGAACCGGCAGCACGGACCAGCACCTGCACGGTCAGCTTCCACTGGGGCACGCCCAAGGACAGCGCCGCCTCGCGCAGCGTGCCGGGCACCAGCTGCAGCATCTCGTCGGTGGTGCGCACGATCACCGGCAGGCCGATCAACGCCAGCGCCACGCTGCCGGCGAGGCCCGAAAAGGAAATATGCCCGTGCGTCATGTTGGATATCGGCAGCACCATGATGACGTACACGAACAACCCCATCACGATCGACGGGGCCGACAGCAGGATGTCGTTGAGGAAGCGAATCAGCGCACCGAGCTTCGAGTTGCGGCCGTACTCCGCCAG
>JAJXYE010000422.1 GCA_021780735.1 Pseudomonadota bacterium | reverse complement strand
GCTGATTGCCGCGCTGGTTCTCGCCGCGACGAACGGAGGGGTGGGCAGCACCTCGGCGCACCTGATCTGTGGCCACCGCCACGAGCATGTCGCGCTGGAGCAGGCGCTGGCGCAGTGGATCGGACGAGAGCGCGCGCTGCTGTTCTCGACCGGTTACATGGCCAATCTCGGCGTGCTGCAGGCGCTGCTGGCACCCGGCGACCTGTGCGTGCAGGACAAGCTCAACCATGCCTGCCTGCTCGACGGGGCGAAGCTGGGCGGTGCCGAACTGAAGCGCTATCCGCATGCCGATGTCGCGGCTGCGGCGCGGCGGCTGGCCAGCCGCCCCGGCGCCGCCGCGCTGCTGGCCAGCGATGGCGTGTTCAGCATGGACGGTGACCTCGCCCCCTTGCCCGAGCTGGCCGCGTTGTGTGCCCGTGCGCAGACCACCCTGATGGTTGACGATGCGCACGGACTGGGCGTGCTCGGTCCGCGCGGAACCGGCAGTGTCGGCGCCGCCGGCCTGGGCCAGTGCGAGGTGCCGCTGCTGATGGCCACGCTGGGCAAGGCGCTGGGCTGCGCCGGCGCGTTCGTGGCCGGTTCCGCCGATCTGATCGACGGTCTGATCCAGTTCGCGCGACCCTACATCTACACCACCGCGATGCCGCCAGCGCTGGCCGCCGCCGCGCTGGCGGCGGTGCAACTGGCGCAAACGGAAAGCTGGCGGCGCGAAAAGCTCGGCGCACTGATTGCACGCTTTCGCCGCGGCGCCAGCGAACTCGGCCTGCCGCTGATCGCCTCGACCAGTGCGATCCAGCCGCTGCTGCTGGGCTCGGCCGAAGCCGCGCTGGTCGCCATGCAGGGACTGGAAGCGCACGGCTTGCTGGTCACGGCGATCCGTCCACCGACGGTGCCCGCCGGCCAGGCACGGCTGCGCATCACGCTGTCGGCAGCGCACGAAGAAGCGCATGTGGATCGCCTGCTGGCTGCGTTGGAAACCCTGCGTCTGCCCCGCCATGCCGGCTGAGACCGGCCCGCCACGTATAATTGCCCGCTTGCTTCCGTGATCCCCGCGCATGTCGATCGTCAATATCTCCGCCTACAAGTTCATCAGCCTGGACGACCTGCCCGCACTGCGAGAGCGGCTGCTTGCGCGCTGCGAGGCGCTGGCGCTGAAGGGCACGATCCTGCTGGCAGCGGAAGGCATCAACCTGTTCCTGGCCGGGTCGCGTGAGCAGATCGACGGCTTCATGGCGAGCCTGCACGAAGACCCGCGCTTCGCCGATATCGAGCCGAAGGAATCACGCTCCGCCAGCGTGCCGTTCGGGCGCATGCGGGTGCGACTCAAACGCGAGATCATCACCATGCGCCTGCCGACGATCCGGCCCGAAGGTGGCCGCGCGCCAGCGGTGAACGCGGTCACCCTGCAGCGTTGGCTCGACCAGGGCCACGATGACGAGGGCCGCGAGGTTGTGCTGCTCGATACGCGCAACGATTACGAAACCGACGTCGGCAAGTTCCCGCAGGCGGTCGACTACCGCCTCGCCAGCTTCACCGGCTTTCCCGCCGCCATCGCCGCCGACCTCGAACGCTACGCGGGCAAGACGGTGGTGTCCTACTGCACCGGCGGCATCCGCTGCGAGAAGGCCGCCCTGCACATGCGCGACCTTGGCATGCAGGACGTCTATCAGCTCGAAGGTGGCATCCTGAAATACCTGGAGCAGACGTCGGCCACGCACTGGCAGGGCGGTTGCTTCGTATTCGATGAGCGGGTGGCGGTGGATGCGACACTCGCACCCGCAGGCATTCCGATGCCTGCACCGCGCCGCAGCGACAAGGACGACGGCGCGTGAGCCTGCATATCGAAACCCATGGTCACGGTCCCGTGCCGCTGGTACTGATCCATGGCTGGGCGATGCACGGCGGCGTGCTGCAGCCGCTGGTGGATGCGTTGGCTGATCAGTGCACGATGCATGTGGTCGACCTGCCCGGGCATGGCTATTCGCGCCACTGCGGCCTGCCGCTGGAGCCGCACGCCTGCGCCGCCGCGATTGCCGATGCGACGCCACCGGCGCTGTGGCTGGGCTGGTCGCTGGGCGGGCTGATGGCGCTCACCGCTGCGCTGGATCTGCCGCAGCGGGTGCGCGGTCTGGCGATGCTTTGCGCCACGCCCAAGTTCGTGCGCGACGCCGGCTGGCCGCATGGCAGCGATGGCGCCCTGGTGCACCAGCTGGCCGCTGACCTGGAGATGGATTACCGCGCCACCCTGGATCGCTTCCTGGCGCTGGAGACCCTGGGCAGCGCCGACCCCCACACCGAGCTGCGCCACCTGCGCCAGCTGGTGTTTGCCCGTGGCGAGCCGGACCTGCGCATCCTGCAGGAAGGCATCCACCTGCTCGAAACCAGTGACCTGCGCGGCGACCTGCCGCGCCTCGCCGTGCCCAGCGCGTGGATCGCCGGTCGCCGTGACCGACTGGTGCCGCCGCAGGCGATGGCGTGGTCGTCCAACCAATGCGGCGGCGAGTACCATGAGATTTCACAGGCCGGCCACGCCCCTTTCTTCGGCCATGTCCAGGCGCTGGTGCAGGCGCTGCAACCCTTGTTCGATCGGTGGCAGACGCCGGCCGCCGCCATGAGCGCTGCACATGAATGAGTTCCACCTCGACCGCCGCCAGGTACGCCGCAACTTCGGTCGTGCCGCGTCCACCTACGAGCAGCACGACGCCTTGCAGCGCGAGGTGCAGACGCACCTTCTCGAGCGCCTGTCGTTCCATGAGCAGGCGCCACAGCGGGTACTCGATGTCGGTGCCGGTACCGGTCGCGGCAGCGCCCTGTTGAAGCAGCGCTACCCCAAGGCCGAGGTGATCGCGCTGGATCTGGCGCTGCCGATGCTGCGCGCGGCCAGACAGCACAGCAGCTGGCTGAAGCCGTTCACGCGGATATGCGCCGAGGCCAGCGCGCTGCCGCTGGCCGACCACAGCATCGACGTGCTGCATTCCAACCTGTGCTTCCAGTGGATCGACGACCTGCCCGCACTGTTCAGCGAGTGCGTGCGCGTGCTCAAGCCCGGTGGCCTGATGGTGTTCTCCAGCTTCGGCCCGGACACGCTGAAGGAGTTGCGCGCGGCCTGGGCCGAAGCCGACCAGCAGCCGCACGTGAGCCGCTTCCTCGACATGCACGACGTCGGCGACGCGCTGCTCGCCTCCGGCCTGCGCGACCCGGTGCTGGACGTGTTCCGTTACACCCTCACTTACAGCGAACCACGCAAGCTGCTGGAGGAGTTGCAGGGCCTGGGCGCGACCAATGCGGATCAGACGCGCGAGCGCGGCCTCACCGGCAAGAGCCATTACCGGCGCATGCTGGCCGCCTACGAAACCATGCGCGTGGACGGGCGCATTCCGGCCAGCTGGGAAGTGATCAGCGCACATGCCTGGGGTCCACCGATGGGCCAACCGCGCCGGGTCGGTGGCGGCGAGATCGCCAGCTTCTCAATCGACCAGTTGCGCGGGTCGCGGCGCTGATTATCAATCAAATGCCTCTACACCAAATGTGTCAATACAAGACTTGACCCCGAAGTCTTGCTTTTCGCGAATGGCTAATGCTGTAAATCGCGATCTCAAAGTTGGCGTAACGTCGAACCAATTTGATGCCTTGGTTAGTTTGCGCTTTAATGCTGGAGCCAACAGCGTGACGCCGCCAGTTACAGATCTAAACAGAAATTGTCGTGCAACTGAAGGCGATTTCACAAAGCACTATATAACCGCTGGCGGCGTTAAGATGATGGGTCTTGAGCTTCGTCGGGCTGCCGAATGGAATATATTTAGCCAAGGGATTTATAATGCGACGCACTAATTTTTTAGTTGCAACTAAGATAGTTTCAAAACTATTAACCGTATTAATGGTTCTAATTTTGACATGTGGATGCATTAATCAAAGTATCCCTGCTCATGAGGTGCACGCCATAAATGGGTATTGGCTACTTAAGTCCATATATTTGACTCAAAACGTTCAGGGGCCCGATCCATCTCAGCAGAAAAAATTACTTGGTTCTACAATTGAAATTACCACTCATTCATTGAGATCTTGCGGTCAGTCGGTTCCGGTGAAGTCCATGAAGATAAGCAAGATATCATCATCAGACTTTTTAGAGAATACTGGAGCGCGCTTTCAAGATATTGGAGTTGAAACACAGAGTATAAGAGAGGTTGTCATAAACAATAGGCAGTCAGGCACCTGCTTTGGCGCCTTCCCCCTACCCGGCCAAGACGTATATATTAAAAATAGCGACGAGATTGTTATTGATTTTGAGGGTGTTTTCTATCGGGCACTCAGAGAGCGATAAGAGCCATGGGGTCTTCAGGTCCTGAGGTTTCCCCGCGAATCTTCTCGATCAATCAAGACATTGCGCGAAGACTGAAGAAGCCAAGCGAAGCCATGGGGTCAGGTCTCGAATCTTGAATCGACCCCAAAGCCACGGGGTCACCATTTCGCCGTCCGTGTCAACAGGCGCATGGCTCTCCGCTCCCGCTCGTCGCAGGCATCGGTGGTGACACCCTGTTTCGATCTGCCGACTCCGCGATGTTCCCGGCCGGCTACGAAGTGATCCCGCACCAGTCACCGTTCTGCGACTCTGCCTGCGGCTTGGTCCCGCTGCCGCTGCTATAGATCTTGACCTTGAACTTCACTCCCTTGTGAGGCGGCGAGTCGCGGACGACAGGCCCGCAGGGGCGGCGGCAGGCATGCAGGCGCCTTTTCGCCAGGACAGGCGAGGACATGGATGTCCGAGGTAGAGCAACGCAGGGCAGTTGCCCGAGTCCTGTCGAAAAGCCCGGCTGCGGCTCACGCACTTGTCGGGCACCCATGCGAATCGAGTCAACTGGGCTGGGCGATGATCACCGTGAGGCCTTGTGTTCGAAATCGAGCACGTCGAAGCTCTCGCTCCTCGGCGCCCGTGAAGCAGGACAGGAAGAAGCGGAGGCAGTTGTTCCAGTTCAACTGCCTCCGACCGCCTGGCCCTTATTTCTGTCCCTGGCTCGCCGCCGGCACCTGCACGACACCAAGGTTGTATGCCTGGAATGCCCACACGTCCGCATCCTGCTGGATCAGCTTGTCGGTCGGCATGTAGATGTGGCTGGTGCTGCCGGTGGTGTGCAGCAGGATCGGGTTGTCACAACCCTGGGCGCGCTGGATCTTCGCCGCGAACTTGAACTCGTGACTGGGCACCACGCGGTCGTCGTCCCAGGAGGTCGTGATCAGCGTCGGTGGATAGCACTGGCCTTGTTTGATGTTGTGCAGTGGCGAATACTTCACCAGCCACTGGAAATCGGGCTTCTTGTCCGCACTGCCATACTCGGGCACCCAGAAGGAACCGCCGGAGAATTTCTGGTAGCGCAACATGTCGAGCACGCCGTGGCCGATGTAGGCCGCACCGAACAGTTTCGGCTGCTCCGTGATCGAGGCACCGGTCAACAGGCCACCGTTGGAATAGCCCTGGATGCCGAGATGCTTCGATGAGGTATAGCCCTGCCCGATCAGGTATTTCGCGGCCCAGGCGAAATCATCGAACACATTCTGCTTCTTGCCCAGCATGCCGGCGTGGTGCCAGGCCTCACCGTAGGTGCCGCCACCGCGCAGGTTGGCGACCGCATACACGCCACCCAACTGCAGCCACACCGGCAGCATCGGGTTGAAGCTCGGGGTAATGGTGACGTTGAAGCCGCCGTAGCCATACAAGACCGTGGGATGGCTGCCGTCCAGCTTGATGCCTTTCTTGGCCACGATGAACATCGGTACCTTGGTGCCGTCCTTCGAGGTATAGAAGACCTGCCGGGTTTCGTACGGCGAAGGATCGAACTTCACCTCCGGCTTGAAGTAGACCGAGGTCTTGCCGTCGGCGACGTCAAAGCGGTAGACCGTGGTGGGATACAGATAAGACGTGAACGCGTAGTACGCCGTCGCTGAATCGTTGCGGGCCGAGATGCCGCCGACCGTGCCTGGCGTGGGCAAGGCCAGCGTCTTGAGCAGCTGGCCACTGGTGGCGAACAGTTTCAGGTCGCTCTTGGCAGCATCCTCGTAATTGGCGAGGATCCGACCATCAGCCAGTGTGGCTTCGGCAAGCACACCTGCGGCCTCGGGCACCACCACCCGCCAGTGGGCAGGATCGGGATCGCCAAACTTCGCCGCAACGATTCGGCCGCGGGGGGCATTCAGCGTGGTTTGCAGATACAACGTGTCGCCGATATGTCCGATGGGTGAATAGGCGGCATCATTCCTCGTGTATAGCGGCTTGATCTTCGCGTTCAGATCAGGATGGTCCGCGTTCCCCAGATCAACGTAGTAAAGCTCGTTGTTCGAAATCGATTCGTTCTCCAGGAACACATAGAGGTAGCGACCATCCTCGCTGACGCCGCCACCGAGGCTGGCATGCGGCAGATCCGGTCGCGCGTAAATCAGCTTGTCATCGGTCTGCGGGCTGCCCAGCCTGTGGTAGTACAGCTTCTGGTTGACCACGGCCTGGCTGATCGCCTTCTCCCCGCTCGGCGGTTGCGGATAGCGCGAGTAGAAGAAGCCCTTGCCGTCCTGGGTCCACGAGATGCCCGAGAATTTGACCCAGCGCACCGTGTCGGGCAGATCCTTGCCGGTCTTGACGTCAAGCACGTGCAGGGTCTGCCAGTCCGAGCCACCTTTTGACAGCGCGTAAGCCAGGTACGCCCCGGCTGGCGACGGCGCCGTCCCCGCGAGTGCAATCGAGCCATCAGGCGAGAGCTTGTTGGGATCGAGCAGCACGCGCGGCTTGGCACCGGGCGCCTGCACGTACACCACGCTCTGATTCTGCAGTCCCGAGTTGCGGCCGAAGAACAGCATGCCGTTCCTGAGCTGATCGGGAGTGCTCTCCTTCTGGTAATTCCACAACTCGGTCAGACGATGGTTGATCCAGCCGCGTACCGGGATCTTCGCCAGATAGTCGTCGGTCAC
>JAJXYE010000054.1 GCA_021780735.1 Pseudomonadota bacterium | reverse complement strand
CGCAGGCCCAGTGTGCTGGTCAGCTCCGGTGCCTGCAGCAGGGCCTCGATCTCGCGCTCGGCCAGGGCCTTGGGCAGACTGCGCGGCAACCGGGGTCGCTCGATCAATGCGGTCGGATCGACGAAACCCGGATCCAACGCGGCCAGATATGCGTAAAAGCGACGAAACGCCGACTGCCGCCGCGCCATCGAGCGCACCGCACCGGTCTTCGCCGCGTGATAAGCCGACACATCTGCGCGCTGCGCCCCGGCCAGATCGCGACCAAGCGGCAGCAACCAGGCGGCGAAAGCTTCAAGGTCGCGCCGATAAGCCTCCAGGGTGCGATCGGCCAGGCCATCTTCCGACCACACCCGTTCCAGAAACGCGGCAATGCTGCGCCGGTCGGCATCGGCGATACTGGGGTGAGTTTCTTCCTTCATCATGCGCATGATGCTGACCATCGTGCGCGCACTACGCAAGCGACCGCATGCCGATGTCCGACCAGCCCGCCACACAAAATCCACCCTGCCCGTTGTGGCGCCGCCTGCTGGCCCTGGTCTACGACCTGCTGATCGTGCTGGCGATCGTGATGGTGGTGGGCCTGCTGTGCCAGATCGCCACCGGCGGCAGACTGATCCAGCCCGGCGCGCACAGCGTGACACCGCCCTGGTACCGACCTCTGCAGGGCCTGGTGGTGGCGGCGTACTTCATCAGCTCGTGGCTGCGCGGCGGACAGACCGTGGGCATGCGCCCATGGCATATCCGGCTGACCCGTGCCGATGGCGGTGCGCCGACGCTGCAGCAGGCGGTGCTGCGCCTGCTGGTGGCAGCGGCACCGATGCTGCTGCTGATGCTCGATCCCGTGATCGGCCTGCGCGCCACGCTGTGGACGCTGCTGGCGGTCTGGGCCGGCGGGTTCGCGCCAGCCCTGTTCGACCCGCGCCGGCGTGCCCTGCACGATATCGTCGCCAACACCGAGCTGCGCCTGCAAGCGAGCCGGTGAGCTTGATCATCCGCAAGTCCCGAACGGGCACGTTCGCGACATCTTCGAGGCCAACCCATGAGCAACCCAACCGAGTACACCCCACCCAGGGTCTGGGCCTGGGATCAGCAAAGCGGCGGCAAGTTTGCCCACATCAACCGACCTGTTGCCGGCGCCACCCATGACAAGGACCTGCCCATGGGTCGCCACCCGCTGCAGCTTTACTCGCTGGCCACGCCCAATGGGGTCAAGGTGACGGTCATGCTGGAGGAGCTGCTGGCGCTGGGCCATCACGGCGCCGAGTACGACGCCTGGCTGATCGACATCAACGAGGGCGACCAGTTCGGCAGCGGCTTTGTCGGCGCCAATCCCAACTCCAAGATCCCGGCCCTGATGGATCACAGCGGCGAAGCGCCGGTGCGGGTATTCGAGTCCGGCGCCATCCTGCTGTACCTGGCCGAGAAATTCGACGCCTTCCTGCCCGCCGCCGGCGCTGCGCGCGCCGAATGTCTGTCCTGGCTGTTCTGGCAGATGGGCAGCGCGCCCTTTCTGGGCGGCGGCTTCGGCCATTTCTATGCCTATGCGCCGGCCAGGTTCGAGTACCCCATCAATCGCTACGCGATGGAGGTCAAGCGCCAGCTCGATGTGCTGGACCGCCACCTGGCGGCGCACAAGTTTCTTGCCGGCGATGACTACACCATCGCCGACATGGCGGTGTGGCCCTGGTACGGCGCGCTGGTCAAGGGCCAGCTTTACGAGGCAGGCGAGTTTCTCGCCGTGCACGAATACCGGCATGTGCTGCGCTGGACTGACGAGATTGCCCAGCGTCCCGCCGTGCAGCGCGGGCGCAAGGTCAATCGTGCCTGGGGCGAGCCTTCCAGCCAGTTGCGCGAACGCCACGATGCCAGCGACTTCGCTACCCGAACCCAGGACAAGCTGGCCACTTCGGCCAGGGACGAATCATGATCATTCTCTACGACTGCGCCACCGCGCCCAGCCCGCGCCGCGCCCGCATCTTGCTGGCGGAAAAGGGCGTGCAACACGAGACGGTGCAGATCGACCTGCGCGGCGCCGAGCAGATGGGTGAGGCGTACCGCCAGATCAACCCGCAGTGCACCGTACCCGCGTTGCGCACGGACGAAGGCAGCCTGCTCACCGACAACGCCGCCATCGCCGCCTACCTCGAAGCCCGCTACCCCGAGCCGCCACTGCTCGGCCGCACGCCGCAGGACAAGGCGGCCATCGCCAGCTGGCAGTGGCGGGTCGAGTTTGAAGGCCTGCTGGCGGTGGCCGACGCCTTTCGCAACAGCAACCCGGCCATGCTGAACCGTGCCCTGCCCGGCCCGGTGGACTATCCGCAAATTGCCGAGCTGGGTCAGCGCGGCCTGGCCCGGGCCCGGCAGTTTTTTGCGACACTCGACGAGCACCTGGCCGGACGCGATTTCATCGCCGCCGACCAGTTCAGCGTCGCCGACATCACCGCGGTGGTGACCGTGGACTTCGCACGGGTAATCCGGCTCAAGCCCGACGAAACCCTGCCGCATCTGCTGCGATGGCGCGCGGCCATGGCGCAGCGACCGGCCATGGCCAGCTGAAAAGCACGCCGACGCGCGAGCTGTCGGCAGCGGCCTGCGCCCGGTTCAGGGTCAAGCATCGGGCGTTGTGGAGCGTCGTCGGTGCCCAATGAAACCGTGTGGTCAACCTGACCACGCCGGCGCCGGACATGGAGGCGCCGGTACGCGACGACAGCAGGCCTGCTCACGTCATGCTGGCTGTGCTGGCGGTTGATCCGCGCCGACAGAAAGCCGTCACCTGTTCCATCCTCGAACGGGCCAGCGGAACGCTGGCAAACCCACCAGACAACTCCTCCCCCAACCATCCAATGAAGCGCCGCCGCGCCAACCCAAGGTCATCAACGGCACGCACCGGCCATGCGTTCGATCCGCGAAGCTGTCCGCAAGAACCGGCGCGACCGTCCGAGAACGGCAGGAACGGAGGTTCGAACGTACTCCAACCCGGATTTTGGGGCGCGTGGCGAAGGCACGTTCGACACGATCAGCCAACCAGGGTGGAAAGGACCTCTTGCCGCCGATTCCACAGCGCCCGAATCGCACTTGTGTCCAGAACCTCGGCGACCGCCGCTGGAGCCGTGGCCGCATCATGTATGCGGAGAATGGCGTCGCGCAGCATCATTGAGGCTTCAACCATGTCGCTGTCGACCGCGACAAGTTTCTCCAGGACATCGGCTTCGTTCTGATGCCTCTGGTGAACTCGATCCATCTCAGGCACGGATGCGGTCCGAATGGTTGTTTCGAGACTTTCGATATCTCGCTGCACCCGCTGCAGCGCTTGTGCCTGCGCCACGGCGACGGAATCCGGGAAAGGCTGTTCGCGTGTCGGTGGCGGCAGGTGCTCGCGCCGGTAGGCTGCCTCCAGCGAAGCGATGTGAGCACGACCCGCCCCCAGCAGCTCGCTCAGCTTGCCGCGAATCAGCAGGTCATCGGCACGGAGCTGATTCTCCCGGCGGTAGAAGTTGTAACCCCATCCGTAGAACAGGTTGGACAGCACCTGCTTGGTGGCGCCGGCTTCCCCGATCGGGTTGGCAACATGTTTCAGTTCCATCGAAATGCTCCATTGGGCCGCTGGCCGCGCCAGGCGCGGCCAGCGAACCGATCAGCCCGCGCCGGGAACGGGGAAGGTGCCCATCGTCTGGCCACCAATGGAGAAGGGCTGACCCACCGCCATGTTCGGCGCCGACACGAGCCCCTTCTCGGCCATCTTGAGTGCCACGTAGTAGCGCACGGCATCGAGCTCGGACAATCCGAACGCGCGCAGGGAAATCAGCTCACGCATCCGTTCGTCCTTGGGCAGGATCAGAACCTTGGCGTCGTTCAGGGTGATGCCGTAGACGCTCAGGAACGAGGCCAGGTGCTCTTTCACCAACTCCACGATTTCGTGGATGTGCGCATTGATCTGCTCCATCGGCGTCACCTGGATGATCTGGTTGATCGCCTGCTCGACGACCGGACCCGCGTAGCGAGCCACCTCGTCCACGCCAATGGTGTGACCCGAGAAAGGCATGTGCGTGGTGAGCTTGAGCGCATCGTCCTTGGTGTCGACGTGGATGTAATACTCC
The DNA here is from genome assembly GCA_021780735.1 of Pseudomonadota bacterium. GTDB lineage: Bacteria > Pseudomonadota > Gammaproteobacteria > Xanthomonadales > Rhodanobacteraceae > Rhodanobacter. Next base: position 2,871 of record JAJXYE010000054.1, on the reverse strand, counting down.
ACCTGGTAAGACATCTCGGCCATCTCGGCCGAACTGGCGATGCCGGTGCTGCGAATCAGCAGCTTGGCGCGGTTGACGTAGAGTACCTCGTACTGCCAGGGCGAATTGCCGCCGAAGAAGCCCGTCACGAAGCCGCCAATCAGCGGCTTGTCCGGGGTCTGGATCGGGTACTGGCCGGTGTCATAGACGCCCAGCACCGCGCCACGCGACTTGAGCACGGCGAAGTGATTGGCCTCCACTGTGAGAAGACTGCCCGAGACCAGGCTCTCTTCCGGGTAGTGCCAGGCCAGGATATCCGGCCCCATCACATCGGTGCCGTCGCCCTGCAATGTCGATACGACTTGTCGAGTCAAAGCCACGAACTTCTCCTTGTCTGGATCGGGATCAACTCCGACAAAATACAAGATCGGCGACGCGAAGTGTTCCGTTCCGGAGCACCCGGGAGTCGCAAGAACTTGCCACACGTGCCGACGGCTGACATGGGTGACGTGCACCGTTCAAAGCTGGCTTGCCCCTCATCGCCGGCGCGAGCAGAGAGTCCGACCAGGGCCGGCGGGCCAACGCCTGCATCGAGTGGCGGCGGAACGGCCGACCCTGAAGGAGTCAGGTGCTCCGCTGCGAAGCAATGGCTTTGGCCATCACGATGTCCCACTGAGGATCCCCGCCAAGATGAAATGCATGCGCGCCTACCGCAACAAACCCGAACTTTTCATAGAACGAGATGGCCCTCGGGTTGTGCTCCCAGACCCCAAGCCAGACGGCGGCCGATCCATGCCGCCTAACTTCCTCGATGCAAGATACGGGACCTGACCCCAAGGCTTGGGGGTCGATTCAAGATTCAAGACCTGACACCATGGCTTCGGGTGATCTGGGCAAGATTGTCACAGGCGTCGTGGGAAACAGGGGTCGATTCAAGATTCGAGACCTGACCCCATGGCTTCGCAAGATTCGAGACCTGACCCCATGGCTTCGGGTGGCTTCGGGGGTTCCAGCAGGTAACTGTCCTTATCCACCAGCACCGCCTTATAGCGGCCTTGCAGCACGTGACCGACCCGGCCGTGCCGCCGATTGAAAGCGGGTGTAAACGCCGTTGACTTCACGCATTCCACGCGACAGCGTCAGCCGATTGCGACCCGCTCGTGCGCTGACGATGATCGGGGGTCGCACCGGCCCAGTCGGAATGCGGCCGATCGGTGATCAGGTATCTTCGCAGGCCGATGTCAGCCTTTCGGCTTGCTTCTGTTGCCTTGACGCCAACCCTCACCGGATCTGCTCCAGAATACACGCCAGTCGTGGTATTCCCCCGGCATCGCCTGGCATGTCGGTGACAACGTGCCTTGGCTGGCAGCCTGGAAACGGTTCGCTGGAGTTGCCGTAACTGGCTCACGACGTTCTTCCCTGGATTTGGAGTTTGCGATGTCCCGTACACGGTTTCCCACCGATCCTCCCGCGTTGCCGGACACGGCGCGCCGCCGCTTTGTGCGCGGGCTGGCGCTGGGTGGCGTCGTGGCCGGACTGGCTCCCGCGGTGGACCTGGCCAGGGGCGCGACTCCTTTCACGAGCGCGGGACTGCGCCGTTCGCCGTCAGTGCTGCGCGGCACGAGCTTCGATCTCGACGTTGCCGAGGCGCCGGTGAATTTCACCGGCAGGAAAGCCATCGGCACGATCATCAACGGCCAGGTGCCGGCACCGACGCTGCATTGGCGCGAGGGCGACACGGTCACCCTCAATGTCACCAACCGGATGAAGGTATCCACCTCGATCCACTGGCACGGCATGATCCTTCCGGCGGACATGGATGGCGTGCCGGGGCTCAGCTATGCGGGTATCGCACCCGGCGAAACCTTCCAGTACCGCTTCAGGGTGCAGCAGTCGGGAACCTACTGGTACCACAGCCACACCCGCTTCCAGGAACAGACCGGTCTGTATGGCGCGATCGTGATCGAGCCACGCGAGGCCGAACGCTTTCCCAGCGATCGCGAACACGTGGTGGTGTTGTCCGACTGGACCGATACCGACCCGGAGCAGGTATTTGCCAACCTGAAGAAGATGGGCAGCTACTACAGCCGCAGCGAACCGACCACGCCGGAGATCTTCAAGGCCGCCGGGATGGAGGGATTCGCCAAGGCGTGGAAGGAGCGCATGCTCTGGAACCGCATGCGCATGAGCCCGCACGACCTCTCCGACGTCACCGGCTACACCTATACCTACCTGACCAACGGCGTGACCCCGCAAGGCAACTGGACGGGATTGTTCCAGCGTGGCGAGAAAGTGCGCCTGCGCTTCGTCAACACTTCGTCGATGACCTATTTCGACGTGCGCATTCCCGGCCTCAAGATGACCGTGGTGGCCGCGGACGGGCAGGATGTGGAGCCGGTGTCGATCGACGAGTTCCGCCTTGCCGTGGCCGAAACCCTGGACGTGATCGTCAGCCCCGGCGATGACCGTGCCTACACCATCTTCGCCCAGGCGATCGACCGCAGCGGCTATGCCGCCGGCACCCTGGCGCCGCGCGAAGGCATGCGTGGCGAGGTGCCGCCGATGGACCCGGTGCCCAGCCTGGACATGGCCGACATGGGCATGGACATGTCGAGGATGGCAGGCATGGCAGCGGCCGGCATGAAGGCGATGCCGGGCATGGAGATGGGCGGCATGGATGGTGCCCAGACGGTTCCGATCCATCACCACTACCCGACGGAATACGGGCCGACGAATACCACGTGCATCGCGGTTGCTTCCACCGCGCTGGATGATCCGGGGGCGGGCCTGCGGCACAACGGCCGTCGCGTGCTGAGCTACGCCGACCTGCACACGATCGGCGGCCCGCTGGATCCGCGCGAACCGACCCGCGAGATCGAATTGCACCTCACC
>JAJXYE010000228.1 GCA_021780735.1 Pseudomonadota bacterium | reverse complement strand
GCTTGGCCAGGTGCGCGCCACGCCGGCGGATCAACTCGGTACGCGTGAGTTCCCGTTCCGCGACCCGCGTTACCCCGAATTGCTGTTCCGCTACCGTGCGCGCAACTGGCCCGAGACGCTGACAGCGCAGGAGCACGCACGCTGGGACGATTTCCGCCGGGCGCGTCTGACCCGCCATACCGCCCTGACCGGACTCACCCTGGACGACTACTTCGCGCGCCTGGACGAACTGCGCCATGATCCCGCAGCCCGGCACAAACTGGCCTTGCTCGACCAACTGCAGGCGTGGGGCGAGGAACTGGCCGCCGGCATCGCCACCTGATCATCGCCGCAGCATCGCCGCCAGCATCCGCCCGAACCACTGGCCACCCTCATCCAACCACCAACGATCGCCATGCCGCAGACCTATTTCACCCCCGCCACCTTCCGTTTTCTCGGCGCGCTGGATCGCAACAACAGCCGCGAGTGGTTCCATGCGCACAAGGACGACTACGAGCGCCACGTGCGCGAGCCATTCCTGCAGCTGATCACCGACCTGCAGGCACCACTGGCGAAGATCAGCCCGCACTACCGTGCCGACCCGCGCAAGAACGGCGGCTCGCTGTTCCGCATCTTTCGCGACACCCGTTTCTCCAACAACAAGCTGCCGTACAAGCCATGGCAGGGTGCGCGCTTCTTCCACCAACGCCGCCACGAAATCCCCGCACCCTCGTTCTACCTGCACATACAGCCCGGCGAATGCTTTGCCGGCGGCGGCATGTGGCACCCGGAGCCGGACGCGCTGAAGCACATCCGCGAATTCCTCGCCGACAACCCGGCGGCCTGGAAACGCGCCACCCGCAGCAAGGCCTTCACCGCCCACCTGCAACTCGGCGGCGAAAGTCTGGTCAGGCCGCCGCGTGGCTACGATCCCGCGCACGAACTGATCGACGACCTCAAGCGCAAGGACTTTGTCGCCTCGGCCGGCTTTGCGCAGAAGCTGGCCTGCTCGACCGAATTGCTGCCGTGGATTGTTGCCACCTTCAGCCAGGCAGCACCCCTGGTCGATTATCTGTGTGCCGCACAGGAACTCGAGTTCTAGGAGCGTGGGCGGCAGAAATCCTTGGGCTGCGATGGTGCTCTCATCCATAGGCCACGCCTCTCGTCGGGCTTGCATGGAATAACCATGCGCAACCTCCGATAGACGCGTCCCATGGCGATAGCTCGATCTCGCTATCCAAAATTTCTACTGCCCACACTCCCAGACCAGCGCCCGACGCTTTGTCGCCATCAGGAAGACCGCCACACCGATGCCGATGCAGGCAGTCAGTGCCACGTAATGCGCCGGCGCGAGCACTCCCATGTGCTTGACCAGCAGGCCGATCAGCGGCGGCGTCAGGCCGCCGAACAACGCGTACGCCACGTTGTAGGAAAACGAGATGCCGGAAAATCGCACCGCTGGCGGAAACGCGACCACCATCAGTGCCGGCACCACCCCGCTCACCCCGGTGCTGAAGCCGGCGAGCGCGTACAACACGATGAAATGGGCCGCACCTGCGCGCAGATCCAGATACAAGGCGTAGGTGGCCAGCAGCAGTCCTAGCGCGCCCAGCAGCAAGGCCCGCGCGTAACCGATGCGATCGGCCAGCACGCCGTAGCAGATGCAACCGATGGCCAGCGCGAACGAGGCGATGTTGTTGCCGAGGAAAGCCCGCGCCGGCGCGACGTGGAATACCGATTGCAGCAGCGACGGCGTCATCAGGATCACCACCATGATCGCCGCGGTCAGCATCCAGGTCACCAGCATCGACAGCAGCGCAGCGGGCAGGTGTCGCGCGAATACCTGGCGCAACGGCAAGCCGCTGACCAGTTCCTTGCGCGCGTGCATCGCCTCGAACACCGGGGTCTCGCTGAGCCAGCGACGCAACCACACCGCGAAGAAACCGAACACGCCGCCGATCAGGAACGGCAGCCTCCAGCCATGATCCAGCACCTGCGCCGGCGACATGCCACGGTTGATCGCCGCCGCCACCAGCGAGCCGATCAGAATGCCGACGGTCAGCCCCGCCGTGAGGCTGGCGCAGGCGAAGCCGATCCGCTGCGGCGGCACGTGTTCGGCCACGAACACCCAGGCGCCCGGCACCTCGCCGCCGACCGCGATGCCCTGCATCACCCGCAGCAACAGCAGCAACAGCGGCGCCAGCAGGCCGATCTGCGCATACACCGGCAACAGGCCGATCGCCAGCGTCGGCAGCGCCATCAGGAACACGCTGAGCATGAACATCTTCTTGCGTCCCAGCGTGTCGCCGTAGTGGGCCATCACGATGCCGCCCAGGGGGCGTGCCAGATAGCCTGCGGCGAAGATGCCGTAGACCTGCAGCTGCGCCAGCCATGCCGGGGTCGAGGGCGGGAAAAACAGGTGGCTCAACGGGATCGCGAAGAATACGAACACCACGAAGTCGTAGAACTCCAGCGCACCACCCAGCGCGGACAGGCCCAGCGTACGGATATCGCGGCGACTCAATCCCCGCGACGCGGGGATGTCGGGATTGATGGGGGTCATCTCGCGCAGATCCACCGCTGTCCGGAAGGACGCCACCTTACCCGAAAGCACCATCGCAGCGCCTCGCCGGGTAGCGCGGCGGTGCTGTTGCCGGAGTTCTGTGCACTGCGTCATGGCAAGGCAGCCCCAGGCTGCTAGAGTCCGTACGCTGCCGCATGGTCAAGGGGAGTCGTGCGGCTTCATCCAATGCCCTCACCGGCATTTTCCGAGTCGACCTGCCTGCATGAACGGGTGGAAAGTCGTACCCGTGGCTGCACCTCAAGTCGACTTCCTGCGGCTCTACGCCGCCTTTCAGGGAGAGACACTCGTGCGACGTACTCTATTGATGCTGACGTTGGCCCTTGGCTGCGCCACAGCCCAGGCCACCACTACCGGCGTGGCGCTGGTACACGGTACCGGCAACCAGACCGATGCCTACAACGACTACTGGCAATCGGACATGGTCGAAGGAGTCCGCAACGGCCTCACCGACCGCAACAATCTGCTGGTGGTCAACTGCGACTTCACCCAGTACATGTGGGACGACCGCGCCGCCGGCTGCCTCGCCGGCCAGCTCACCAGCTTCATCCAGAACCGCCACATCGATCGCCTGGTCGTGATCACCCACTCCAATGGCGGCAACGTGATGCGCTGGATCCTGTCCAACCCGACCTGGGATGCACGCTACCCGAACATCATCAGCCACATTGTCAAGGTCGACGCGATTGCACCCTCCAGTGCCGGCACGCCGCTGGCGGACGCGGTGATCGCCGGCAATGTGTTCGAGTCGGTGCTGGGCTGGTTGCTCGGCTACCAGAACGACGCGGTGCGGCAGCAGCAGGTCGGCTGGATGGCCACCTACAACCAGCAATACCTGCTCGGCACGGCCGGGCGACCGGCGCTGCCGGTGCCATTCCGCGATGTCATCGGCACCGATGTGGTTTCCGCCTTCTGGAAGAGCCAGTCGTACTGCGGTGGCTATGCCGAAAGTGTCGGGCTGGAAATCACCCAGAACTGGCTCAGCAGTTGCTCGGATGGCTTCATCGAGTGTTCCAGCGGCACGGCCGCCGGAACGCTGTGGTTCAAGGACACCCAGCAAACCAGCCACGGCTATGTGCTCAATCACAACCAGAGTCGCCGTGCCTGCTTCGGGCTCGAGTCCATTCTTGCCAACGACATCAAGGGATGAACGCCATGAAGACAAGGATTCTCGCCAGCGCCGTGCTGGCCATCTGCACGTCCGTACCGGCATACGCCGGCACCCTGGCACTGTTGCCCGCGCAAGCCACCGACATGGTGCCGGCAACCTTGCGTGCCCGCAGCGCACCGGCCCCGACCGGCATGGTCGCCGCGCACGCGTCGCAGGTGCGCATCGAGCCATTGCCGATCAGGGTCAGCTGGGCCCTGCCCCACGACAGCCCGGTGCAAAGCGTGACCCGGCCATTCACTCGCAGCAGTCGCGAATACTGGATGGATGTTTCGGCCAGTGCGCTGCAACGGGGCGTGCAGCTGCCGTTGAGCGCCCCCGGCGCCATCATCCGGCTCAGCCCGAGCGATCCGGCCAGCGGCCGGTTGCAGCCGACCCGCGTGCGCCTGCAACTGGGTCGCCAATCGTTGAACCTGGCCCAGGCCAGCAGTCAGCTGGCCGACACCCGATCCCTGCACGCGGCAGGGATGGATGTGCCACAGGCATCGATGGTGTTCAAACTGAAACCGGCACTGGGCAGTGGCCTGGCCACCCTGCAGGCGCCCGGCGCCAGCGGCCACTATGTCGTGCATGTCTTCGAGCCGCAAAGCCCGTTCACGGTCACCGCCCAGGCCAACCGCGACGATCTGCTGCTCGGTGGCGACGTGCACGTGCAAGTCAGCATGCACGATGCCGACAAGGCGGCACCACTGGCTGCCGTCGGCGGCTTCCTGCGCGCGCCCGACGGCACCACCACCACCCTCACCTACCAGCGTCAGGCAGACGGCAGCTTCAGCACCGACGCCCAGCCGAAGCACATTCCGGCTACACCGGGCCTGTGGGAAGTGCACAGCTTCAGCGCCGGCCTCGATAGCGCCGGCAACGAGGTGCGTCGCGATACCACCACGGTGTTTGCCGCAGCCGTACCGACCGCACGCTTCAGCGGGATCGCCCGAACCGCGCGCGCCACCGATCACGGTATCGACATCGCACTGGGTGTGACGGTACAGAGTGCGAGCCGGTTTGCTGCCTCGGCTGTGCTGTACGGGCGCGCGGCGGACGGCCAGATGGTACCTGCGGCATTCGCCCAGTCGGCAGCGATGCTGCGTCCGGGCAACCGCCAGCTGGTGTTGCACTTCGACCCGGCCAGTATCGCCGGCGTCAGTGCGCCCTACGAGCTGCACGACCTGCGCCTGCAGGATCAGCCCGCTGTCAGCCTGGTCGAGCGTCAGGCGCTGGCATTGCGCTTCGACACACCGTAACCACCGCCGATCCATGCCAGGGATGGCGCGGATCAAATGCCCGGACTGGTATCGTGGCGAGGGTCGATGCGGCACCCGCCTGCACGGCTGGAATGCACTGCTGTCAGTGCGTCATGCGTTGCGTTGCAAGGATTTTCCCTTCACCTGGTTGCAAGGAGAATGTCGATGAGCTTGGGCAAACGTTTGGCCGCCGAATTTTTCGGCACGTTCTGGTTGGTGCTGGGCGGCTGCGGCAGCGCCGTGCTGGCCGCGGGATTCCCGCAACTGGGCATCGGCTTCGCCGGCGTGGCGCTGGCATTCGGACTGACCCTGCTGACGATGTGTTACGCCATCGGCCACATTTCCGGCTGTCACATCAATCCGGCGGTGACCTGCGGTCTCGCTGCCGGCGGCCGGTTTCCGCTGAAGGACGTGGTTCCGTACATCGTCGCGCAGGTCATCGGCGGCATCCTTGCCGGTCTCGTGCTGTACGTGATCGCCTCGGGCAAGCCCGGCTTCGACGCCGCCGCCAGCGGCTTCGCATCCAACGGCTATGGCGCCCATTCGCCGGGCGGCTATTCGATGGGCGCGGCGGCACTGTGCGAGCTGGTGATGACCGGCTTTTTCATCTTCATCATCATGGGTGCGACGCACAAGAGTGCGCCGGCCGGTTTTGCCGGCATCGCCATCGGCCTTGCGCTGACCCTGATCCACCTGATCAGCATCCCGGTCACCAACACTTCGGTGAACCCGGCGCGGTCGACCGCGGTGGCCCTGTTCCAGGGCGACTGGGCGCTCCATCAACTGTGGTTCTTCTGGGTCATGCCGATCATCGGCGGCATCGTCGGCGGGCTGATCTATCGTTACCTGTGGAGCGAACAGGCGCCGCTGCCGGAGATCAAGGGCAACCCGGCCTGACTTGCGCCGACTGGCGTGGTGTGCCGCCCGTTGGGTGGCGCACCACGACTCAGGCCTGCGAGAACGGAAACGCCAGCACGTCGGCAATCGCATCGGTGTCGGCCAGGCACATCAGCAGACGCTCGATGCCCAGCGCCACGCCAGCGCAGTCGGGCATCGCATCCAGTACATCCAGCAGTCGCTCGTCGATGGCCACCGTGGCCAGGCCACGTTCGCGACGCACGGCGTTGTCCCGCTCGAAGCGTGCCCGCTGTTCGGGTGCGTCGTTGAGCTCGTGGTAGCCGTTGGCCAGCTCGTACGGCCCCAGGAACAACTCGAAGCGCTCGGCCAGCGGCGGCTCGCCCGGGCGGATCTTCGCCAGCGCGCACTGGCTCGCCGGATAGTCGTGGATGACGCAGATACGGTCACGCGGAAGCGCCGGCTGCAGCACATGGGTGATCAGCAGGTCGAGCCAGTCGTCGCGCTGCAGGCCGGCCGGGTCGATGCCGAATCGCGCCAGCGGTGCCTGCAGCTGTGCCAGCGAGTCATGCAACGGGTCGATGCCCAGCTCGTCCAGAAACCACTGTCGATAGCTCTCGATCACCACCTCGGCGCGCCGCCCGACCATCGCCAGCGCCGCCTCGACCAGGGCAATCGTCTCGCCCATCAGCTGGCGATGATCCCAGCCCAGCCGATACCACTCCAGCATGGTGAATTCGGGATTGTGTCGTCCGCCGGCTTCGCCATTGCGGAATACCCGGCCCAGCTCGTAGCAGTCGCCGATGCCGGCGGCAAGCAGCCGCTTCAGCGGAAACTCCGGTGAAGTGCGCAGCCAGCGCGCACGCGCACCGGCATCAACGTGACCGCTGAACTGCGTGGTGAAGCTGTCGATGTTCGGATCGGTATTGCCGGCGGCGGAAAGGATCGGCGTCTCCACTTCCAGTACCTGGCGCTCGGCGAAGAACGAGCGGATCAGGGCATTCAACTGCGCGCGCAACTGCAGCGATGCGGGCAACGAGAGTCGGCTCACGCGCCTGCCCCGTGCTCGTCCAGCAAGGCCAGCAGCCGCTTTTCGTCCCATACCTCGATACCCAGTTCGGTGGCCTTGTCGAGTTTGGAGCCAGCCTCGGCACCGGCGACCACG
>JAJXYE010000110.1 GCA_021780735.1 Pseudomonadota bacterium | reverse complement strand
CTGCATGCCGACGGCATGGGCGAACACATACCGCACAAAACCACTGCAATCGAAGCCGGTAGATGGATCATGCCCCCCCCGCACATAGCGGATATCGCGCAGGCTCATCGCCGCAGCGAGCAGAGCCTTGCGCAGATCGGTGATGTTCTGCATCGCCGAGCTGTCCGCCGCCGGCTGCACGGCCGTCAAGGGATCGACGGTGGCATGGCCCGCCAGGGATGCCGCAACCGCACTGGCTACCGAAGCGGCATCCACCCCCACCGCCACGGACTGGCCCGGCAGTGGCGCCGGGCTGACGACCGACAGGGACTGCAGCAAGGCTGGCTGCGGGACACGGATCACTGCTGCAACGGCAGCCGGAGAGCTTTCAGGCTGGATGGTGCGCGATTGAAGCGATCCGCAAATCGTCAGGGAAACCAGCACGGCAACCATGGTCAGTCGTTTGATGAGCATGCAGGGGGAAATCCCTTGGATTTTCAGGAATTGATCGCCTGCAACTGCTGACGACATGACTAATGCCGTGAAAGTAGCAAGAAGGCCGGATTCAGTTGTTGGATCGCGGTTAACTGAACCCCGTCGTTTCGGAAAACGAGGACGCGCCGCACATTTCGCCTCAACCCGATGATTTCAATAGCGGTTTCCGCGTAAACGGAGGCGCCCGCGGGTCCGGACGGCCCTGCAGATCCTCAAGCCGGCGCGCCAGGCCGACGACCGAAGATCGCCGTACCGATACGCACTTCGCTGGCCCCTTCCGCGATCGCGAGCGCGAAATCCCCGCTCATGCCCATGGAAAGCGTCGGCAGATCATGCCCTTGGGAAACCGCCTGCTCGCGCAGGCGACGCAGGGCACGGAAGCAGGCGCGCACCTCGGCCGGATCACTGGACTGAATCGCCAGAGTCATCAGCCCGCGCACGCGCAAGCGGGCGAAGCTGCGCAGTTGATTCAGGAAGTCAGGCAGCTGCGCGGGCGCCAGCCCGTATTTGCTCGGCTCCGGCGAGGTCTTCACCTGGATCAGCACATCCAGCTGCCGACCTTCATGCTGCAGGCGACGATCCAGCGCCTCGGCCAGCTCCAGTCGATCCAGCGACTGCACCTCGCTGGCAAGTCGCGCCACGTCCCTGGCCTTGTTGGTCTGCAAGTGACCGATCACCACCCAGTCGATGCCACATCCGGCCAACGCCGGCGACTTGTCGCGAATCTCCTGCACCCGATTCTCACCAAAGCGGTGCAGGCCCAGCGCCACGGCGGCACGGATCACCTCGGCGTCGAAAGTCTTGCTGACCGGCAAAATGCCGACCTCGGCTGGATCCCGCCCGGCCGCGCGGCAAGCCGCATCGACGCGCTGGCGGATACGCGCCCAGTTGTCGGCAAGGTAGCTGGTGTCGGTGCTCATGCCGCAATCGGGGGCTCAGTCCCGACCAGCCTGCCGATGATGCTTTGCCACGACTTCGGCGACCACCATGGTGACCTTCTTGCCGGTGGGGATGTGCAGGAACTCGTTCGGACCGTGTGCATTGGAATGAGGGCCGAGAACCCCGGTGATCAGGAACTGCGCCTGCGGGAATTTTTCGCCCAGCATGCCCATGAACGGGATGCTGCCACCCTCGCCCATGTAAGTGGCCGGCGCACCGAAGTAGTGCTCCGAGGCTTCGCCGACCGCCTGTGCCAGCCACGGCGACAGCGCTGGCGCATTCCAGCCGCTGCCATCCTTTTCCAGGCTGAAGCTGACCTTGGCGCCGTATGGCGGATCGCTTTCCAGCAGTTGCTTGACCAATAAGCCGGCCTTGGCGCCGCTGAGCGTAGGCGGCACGCGCAAGCTCAGCTTCACCGAGGTTTCCGGCCGCAACACATTGCCGGCACTGTCCAGCGGCGGCATGCCGCCCACACCCGTCACCGCCAGCTGCGGCCGCCAGGTGCGATTGAGCACCAGCTCCGCCAAATCGTCGGTCACCGGCTGCATGCCCTTGACCCAGGGGAACTTGCTGTAGATATCGGTGCCCAGCACCTGCGCCGACACCCTGGCCTGCTCGACCCGCTCGGCCGGAATCTCCACATACAACTCCTTCGGACGGATCTCGCCGGTAACCGGATCCTCCAGTCGCGACAACAGTTCACGCAGGATGCGGAAGCTCGACGGCACCACGCCAGAGGCGTCACCCGAATGCACACCCTCTTCCAGCACCTGCACCGTAAGGTTGCCGCCGGTCATGCCACGCAACGAGGTAGTCAGCCACAACTGGTCGTAGTTTCCGCAACCCGAATCCAGGCATACGACCAGCGACGGGCTGCCGATGCGCCCGGCCAGATGGTCGACATAGAACGGCAGGTCGTAGCTGCCCGACTCCTCGCAGGCTTCGATCATGATCACGCAGCGCGCGTGCCCGATGCCCTGCTCGCGCAGGGCCAGCAACGCGGCCAGCGAACCGAAGATCGCGTAACCGTCGTCGGCGCCACCACGGCCGTACAGCCTGTCGCCCTTGATCACCGGTGTCCACGGACCGAGGCCATCCGCCCAGCCGCTCATTTCCGGCTGCTTGTCGAGATGCCCGTAGAGCATCACGGTGTCCTCGCCCTCACCCGGCACGTCGATGTAGATCAGGGGCGTGCGCCCTGGCAGACGCACGACTTCCAACGTCGCACCCGGCAACTGGCTCAACTTGGATCGGGCCCAGGCCTCCATCAGGCCGACCGCGGCATCCATGTAGCCATGTTCAACCCACTTTGCGTCGAACATCGGCGACTTGTTCGGAATGCGGATGTATTCGACCAGTTGCGGCACGATTTCCGCGTCCCACAAATCACTGACGAAACGGGAAAGACGGGCGGTATCCATGGGCGAACTCCGGCAGAAGACAGTCGCTCATTGTAACAGTGCTCCATCACGGCGCCGTCGGGCCGGCCGGCGGTGACCCACATGCCTTCAGGAAGTGGGCGCACAGAGAAGCAGCCGGGCAGCCGGCAGCGCGGGTCGATGGCACCACGCACAGTGAACCCGCGGCCGCACACAGCGGCAGGCAAAGAGCCGTGTCACCCACTCTCCAAGGAGGAAGGCCATGTTCCGCAAACTTGCCACACTCGCCTTTGTACTGACCCTCGGCACACCGGGACTGTTGCTCGCTGCCAAACCGGTGAACATCAATCAGGCCGATGCGGCGACCATCGCCAAGTCGCTCGACGGCATCGGCCCGTCGAGGGCGCAGGCAATCGTCGCCTGGCGCGACGCCCATGGGCCGTTCAAGAAGGCTGATGACCTGCACCACGTCAAGGGCATCGGCAAGGCCACGATCGAACGAAATCGTGGTTCGATCCTGCTCGGCGATGACGCTGGCGCGGCCGGCAAGCCAGACAAACCGGCGGTCGAGGGCGTTCACGCGAGCAAGGAACCGCCTGCGGCAGAATAAGTCGCGGATTCCGGCTCAGGCGGCAGGACGTATTCGGCCCGCCGTCTGAGCTACACTCGCGCGCCCCACCTGCCTCTGCCGCCCCATGATCCTGCCGCGCTACCACATTGCCGCCTCCACCATCCGTGGCGCTGGCCAGGGCCTGTTCCTCGACGAAACCGTCGCCGCGGGGCGCATCATCACCGCGCCCGATGGCATCGAGAAAACCTTCCGGCATGGCGAGATCCATGCCTCAGCCGAGCTGCGCGCCCAGTGGCACGCCAGCGCGCGCTGGTTCGAGGATCACTACACGCTGTCGCCCGACTGGCCGGACGAGTGCTACATCAACCACAGCTTCACGCCGAACGGATTGTGGCACCTGGGCTTCGTGTTCGCCCTGACTGAACTGCCTGCAGGCAGCGAGATCACGGTCGACTACCGCCACCTGCTGCCGCCCGGCCAGGCCGAGGACTTTGTCGATTCGGCCACAGGTGAGACAATCACCGGATTGTCCTGGCCAGAAAGCCTCGCCAGCAGTACCCGTGCCCTGGCCGAATTGCTGGCCGCTGCTCACCGCTGATTGTCCCACCGCTGATTGTGATGTTTGAAATTCCGACTATTGAAACGGCACGCCTGCGCCTGACCGCATTGACCGAGCGGCACTTCGACGACTATGCAGCCATGCTGGCCGACCCGGAAAGCACCCGCTGGGTTGGCGACGGCCAGCCACTTGACCGCACCAATGCCTGGCGATCGCTGGCGATGCTGCTGGGTCACTGGCAACTGCGCGGCTTTGGCATGTGGGCACTGGAGCTGAAGGACAGCGGCGAGTTCATCGGACGCGCGGGCCTGATGTTTCCCGACGGCTGGCCAGATCTGGAACTGGGCTGGATGCTCAAGCCGGAACACCGCCATCAGGGCTATGCGACGGAGGCTGGCAATGCGGTGCTGGATTTCGCCTGGAACCAGTTGCATGCACCACGTGTGATCAGCCTCGTGCGCATCGGCAATGAAGCCTCCGACCGGGTCGCCGAGCGACTCGGCGGCGAGCACATCGAAAACATGGATTTTTACGGCAGCCACAGTCACGTCTTCGCCTATTACCCGCCGCACCGGGAACACCGTCGCGCCTACGCCTGAACGGCAACTGCGCTGACCCCAAACCGATGCGACGCCGAGCCCCGACGGATCGGATGGGAACCGCAGACCACCGGCGTGGTCTACTGCTGCGCCGTGCCAGGCGCGGCGACCACCGCAACGCACGAAACCAGGCAATGCCGGCGGGTGAGCTTGCCGCAGGGCTCCGCGCCGACGACACTCACCCGCAGACCCGGGATCGATGATGCGCATACTGCTGGCCGAAGACGACACTTCCATTGCCGACGGCATTTGCGCGTCGCTGCGTCACGGTGGGCATGCCGTGGATCATGTACCGTCCGGCAGCCTGGCCGATGCCGCACTGCGTGAACACGATTACGACTTGCTGGTGCTCGATCTTGGTCTGCCCGCGCTTGATGGCAGCGAAGTGCTCAAGCGCCTGCGCGGCCGCGGCAACGGCACACCGGTGCTGGTGGTGACCGCGCGCGATGGCCTGCCCGAACGCATCCGCGTGCTGGACCTGGGTGCCGACGACTACCTGGTCAAGCCGTTCGCACTGGCCGAGTTCGAAGCTCGCGTAAGGGCGCTGCTGCGCCGCGCCAGCAGCCAGGGCAAGCCCGAATTGCTGCTAGGCCAGCTGCGTCTGGATCTGCCCGGTCATCGCGCCTGGATCGGTCAGAGGCCACTGGAGCTCACGGCACGCGAGTTCGGTCTGCTCGAAGCACTGGCCACGCGGCCTGACCGGGTCACCAGCCGCACCCAGCTGATTGACGCGCTCTGCGACTGGGATCAGGAACTGACCGACAACGGGCTGGATATCGCGATCCATCGCCTGCGCCGCAAGTTGCGCGGCAGCGGTACCGGCGTACGGACGATACGCGGCCTCGGCTACCTGCTGGAACAAAGCGACGACGCCACGGACGAATCCGCATGACCCCGCCAGCCCGCCAGCGCCGCCCCAGCCTGCGCCGACGCCTGCTGATATCGCTGCTGATTCCGATGGCGCTGGTGTTGATCTTCGATGCCGGACTGACCTACGCGGTCGCCCTGGCTTACGCCAATCGCGTGCACGACCGAGACCTCAGCGATGATGCCCTGATGCTGGCCAACATGCTGGGCAACGACAAGCTCGGCGGCAGGCTGGATCCGCAGGCACGCTTCCTGCTGGAATACGACCGCGAGGGCCACAATTATTTCAGCGTGCGCAGCTCACACAGGGGCCTGCTCGCTGGCAGTGCGCAACTGCTCCCACCAGCAGGCGCACCGATTCTAGGCGCTGCGCCAGACCTTTTCGACATGGATCTGGACAAACGCCACCTGCGCGCGGCAACGGTAAGCAAACTCAATCCACATGATCCGACCGACAAGCTGATCATCACCGTCGCCGAAACCCTGACCGACCGACACCAGCAGGCACGGGAAATCCTGCTGCTGGCGATCATCATGCAGTCTTCGCTGATCGTGTGTCTGCTGTCGCTGGTCTGGTTCGGTGTCAGTCGCGGCCTGCGCGTCCTCGAACCCTTGACCATCCGGCTGGCCCACCGCTCGCACGAGCTGACTCCGATCGACGGTGCCGACGTACCGCAGGAAATCCAGCCACTGACACGAACCATCGATGCCCTGTTCGGCCGCCTGCGGGGCATGCTCGCGCTGCACGACCGTTTCATCGCCGATGCCGCGCACCAGTTGCGCACACCACTGACCGGCCTCAGCCTGCACGTCGAACGCGCGCTCGCCAACCCCGACAGCGAGACGGTGACTGATGCGCTGAACCACATACAACGCCTGAGCCAACGTGCCGCACGAACCTCTTCGCAACTGCTGGCGCTGACCCGCGCGCAGGCCGAGCCCCTGGAAAATGGCAATCCCGCCCTGCTCGACCTGGGCAAACTGATTCCCGAGGCGGTTTCGCAGCGTGTACATGACGCGATCCGCGCTGGCGTGGATCTCGGTTACGAAAGCCACGGGCAGGCCATGAACATTGTTGGTGATGCGGCCAGCCTGCAGGATCTGCTCGACAACCTGATCGACAACGCCATGCGCTACGCCGGGCGTGGCAGCACGGTCACCGTACGCCTTGCCGCCCAGGCCGACGGCGGGGTGAGTCTCAGCGTCGAGGACAACGGGCCCGGCGTCCCTGTCGAACTGCTGCCACGTCTGACCGAGCGATTCTTTCGTGGCGACGGCAACAGCGAGGATGGCAGCGGTCTGGGGCTGGCCATCGTCCAGCGCATAGTCCAGCGGCACCACGCAACGGTGAAATGCACACTTGCCGACCCGCACGGTCTGCGCGTGGAAGTGCACTTTCCCCCGCCCGGCACCTCCTCCCTGTACCCGGCATGAGAGTCATTCCGACAAAGCCCCCGCGCTGCGCTCTCGTGTCCGAATGCGCCCTGATCGTCCGGCTGGCGCGCATCGGCATCCAGCCATCAGAATACGCAAAGACTCTGCCACGACAATGAAGCTCGATGACTTGCACCACCTACTGCCCGGAGCCATGGCAGCGCATCGTCGCCACGGATAAACGCCTATC
>JAJXYE010000025.1 GCA_021780735.1 Pseudomonadota bacterium | reverse complement strand
CCCTCAAGCCGGTGTCCTACCATTTGCCCAATGGCATCCACCTGATCGTGCAGCCGGAGTCGATCAGCAACACGGTGGAACTGTTCGGCAAGATCAGGACCAATCAGGACCTGCAGGCCGGCAAGGGTGATGAAGGCGTGGCGGATGTGCTCAACGGGTTGTTTCCGTTCGGCAGTACCAGCCTGAATCGCCTGCAATTGCAGCAGGCGCTGGATGGGATCAGCGCGAGTGAAAGCGCCGGTTCCAGCTTCTCGCTGTCGGTACCGTCGGCGCATTTCGTCGAAGGCCTCA
Organism: Pseudomonadota bacterium; assembly: GCA_021780735.1. Classification (GTDB taxonomy): domain Bacteria; phylum Pseudomonadota; class Gammaproteobacteria; order Xanthomonadales; family Rhodanobacteraceae; genus Rhodanobacter. The sequence goes on along the minus strand of JAJXYE010000025.1, from coordinate 6,732 downwards.
AGCTGCTGGCCGACAACGAACTGCATCCGGCCTTTCCGGCTCAGGCCTTCGCCGTGGTACAGCACCAGCTGGTCGGCATCGTGGCGGGCCAGCTGCAGTCGCCTGACTTCCTGTTCCAGATCGGCGTGGAGAAGGCGCTGCTCCCTGCCGGCGACGCCGGATTGCGTCACGCCACGCCAAAGAGCGTGATGGCGTTGACGCTGGACAAGGTGAAGAGCTACTACGCCTCGACGTTCCGCCCCGACATGACCACCATCGTGATCGTCGGCAAGGTCGATCCGGCGCAGGCGAAACAGCAGGTGGAGCAGGCGTTTGCGGGATGGAAAGCGCATGGCGCCAAACCCGACGTGAACTATGCCGCGGTGCCGGCGAACAAGCCTGGCCAGTTGCAGGTGCCTGACAGCAGTGCCTCGCAGGACAGCGTGCAGCTGGCGCAGACCATCGACGTCACTCGTGATGACCCGCAGCGCTTTGCGCTGAATCTGGGCAACGAGGTGCTGGGCGGTGGCTTCTACGCGTCGCGGCTGTACCACGACCTGCGCGACAAGAATGGCCTGGTCTACAACGTCAGCACGTCTTTCGATCTGGACAAGCATCGCGGCACCTATACCGTGGCCTACGGTTGCGATCCCGACAAGGTGGCGGCCGCGCGCACGATGGTCATACGCGACCTGAAGCAGATGCAGAGCGAATCGGTATCCCGGAGCGATCTCAAGCGTGCCAAGGGCATCCTGCTGCGACAGATTCCGCTGGGCGAATCCAGCTTCGGCGCGATCGGCGGCCAGCTGCTGACCCTGGCCACCGAGGACAAGCCGCTGGACGCGATGACGATCGCCGCCGAGCACTACCTCAAGCTCACCGCCAGGGACGTGCAGCAGGCGTATGCCAAACACATCCGTCTGGATGACTTCGTTACCGCGGTGAAGGGGCCGGCACCGAAGGGCTGAGTGATGCTTGCCAGCAAGCCGTAGTGGAAAAGAAAGGCCCGTCGGCGACGGGCCTTTTTCCGGATCAGCCGGGGGCAGCCTATTTCAGCAGCGAGCGCAGCATCCACGCAGTCTTCTCGTGTTCGATCAGGCGCCCGGTGACCAGGTCGGCAGTGCCTTCGTCGCCGGCGGCATTGGCGGCCTTGGTGGTTTCGCGCGCGGTATGGGCGGCGATCTCGTGGCCTTCGACCAGCTGGCTCACCATCTCCTTCCAGTCCGGCACGCCGGACTCTTCCTTGATCGCGGTGAGCTTGCCGAACTGGCTGTAGGAGCCGGGGGCAAACACGTCGAGGGTGCGGATGCGCTCGGCCACTTCGTCGGCGGCGAGCCACAGCGCGTTGTACTGGGTTTCGAACATCAGGTGCAGGCTGTTGAACTGCGGTCCGGTGACATTCCAGTGGAAGCTGTGGGTTTTCAGGTACAGCGAGTACGTGTCGGCCAGCAACCTGGACAGATGCCTGGCGATGATTTCACGATCCTTCTTGGCAATGCCGATGGAAATGGCCATGTCGTGCTCCTTTCGGGTGGGTTGTCAATGAACCAACGATAGTCCCTGGTCGGCTGGCGTGGAAATGAATCCTGCCGATGTGTTCGATAGGTTTCGTCTATCGAACACTTGCTCTTTGGTAGTTGATGCCATGCAGGTGGGGCCAGCGGCTATCATGCGCGGCTGATGAACGACAAACCCGGTTCCCTCCCTGCTTCCGTCGATGCGCAGTTGCGCGCGCTGCGGCGGCAACTCGATGCGGTATCCAGCCGCGACTTCGGTCGCCTGCTGGGCCGCTGGCGCGGGCTGTCGCGCCGGCCGGACGAGGGCAGGCTGGCGGCGTTGCTGGCGGAGATCGAGCACTCGGCGGCGAAGCGGGCGGCGCGGGTGGCGGCGAAGCCGGCGATCCGGCTGGACGACTCGCTGCCGATCAGCATGCGCGGTGAGGACATCATCAAGCTGATCCGCGAGCACCAGGTGGTGGTGGTCGCCGGCGAGACCGGTTCGGGCAAGACCACCCAGTTGCCCAAGTTGTGCCTGGCTGCCGGACGCGGTGAGGCGGGCATGATCGGCTGCACCCAGCCACGCCGGCTGGCGGCGCGCTCGGTGGCGCGACGGGTGGCCGAGGAACTGGGCACGCCGGTGGGCGAGATCGTCGGTTTCCAGGTGCGCTTCAACGACCAGGTGTCCGAGCGCAGCCTGATCAAGTTCATGACCGACGGCATCCTGCTGGCCGAGACCCAGGGTGACCCGTGGCTGAGCGCGTACGACACCCTCATCATCGATGAGGCGCACGAGCGCAGCCTCAACATCGATTTTCTGCTCGGCTACCTCAAGCAGCTGCTCGTGAAGCGGCCTGATTTGAAGGTCATTGTCACCTCGGCCACGATCGACACGGCGCGCTTCGCGGAACACTTTGGCGGCGCGCCGGTGGTGGAAGTGGAGGGAAGGGCATTTCCGGTGGAGGTGCACTGGCGGCCGGTCGATGCCGTAGGAGCGCACCCTGTGCGCGATCGCTCTTCGCCGAGCATCCAGCAAGAGCATCGCGCACAGGGTGCGCTCCTGCAAAGCCAGCGCGGGAGCATGCAACAGGGCAGCGCGGAGCACATCGCGGCCGTGCTCGATGAAATCACCGGTGAGGACCCACGCGGCGATGTGCTGATCTTCCTGCCCGGTGAGCGGGAGATCCGCGACGCGCACCTGCTGCTGTCGCGCCGACAGTATCGCGAGACCGAGATCCTGCCGCTGTATGCGCGGCTGTCGGCCGGCGACCAGGATCGCGTGTTCAAGCCCGGCATCAAGCGTCGCGTGGTGCTGGCCACCAATGTGGCCGAGACCTCGTTGACGGTGCCGCGGATCCGCTACGTGATCGACACCGGCACGGCGCGGGTCAAGCGCTACAGCCAGCGCAGCCAGCTCGAGCGGCTGCATGTGGAGCCGATTTCGCAGGCGGCGGCGAACCAGCGCAAGGGCCGGTGTGGCCGCGTGGGGCCAGGTATCTGCTTTCGACTGTACGACGAGGCGGATTTTGTCAGCCGCCCGGCGTTCACCGATCCGGAGTTGCTGCGCTCGTCGCTGGCCAACGTGATCCTGCGCATGCTGTCGCTGCAGCTGGGTGATGTGGATGCGTTCCCGTTCCTCGAGGCGCCCGATCCGCGTGTGGTGATGGACGGCTATCGTCGGCTTGCCGAAATTTCCGCGATCGACGAGGCGCGCAAGCTCACGCCGATTGGTCGCACGCTGGCGCGGTTGCCGATCGATGTGCAGCTGGCGCGCATGCTGGTCGAGGGCGAAAAGCTGCAGGTGTTGCGCGAGCTGCTCACCATCGTCTCCTTTCTCAGTATCCAGGATCCGCGTGAGCGGCCCGCCGACGCGCGCCCGCAGGCCGATGCCGCGCACGCCGTATTCGCCGATCCCAAGTCCGATTTCGTGGGCGTGCTCAATCTCTGGCGCAGCTATCACGAAGCGCATGAGGAACTCACCCAGTCCAGGCTGCGCGACTGGTGTTCGCGGCATTTCCTCAGCTTCATGCGCATGCGCGAGTGGCGCGAGTTGCATCGGCAGTTGTTGCTGGTGGTGCATGAAATCCGGGGAACGGGGAACGGGGGACGGGGAACACGCGATACCCCGCAAGTCAGCCAATCCGCTTCGAATCAATCTGCGCGCGCAATCGCGAAAAGGCACAAGACGGCGGATGCGCCTTCCGTTCCCCGTTCCCCGCTCCCCGTTTCCGCATCTGCAGCGGCGCGAAAGAGCAGGAGCGGGAAAGTCTCCCGCGAGCACCCGCCCCTCACCTCGATCCTCTCCCCGACGGGGAGAGGAGGCGAAGGCGAAGAGCCGGTTGTTGATGAAAAAGGCGCGGGGCGTCTCTTTGAGGCGATTCATCGCTCCCTGTTGGCCGGCCTGCCGACCCAGGTCGGGCGCAAGGACGAAAAGGGCATGTATCTCGGCACACGCGAGCGCAAGTTCCATGTGTTTCCCGGATCGGCGTTGTCGAAGTCGCCGCCGAACTGGATCTTTTCCGCGCAGATCCTCGACGTGGGCGGTCGCGTCTGGGGCATGTCCAACGCACGGATCGAGCCACTGTGGGTCGAGCAGCAGGCGGCGCACCTGTTGCGCGCCCATTGCCGTGAACCGCACTGGTCGAAGAAGCGCGGCTGTGTGGTGGCGTGGGAACAGGTGAGCCTGTTCGGCCTGGTGCTGGTGGAGCGCCGGGCAGTAACGTTCCAGCAGCAGGATCCGGCGCTGGCACACGCCATTTTCCTGCGTGAAGCGCTGGTGCGTGGTGACATCGAGAGCCGCGCCGATTTCGTGCGCGCCAATCAGCGTGTATTGCAGGAGGCGGCCGATATCGAGGCGAAGCAGCGTCGCGAGGGGCTGATTCGCCACGAGGATGAACTGGTGGCTTTCTTCGAGGGCAAGCTGCCGATCGAAATCGCCAGCAGCCGCGCGCTCGATGCCTGGTATCGCAAGGCGCGCCCGGCCGAACAGGCGGCACTGCGCTGGTCGCTTGATGAGGTGATGGCTGGCGGCGCGGGACTGGACGCGAAGGCCTTTCCGGCGCAGCTCGAACTGTCGGGCCAGGCCGCGCAGCGCTATCGGCTGGAGTATCGATTCATGCCTGGCGACGAAGCCGATGGCGTGACCCTGCAGCTGCCGCTGGCGATGCTCAACGCCTTGCCCGCCGCACGCTGTGAATGGCTGGTGCCCGGCCTGCTGGGCGACAAGGTCGCCGAGCTGATTCGCGGCCTGCCCAAGGCCCTGCGCCGCAACTTTGTCCCCGCGCCGGATTTTGCGCGCGCCTTCGTCGAGGCGGAATCACCGCGCGATGAGCCGTTGGCCAAGGTACTTGCCAGCTTCCTCAAGCGCGCCACCGGGGTCGAGGTGACGGCGGCGGATTTCAATGCGGTCGAGCTGCCGGCGCATTTGCGCATGCGCTACGTACTGCATGACGGCGAGCCCTCCTCGAGGCCGGGCAGAACCCTGGCCACGGGGCGTGACCTGGCTGGGCTGCGTCGGCAGTGGGCGGGCCAGGCGCGCGCGGCGTTTTCGCGCAAGACCGATATCGAGCTGACCCGCGAGGACGTCGCCAGCTGGGACTTTGCCGAGATCCCGACGCAGGTGCGCTCCGATGCCGGGCTGGTCGCGTTTCCGGCACTGGTGGATCTGGGCGAGACGGTGGCCCTGCGCGTGTTCGAGCGTAGCGACGAGGCGCTGGCAGCGCATCGGCTGGGGGTCGTGCGGCTGCTGCGCAATGCCCTGGCCAGCGAGGCGAAGCAGGCTCGCCGGCGGCTGCCGATCGGCAACGCGCTCGCGCTGAAATACGCGCCGCTCGGCGGCGTGGATGGCTTGCGCGAGGATCTGCTCGAAGGCGGCTTCAACGACCTGCTGGAAAGCCATGAGCTGAATGTGCGCACGGCGGGCGCATTCGAGGGTCTGCGCACGCAATGCTCACGCGAGCTTTTTGCCGCCGGGGTGGAACGGTTGAAGCTGGCCGAGCCGATCATCGAGGCGCAGGCCGAGATGAAGCCGTGGCTGCAGCCGCCGCTGCTGGGCTTCGCCCGTGCCAGCTACGACGATCTGCGCGAACAGTTCGATGCGCTGCTGACGCCGGGTTTCCTGCGCGAGCTGCCACTGATGCGACTGGCCCACTACCCGCGCTACCTGAAGGCGATGCGCCTGCGCGGCGAACGGTTGCGCCAGGATCCTGCAAAGGACCAGCAGCGCATGCTGCAGGTCATGCCGTACTGGCGTGCCTGCCTGCAGCATCGCGCCGCCGGTGCCGAGGCGTCAGGTCTCGACGAGCTGCGCTGGCTGATCGAGGAGTGGCGCGTGTCGCTGTTCGCGCAGGAGCTGAAAACGGCCGAGCCGGTATCCGCCAAGCGACTGGCGAAGGCTTTGGCGGCACTGGGATGATCGATCGGTTCAGCGAACCCGCTTTACGTGAACGTCGCCGTTGCATCCGGACACGTACATCAGCCACGTACCCATCACCGAGGGTTTGACCTTGGCCGCTGGATTGTCTGCCGTCATGCATGACACCGTGTCCGAATCCGAGTGGATCTGCTGCCAGGCCTGACCGTTGTCCAGGGTGTATTCGTTGGCTCCATTCCAGCCGCTGAAATGCCCCTTGATGTGCGCATTGATCTTGCTGCGCTTGGCTTTGCTGGCATAGAACACCGGCTCGCCACTGGAGTCGACCATCTTGGTGGTGACCTTCCTGTGCGTGCGCAGCCAGTCGTCAAGATTGCGCAGCTCCTGTGTCGACAGCTTGTCCAGTCCGGCGGCCTTGAATTCGGCCGGGCTCATGCGCTGCTGCAGGCCGGCATCGGCATCTTGCGCATGGGCGGCAAGGCAGCACAGCGGCAGCATCAGCATCAGTGGCAACAGGCGGCGCAGGCGGATCGACATGGGGCAGGTCCTCGGGGGATGGAAGTCAGATGACGATTCTGCGCGGTTGGGCGGCCGTGCGCCAACCCCCGCCCGCCGGCGATGGGTCGCTACTATGCTGTCACGCAAGGAAACCCGAGCCGAAATGAGTCCATCCGCCAAAATTTCATGTCTGGCCGAGTGGCGCGAACGCGCGGGTGAGTGCTCGCCCGCGCTGCTTGAGGCGCTGCGGGCGGTCGAGACGCAGCCGCTGGATCAGGCCGAGTGCTGCGACGTGCTGGATCTGCTGGCGATGCTCGGTTGCGATGCGCAGACCCAGGCCGCGGCACTGTGGTTCGAGCTGGCGCGTGTGGCGCCGGCGTTGTGGGC
>JAJXYE010000135.1 GCA_021780735.1 Pseudomonadota bacterium | reverse complement strand
CCGATCTGCCGCCCAACTCCGCCGCCGGACGCCAGCCGCTGGCGAACCTGCTCTGGTGATTGCTGCCCATCAGGCCGGCCAAGCCGTACGGACGCCATGCGTTCCAGTCGCCGGCATAGAAACGACCCACCGCACCGATGTTGGTGCTGGACCAGGCGGCGGTGCCGTGACCGCCACCAGCAGCCGGGCCGTTGTCGATGCGACGCTTGGTGTGGTCAATGAATGCATCGACCGAAATATTCGGGGTAAAGAAGCGACCGAAACCCAGCCCGTAATAGATCTGGCGGCTGTTGGTGTGACGCTTGTGGTCATTGAAATACGCACCCACCGTGGGTGCGATATACCAGCGCCCGTCATACGATGAAGTCGGGGTGCTGCTGGAGGCATCGGCGGGAGCAGCAGTGGTGTCCTGCGCATGAACGGCACCTACGCCGCCCAGGGCCAGCGCGATCAGAAAATACAAGCCCTTACGTTTCATCAGGTGTCTCCTCAATTATTAGGTTTTCGCGTCCGTTCAACCCCAACCGGAAGCCGCGCGTTGGAACTGGACTACGTTGTTTGAAGGCTTTGAAACACGTGCCAGGCACTCCGGCGCCGGGCCGTCGAGATTGTAGCAAAAACGTTAAGTGGTTGACGGTTCAGCATCTTGACACTTCGATCTCGGTGAGCACCCGTTCAGGTTACGCTGTCGTTGATGGAACTGCCCAACGGCCAGGGTGGCGAGCGAGATCCGCGAGCAAGCTGCCCCCTCCCTGCCCCCGCCGAACCTGCGGTCAATGTTCCACTCACACCGTCTTTACAATGTGAAGAGTTCCAGGAACCGATGCACGGGCATCGCGTCGAGCTGTTCCGGGCTGTCGGCTGCCGCCAGGATCGTCTGAACCTTGTGCGCGGGCAGATGGCCACGCAGGGCTGCCTCGAATTTCCTGAGCAATACCGGGATCCCCTCGTCACGTCGCTTGCGGTGCCCGATCGGATAGTCGATCGAGACCTTTTCGGTATGGCTTCCATCCTTGAAAAACACTTGCACCGAATTGCCGATATAGCGTTTTTCCGGATCGAAATAGTCGCGTGTGAATTGCGGGTTTTCGACCACCGTCATGCGGTTGCGCAACGCATCGATGCGCGGATCGGAGGCAACGTCGTCGTTGTAGTCGCTGGCCACCAGCCGACCGAATATCAGCGGGACGGCAACCATGTACTGAATGCAATGATCACGATCGGCATAATTGGCCAGCGGGCCGGTCTTGTCGATAATGCGGCACCCAGCCTCCTGGGTTTCCAGCACGATCTTTTCGATCTGATCGAGTTTGCCTGCAACCTGGGCATGCAGCTGCATGGCGCACTCAACCGCCGTCTGGGCATGGAACTCGGCCGGATAACTGATCTTGAACAGCACGTTTTCCATGACATAGCTGCCGAACGGACGCTCGAACTCGAAAGGCTTGCCCTTGAACGCCACGTCATAGAAGCCCCAGGTCTTTGCCGACAGCGCCGACGGATAACCCACCACGCCGCGATACACCGCGTTGATCGCATGCGTTACGGCGCGGCGACACGCATCTCCAGCGGCCCAGCTCTTGCGCGGTCCCGTGTTGGGCGCGTGGCGATAGGTGCGCAGGGCACCGTTGTCGATCCAGCTGTGCGACACCGCCGTGATGATCTGCTCCTTGTCACCGCCCAGCATGGCCGTGGCGACTGCGGTGGAGGCCAGGCGAACCAGGATGACGTGATCCTGGCCGACCCGATTGAAGCTGTTCAACAATGCGTAACCCCCCTGGATCTCGTGCGCCTTGATCGCGTGACCCAGCACGTCGCGTACGGTCAGCGGTTGGCCGCCTTCGCGCTCGGCCTTGCGGCTCAGGTAATCGCCAACGGCCAGGATGCTGCCAAGGTTGTCCGACGGATGGCCCCATTCGGCGGCAAGCCAGGTGTCGTTGAAATCGAGCCAGCGAATCTGCGTACCGATGGCAAACGCGGCCTGCACGGGGTCGAGCTCATGACTGGTGCCAGGCACGCGGGCGCCACCAGGCAAGCTGGCCCCGGGCACCAGCGGCCCCAGGTGTTTGACACATTCGGGAAACTTCATCGCCAACATCGCGGTACCCAGCGAATCGAGCAGCATGTAGCGCGCGGTGTCGTAGGCCTCCTTGGAGTCGATCTGGTAGTCGATCACGTAATCAGCTATATCGACCAGCGGCTGGTCGGGATCGGGACGGACGGCAGAACGGATGTCGTGCGCACTCATGGAAGAATCTCGCGGGAGGGAAGCCTTCATTTTAGCTTACTGGCACGCATAGCGTGACTTGACCAGGATCGGCGCCGCCCCGACAATCCAGCCACACATCCCAGAGGGGAGTAGTTCCCGACGCAGGTTCATCTGCCTCGGTGCGGTGATCGTCAGCACGGGCCACCCTTAGCCCCGGTCACCTCGGCAGCGGTGCTGCGAACGAGACTTTTGTGGTGGCCACGGGCCGCGCGCGTCCGTGGCTGCCGCATTGTCCGACGCGCATGGAATCCCCCATGGATTTGTTCGCTCCCAGCTTCTTCTCCAGCCTGCTCGCCGTCATCCTGCTTGATCTGGTGCTGGCCGGCGACAACGCCATCGTCATCGCCATGGCCGCCAGTCGCCTGCCCAGGTCGCTGCAGGCCAAGGCCGTGTTCTGGGGCACGTTCGGCGCCATCGCTGTGCGCTTCGCGCTTACCGCTGTGGTCGTCTACCTGTTCAAGCTGCCCGGACTGATGCTGGCTGGTGGCCTTATCCTGCTGCCGATTGCGTGGAACCTGCTGCGCCAACAGGGCGAGCACGAGCCCGCGATCAGTGCGGGCGAAACATTCTGGCGTGCGCTGCGCACGATCATCGTCGCCGACGCCCTGATGGGAATGGACAACGTACTGGCCATTGCCGGTGCCTCAAAGGGCCACTTGAGCCTGGTCGTCATCGGTTTGCTTATCAGCGTTCCACTGGTCGTCTGGGGATCGACGATCGTTCTGAGGCTGATCGATCGCTATCCAGTCATCGTCTATCTCGGCGCCGGCGCGATTGCGTGGACCGCAGCGCGCATGATCGCCAGTGACAATTTGCTGGATCGGTGGTTTGACGCTCACACGTGGGCGACGTACACGTTGGATGCGCTGCTGGTCGTCGGCATCTGCGGCGGCGGCTGGTGGCGAACAACACGTACGAGCAACACCTGAGTTGCCATCATCGCGGGTCAGTCACGACGCCAGAAGCGGTTCATCTCGAGATAGGTGAACGATGCCGACCAGGTAATCAACACAAAACCCGCCAGCGCCTCGGTGCCTGCCAGAAAACGTACTGGGCCCGCCGGAATCACGTCGCCGAAGCCCACCGTCGTGAAGGTGACGGCAGAAAAATAAACGTGGTCAACCAGCGATGCGGCCGCGATGCCCTGGATATGGCCGAACGAAGGGCTGCCGATCTGCAGCAGGTAGTAGGCGAGCCCGAATATCCAGATCTCGAGGATGTGCACGCTGAGCACGCCGAAGATGCCGTACAGCACCCGTCGGCGTCGCCGTCCTTCGACATGATCAAGATGCCCCAGTCGCCGCGACAACCAGGACAGCACCTCATAATGAATGATCACGCACATGGCCACGGCCACGACCGTGACCGCCACCACGGCGATGTTGACGCCCCAATCGTCGTAGACACCCTGCGTCCAGGGCGCCCCGGCCGTTGAGGCGAAAATCAGCCAGTCCAGCGCAGCTATGCGCATCGCAGCCCTCCTCCCCTCGCTGCCCGCCGCAGGGTGGGCACCCGATCAGCGCCGATCGATCGGCACGTAGTTCTGGTCTTCCGGACCGGTGTAATTCGCGCTGGGACGGATGATCTTGCCGTCCTGGCGCTGTTCGATCACGTGTGCGCTCCAGCCCGAGGTGCGGGCAATCACGAACAGCGGCGTGAACATCGCCGTGGGTACGCCCATCATGTGGTACGCGCTGGCCGAAAACCAGTCCAGATTGGGGAACATTTTCTTGACCTCGCCCATCACCTGCTCGATCCGCTCGGAGACATCGAACAGGGTCGGGTTGCCGCCCTCGCTGCACAGCTTGCGCGAAATCTCCTTGATGATCACGTTGCGCGGATCGGACACGGTATAGACCGGGTGGCCGAAGCCGATGATGATTTCCTTGCGCTCGACGCGGGCGCGGATATCAGCCTCGGCCTGATCGGCGCTTCGATAGCGCGCGATGATCTCCATCGCGACCTCGTTGGCGCCGCCATGCTTCGGACCACGCAACGCACCGATGGCGCCGGTGATCGCCGAATACATGTCCGACCCGGTTCCGGCAATCACCCGCGCGGCGAACGTCGAGGCGTTGAATTCGTGCTCGGCGTAAAGCACCAGCGACTTGTCCAGCGCATTGGCATGCAGCTCGCTCGGTGCCTTGCCATGCAGCAGGTGCAGGAAGTGCGCTGCGATCGATTCGTCGTCGGTCTGCGTCTCGATGCGCTTGCCGTTGTGGCTGAAGTGAAACCAGTACAGCAGCATCGAGCCGAAGCTGGCCATCAGTCGGTCGGCGATTTCCCGCGCACCGGTGACATTGTGGTCGTCTTTCTCCGGCAGCACGGTGCCCACCACCGAACAGCCGGTACGCATGACATCCATGGGATGGGTCGAAGCCGGCAACAGCTCCAGCGCCGCCTTGACCGGTGCCGGCAAACCACGCAGGCGCTTCAGTCTGGCCCGGTAATTGTTCAACTCGGCCCATGTCGGCAACACACCGTGCACCAGCAGGTGCGCAACCTCCTCGAAACAGCCCCTGGTGGCCAGTTCGTGAATGTCGTAGCCACGGTAATGCAGGTCGTTGCCGCTGCGGCCGACCGTGCACAACGCGGTGTTGCCGGCGGCAACACCGGAAAGCGCGACGGACTTCTTGGCCTTGGGAAGGACTTGCTCACTCATCGGAATTCTCCAGGATTCAGGTTGTGATGTTTCAGCGTCAGCAAGCGGGCTGACTGCTCTCGGCGATGGGGATGTTCAGCTCTTCCTGGAAAACAATGCGTCGAGCTTGTCTTCGTAGGCGTGGTAGCCGAGGTAGTCATACAGTTCTTCGCGGGTCTGCAGGGTATCGATGATGTTCTTTTGCGTACCCTCGCGCCGCACGGTTTCGTAGAAATTGAGCGCTGCCTTGTTCATGGCGCGGTAGGCACCACAGCAGTACAAAGCCATATCGACGCCAGCCTGAGCCAACTCGTCCGTGGTAAAGAACGGCGTCGAACCGAACTCGGTGAGATTGGCCAGGATCGGCACCTTCACCGCCGCCTTGAACTTGCGGTAGTCGTCCAGCGTCTTCATCGCCTCCGGGAAGATCATGTCGGCGCCGGCTTCGACATAAGCGCAAGCGCGTTCGATCGCCTGATCAATGCCTTCCACCGCTGCCGCATCGGTGCGCGCCATGATGACAAAGCCCGAGTCGGTGCGCGCATCCACTGCGGCCTTCACCCGATCGATCATCTCTTCCTTCGGTACCACTTCCTTGCCGGGACGATGGCCGCACCGCTTCTGCCCGACCTGATCCTCCAAGTGCACCGCCGCCACGCCCACCCGCTCGAAATGGCGGATCGTGCGCGCGATGTTGAACGCGCCACCCCAGCCGGTGTCGACATCCACCAATAATGGCAATCCGGTGGCTTCGACGATGCGCCGCGCGTCGGTGAGCACGTCTTCCATGGTGCTGATACCCAGATCCGGCATGCCCAGCGAGTTGGCCGCCACGCCGCCGCCTGACAGGTACAGAGCCTTGTAGCCCACGCGCCTGGCCATCATGCCGGCGTAGGCAGTGATCGCACCCATCACCTGCAACGGCTGTTCGGCGGAAAGTGCGGCGCGAAAGCGTTCGCCGGCAGAATCAAGTGAGGACATGGTCATTCTCCGAAACGTCCAATGATAGATGATGCGCCGATTCGGCCATGTCGCGCCGCACGAAGTGCGACGTCGCCCTGCCAGAAAACACCCGGCTCGTGACCTGGCATGTCGTCCATGTGGCGGGGACTCCTGCTCGGCGACAGACCCGGAAACGCACTGGATCGTGCCCACCACCCATCTGCATCGGCTGCAGCGAGCGCTACTGTGCCGCCGGCAAACATATTGATCAATCTTGATCCATGCGATCAATATGTTGTCCATGCACATCGACTACCTCCCCGCCCGCACCGCCGCCGCCCGACTCGGCGTCAGCCTCGCCACGCTGTACGCCTATGTCAGTCGCGGCAAGATCGACTCGCGCCCCGGGCCGGATGGCCGCAGCCGCCAATACCGTGCCGAGGATGTCGAACACCTGATCGGCCTGCGCCACGCCGGCCGCGGCGCCGCGCAGGGAGCAGCGCACAGTCTCACCTGGGGTCTGCCGGTCATGCAGACGCGAATCTCGCTGATCCGGCCGCATGGTCACTATTACCGCGGGCATTCGGCCATCGAGCTGGCCGAGTGCGACGCCAGCCTGGAAGAGGTCGCGTGCCTGCTGTGGGAAAGCGGTGACGACGACCCGTTCGCCACGCCGCCGCCTTCCGCGTGGCCGAGAGCCCTGGCCACGTTGCTGCGGCAAGCTGACCTCTCATCGCTGGAACGCACCATGGCAGCACTGCCCTTGCTCGCCTTGACAGCGCCGCACCCGCACAGCACCGACACCGTACAGCGCCGCGCCTGCGCCGCCCGCCTGCTGCGCGAAACGGCAGCCCTGCTCTGCGCCGCGCGACCCGGCAGCCAACCCATCCATCAACTGATCGCCAGCCAGTGGCAACCCGGCAACGAGCACCTGCCGACCCTGACCCGTGCCGCACTGGTGTTGTGTGCCGACCATGAACTCAACGCTTCGGCATTCGCCACGCGGGTAGCCGCTTCGACCGGTGCCAGCCTGCACGCGGCCGCCTGTGCCGGCCTGGCCGCCCTGTCCGGGCCGCAGCACGGGGGCGCCACCGCACGTGCCCATGCCCTGATCCGGCAGGCATGGCTCGAACGCGACCTGATCGGCTACGTGCGCGAGCGGCTGCGTCGGGGCGAGGAACTTGCCGGT
>JAJXYE010000059.1 GCA_021780735.1 Pseudomonadota bacterium | reverse complement strand
TCCGCCCTCATGCATCGAGCTAAGGCTTCCGGCTGACTACCGCGGTGCCACTGCGCCAGCCACCACCGAGCGCGGCATACAGCGCGGCGGTATCGGACAGCCGGGCGGCGCGTGCCTGGATCAGGCTGATGTGCGCCTGCTGGTAGCTGCGCTGGGCATCGAGCAGGTTGAGATAGCCGGTGGCGCCGAGCTGGTACTGCTGGCGGGTCAGATCAAGTTGCTGCGAGGCCGCGCTTTCGGCGATGGCCTGGGCGGCCAGTCCCTGTGCATCGAATAGCAGGGCCTGCAACGAGTCGGCCACGTTCTGGAACGCGACCAGCACGGTCTGCTGCCAGTCCGCCAGCGCCTTGTCCAGTCCGGCCTGCGCTGCGCGTTTCCTGTGCCGCAGCGCGCCACCGTGGAACAGCGGCTGGGTCAGGCCCAGGCCCAGCGACCAGGCGCCGCTGCCGGCGGAGAACAAGTCGCCCCCACTCAGCGCCTGCGAGCCGGCGCTGCCGGACAGGGTGATCTGCGGCAGCATCGCCGCAGTGGCCACACCGACCCCGGCTGAAGCCGCGTGCAACTGGGCCGAGGCGGCGCGGATATCCGGACGCTGCTCGACCAGGCTCGATGGCAGGCTCACCGGGATGTCTTGCGGCAGGCTGATCGCGTCCAGCGTCAACGGCGACAACTCCAGCTGTGCCGGCGTAGTGCCCAGATAGGTGGCCAGCTGATTGCGGGTGGCGGCGAGTCTGGCCCGCAGCGGCGGCAGGGTCGCTTCGGTGGCGGCCAGCTGGGTGCGCACGGCCAGCGTGTCGGACAGCGACTTCGAGCCGATTTGCTGCTGCTGCCTGGCAATCCGCAGGCTCTCGCGCTGGAAGCGGAGGATATCCTCGGTCGCGCGCAGCTGTTCGCGCAGCGAAGCCTCCTGCAGCGAGGCGGTGACCACGTTGGCGGCCAGGGTCAGATAGGTGGTGTCGAGTTGGGCGCGCTGATAGTCGGCCTGCGCCAGCTGCGCCTCGATGCCGCGGCGCACGCCACCGAACAGATCCAGTGTGTAGCCCACGCTGACCGAAGCGTTGTAGACGGTAAACGGGCCGAGTCCGCCGGGAGTGCCCGACTGCGCCGCCGACTGCTTCTCGCGGGTGGCGCCAGCGGCGGCGTCCACTGACGGGAACAGACCGCCCCGCGTAGCGTTGGCGTTTTCCTGCGCCTGGCGCAGCGCAGCCTGGGCCGAGGCAATCGTGGGGCTGTGGCTCAGTGCGGTGTTCACCCGGCGGGTCAGTTCGGCATTGCCGAACGTGGTCCACCAGCGCACCGGCACGTCACGACCCTGCAGGAAGCGCTGCGCATCGCCATCGGCGGCCTGGGCGGCGACGGTACTGGCCGGCAATGACTGCGCGGTGTAGCGGTCTACCGGTGGCGCGTCGGGACGGCGGTAGTCGGGGCCGACCGCGCAACCGGCGACGGCGAGCCCGGTAAGCAGGGCCAGCACCGGAGCGCGCGCAGCAGCGGTCAAGTCGGAAAGGGATGTGGGCAAGGACGTGGCCTGTCGGGGGGGAAGCCGCGCCGGACAATAGCATACTGACAAGTTCAGATATACATGACGATGAGCACAGGTGTTGTGAAACCCGCTTGTGAACAAAGCCGGCCCCGTTGCCGCCGCGCACGGGCAGCAACCAGCGCCCTGCGCGGAGCACCGGTTGCGGTCGCCATCGGCTGGCAGCGATCAGCGCTGCAGCAGGGCCTGGGCCCGCTTCAGCACATGCTCGACGCTGAAGCCGAATTCGCGCAGCAGCACCGCGGCCGGTGCGGAAGCGCCGAAACGGTCGATCCCGAGCACGTCGCCCCGCGCACCGGTGTAGCGGCGCCAGCCCTGCGTCACGCCCAGCTCCACCGCCAGGCGGGCGGTCACTGCGGGCGGCAACACCTCGTCCTGATAGGCTTGTGCCTGCGCGTCGAACAGCTCCCAGCTGGGCATTGATACGCAACGCACGGCAACCCCTTGCTGCTGCAACTGTTCCGCCGCAGCGAGGATCAGGCCCACCTCGGAGCCGCTGGCAATCAGGATCAGGGCCGGCTTGGCGCCCTCCGCGTCGCTCAGCACGTAGGCGCCGCGGCGCAGGCCCTCGGCGCTGGCGTAGCGCCTGCGATCCAGGGTGGGCAGGTTCTGCCGGGTCAATGCCAGCAGCACCGGCTGCGTCTTCGACTCCACCGCCACCTTCCACGCCACCGCGGTTTCGTTGGCATCGGCGGGACGGATCACGGTGAGGTTGGGGATCGCGCGCAGGCTGGCCAGTTGCTCGATCGGCTGGTGGGTCGGGCCGTCTTCACCCAGCGCGATGCTGTCGTGGGTGAATACATGCACCACGTGCACGCCCATCAGCGCGGCGAGGCGGATCGACGGCCGCATGTAGTCGGAGAAGATCAGGAAGGTCGAGCCATACGGCAGGAATCCGCCGTGCACGGCCAGGCCGTTGGCGACCGCGCCCATCGCATGCTCGCGCACGCCGAAGTGCAGGTTGCGCCCGGCATGACTCCAGCCCGCGCTGTCCGAGCCTTGCGTGTCCTGCCCCGACGTGGCGGCGGGATTGAAGTCACCCAGCCCCTTCAGGTTGGTGTGGGTGGACGAATCCAGGTCGGCGGATCCGCCGAACAGCGCGGCCAGCTTCGGCGCGATCGCGTTCATCACCTGGCCGCTGGCGACACGGCTGGCGATGCCCTTGGCGTCGGCGGGAAACTGCGGAATATCCGCGTCCCAGCCTGGCGGCAGCTCGCCGCGAAGGCGAACCTGCAGCTCCTGCGCCCGTTGCGGGAATGCCTTGATATAGCCATCCAGACGGCTCCGCCATTCGGCCTGCGCCTGCGTGCCGCGATCAAGCACGCGGCGAAAGTGCCGCAGCGCCGGTTCGGGCACCAGGAAATCGGGCTCGGCCGGCCAGCCCAGTTTTTGCTTGGTCTTGCGCACATCCTCGACGCCCAGCGGCGAACCGTGCGCCTTGAACGAACCCTGCTCGGGCGAGCCATAGCCGATCTGCGTGCGCACCAGGATCAGGCTGGGCCGGGTGGTGTCTGCGCGGGCCTCGTCGAGTGCGGCGTCGATCGACGCGACGTCGTTGCCATCGGCAACATGCAGGGTCTGCCAGCCATACGCCTCGAAGCGCCGGGCGCGATCCTCGGAAAACGTAATGTCGGTGCCGGCGGCGAGGGTGACGCAGTTGTCGTCGTACAGACAGATCAGCTTGCCCAGCTTCAGATGCCCGGCCAGCGAGGCGGCCTCGCTGGCCACCCCTTCCATCAGGTCGCCATCACTGACGATCGCCCAGGTGTGATGGTCGATCACGCGATGGCCGTCGCGGTTGTAGCGGGCGGCCAGATGCGCCTCGCCGATCGCCATGCCGACGGCATTGGCCAGCCCCTGTCCCAGTGGCCCGGTGGTGATCTCCACGCCCGGCGTATGGCCGTATTCGGGATGCCCCGGGGTCTTGCTGCCCCACTGCCGGAACTGTTTCAGGTCGTCCAGCGAGAGGTCGTAGCCAGCCATGTACAGCAGACTGTAGAGCAGGGCCGAACCGTGGCCGGCCGAGAGTACGAAGCGGTCGCGGTCGACCCAGTGCGGGTCGGCCGGGTGGTATTTCATGTGCTTTGTCCACAGCACGTAGGCCATCGGCGCCGCGCCGAGCGGCAGGCCGGGGTGACCGCTGTTGGCCTTCTGCACCATGTCCACCGAGAGGAAGCGGAGGGTATCGATGCATTGCTGATCGAGTGTGGCGTTGCTCATGGAACTTGCCTCAGGCGGGTGTGGCTTGGGTGGACGTCCGTGCAGGATGACCTGACGCAGGTCAAGCGCACGTCATGTCGCCGCACATCGACCCCGGCAGCCGACTCAGCCCGCCACGCCGAACAGCATGCCGACACCGGTGGTGATCGCCATGGCCAACGCACCCCAGAACGTGATGCGGATGACGCCAGTGCGGATTCTGGCGCCGCCGGTGCGGGCAGCCAGCCCGCCGAGAGTGGCCAGAAAGACCAGCGAGGTGAGGAAAACCGACCACAACAGGATGGAGGCCGGACTCAGCAGCACCACCAGCAGCGGCAGGGCCGCACCGATCGCGAAGCTCAGCGCCGAGGCACCGGCGGCCTGCAGCGGCCTGGCCCGCAGAATCTCGGTAATGCCCAGTTCGTCGCGGGCGTGGGCATCGAGCGCGTCGTGTGCCATCAGCTGTTCGGCGACCTGATTGGCCAGTGCCTTGTCCAGCCCGCGGCCGACATAGATCGCCGCCAGCTCCTTGTGCTCGCCGGCCACGTCGGTCAGCAGCTCGTGCCGTTCCTTCTCCAGTTCGGCGTGTTCGCTGTCGGCCTGCGAGTGCACCGAGACGTATTCGCCGGCCGCCATCGACATCGCGCCTGCGACCAGCCCGGCACTGCCGGCGAGCAGGATCGCCGGCGTCGAGGCATGCGCCGCCGCCACGCCCAGCACCAGGCTGGCGGTGGAAACGATGCCGTCATTGGCTCCGAGCACGGCCGCGCGCAGCCAGCTCATCCGGTCGGTGAGATGTCGTTCGTTGTGGTGGCGACGAGACACGCATGTTCTCCGTGATCAGGGCATGTGCCTGGGCCGTACCCTGTGTGCGGATACGGTGCGTTCAAATCATCCGCTTCAGAGTGTCATCGCGGCGGCCAAAGTGGTGCCACAGCGCGGCCAGGATATGCAGCGCGATCACGTAGTAGAAGATCTCGCCGATAGTGCCATGGATTTCCTCGAACTGGTGCGCCAGCGCCCGGTCGGGCTGGCCTACGAACGAGGGCAGCAGGGTCACGCCGAACAATTCGACCGGCCTGCCCTTGATCTGCAGCGTGATGACGCCCAGGATCGGCTGGATCAACAGGAACGCATACAGCGCCAGATGGGTGAGCTTGCCCATCAGCTCGCTCCAGCGCGGCGGCGCCGGCGAGATCGGCGGCTGGCCGTTGCGCAGGCGCAGCCACAGCCGCGGCAAGATCAGCAGCAGCACGGCGATCCCGGCAACGAAGTGCGAGGCAAGCACGTTGGCACGGGTGGCACTGCCCTTGGCAAACAGCTCGAACAGGTTGATGCACAGGTAGGCCAGCAGTACCAGGGCAAAGATGATCCAGTGCATCCACCGACTGGATGCCGCGTAGCGTGATTTCAGGTCTGTAGATGACATGGATGATCCCGATGTGGCGAGAAGGGTGGCGCAGCATGCGTCCGGTCTAGGCTACGACAAATCGGGGTCAGTCCGCGATGGCGGTATCCACGATTTTCTGTGCCTCGGCCAGAATGCCGCGCAAAGCTTCGGGATTGCTGAAGCTCTCCGCATAAATCTTGTAGATCGCCTCGGTGCCGGACGGGCGCGCGGCAAACCAGCCGCTGGCGGCCACCACCTTGATGCCGCCGATCGCTGCGTCGTTGCCCGGTGCATGGCTCAGTACCTGCTCGATCTTCTCGCCGGCCAGCCGCTCGATCCTGAGCTGATCCGGCGACAGTTTCGCGAGCCGAGCCTTCTGCGCCGGCGTGGCGGCGGCCTCGACCCGGTCGGCGAAGGGCCGGCCCAGTTCGGCCGTGAGTTCGGCATGCAGCTGGCCGGGATCCTTGCCTTCGCGCGCGGTGATCTCGGCCGATAGCAGGGCAGGCACCAGGCCATCCTTGTCGGTAGTCCACACCGAACCGTCGTGGCGCAACAGCGAGGCGCCCGCGCTTTCCTCGCAGCCGAAGCCGAGCGAGCCGTCGAACAGGCCTTCGGAAAACCACTTGAAGCCAACCGGCACTTCGTAGAGCTTGCGTCCCAGCCGCCTGACCACGCGGTCGATCAGCGCGGTGCTGACCACGGTCTTGCCCACCGCCGCGCTCTTGCTCCAGTGCGGCCGGTGACGAAACAGGTAGTCGATCAGCACCGACAGGTAGTGGTTGGGCTCCATCAGGCCGGCGCTGCGTGTGACCACGCCGTGGCGGTCGTGGTCGGTGTCACAGGCGAAGGCGACGTCGTATTGATCTTTCAGCCCGATCAGCCGCTGCATCGCATACCTCGACGACGGATCCATGCGGATCTTGCCGTCCCAGTCCACCGTCATGAAGGCGAACTGCGGATCCACCGCCTCGCTGACCACGGTCAGGTCGAGCTTGTAGCGTTCGGCGATCGGTGCCCAGTAGTGCACACCGGCACCGCCCAGCGGATCGACGCCCATGTGCACGCCCGCGCCGCGAATGATGTCGAAGTCGATGACGCTGGCGAGATCGGCGACGTAGGTGTTGAGGTAATCGTGCTCGCGCGTGGTACCCGCCTTGCGCGCCTGCGCGAACGGAATCCGCCGCACACCGCTCAGGCCGGCCTCGAGCAGGGCATTGGCGCGCTGCTCGACCCATCGGGTGATGTCGGTGTCGGCCGGCCCGCCGTTGGGTGGGTTGTACTTGAAGCCGCCATTGTCCGGCGGGTTGTGCGACGGCGTGATCACGATGCCGTCGGCCAGGCCGTTTTCGCGCCCCCGGTTATGAACCAGAATCGCATGCGAAATGGCGGGCGTCGGGGTGAACTGGCCAGCCGCGGAGATCATCGTCTGCACGCCGTTGGCGGCCAGCACCTCGAGCGCGTCCTCGAACGCCGGTTGCGACAGGGCATGGGTATCGCAGCCCATGAACAACGGCCCGTCGATACCCTTGCCCTTGCGGTATTCGCAGATCGCCTGGGTAATCGCCAGGATATGTGCGCGATTGAAGCTGCGCTCCAGCGAACTGCCGCGGTGACCGGAGGTGCCGAACGCGACGCGCTGCGCCGGCACCTTGGGGTCGGGCGTCAGATCCGCGTAGGCCGCCAACAGTCTGGCGATATCGACCAGGATCGAGGTCGGTGCCGGCTTGCCGGCGAGTGGGCTGATCTTCTGGCTCATGGTTTTCCTGCGGCGGCCGCATCACGCAGCTGCCGATAGCGCCGAATCAAACGGTTGGTCGAACTGTCGTGGGCCAGTACCGGCTCGTCTTTGGCGGTGAGCTCGGCGATGGTGGTCTTCGCCAGTTGCTTGCCCAGCTCCACGCCCCACTGGTCGAATGAATCGATGCCCCAGATCACCCCCTGCACGAACACGCTGTGCTCGTACAGGGCGATCAGCGCGCCCAGCACGTGCGGGGTGAGCTTGTGCGCAAGAATGGTGCTGCTGGGCCGGTTGCCCTCGAACGTGCGATGCGCCACCAGCGCCTCCGCCGTGCCCTCCGCGCGCACCTCGTCCGCCGTCTTGCCAAAGGCCAGCGCCTCGCCCTGCGCGAGCAGGTTGGCGATCAGCAGATCATGCTGCTGGCCCAGCGGATTGAGGCCCTGGCCGAATCCGATGAAGTCGCACGGCACGATGCGGGTACCCTGATGGATCAGCTGATAGAACGAGTGCTGGCCGTTGGTGCCTGGTTCGCCCCAGTAGATCGGTCCGGTGGCGTAATCCACGGCAGCGCCATCGAGCGTGACGCGCTTGCCGTTGCTCTCCATCGTCAGTTGCTGCAGGTACGCCGGAAAACGTTTCAGATATTGCTCGTACGGCAGCACCGCGACGCTGGCGGCGTCGAGGAAATTGTTGTTCCACACGCCGAGCAGGCCCATCAGCACCGGCAGGTTGCGCTCGTACGGGGTATGCCGGAAGTGCACATCCATGGCATGGAAGCCGGCCAGCATTTCAGCGAAGCGATCCGGCCCGATCGCCAGCATGGTCGACAGGCCGATCGCCGATTCCATCGAATAGCGCCCGCCAACCCAGTCCCAGAAGCCGAACATGTGTGAGGTGTCGATACCGAATTTCGCCACTTCGCCGGCATTGGTGGAAACTGCCACGAAGTGTTTCGCGACGGCCTTTTCGTCGGCCAGTGCGCGGATGCACCAGGCGCGTGCCGCCTGCGCGTTGCTCAACGTCTCCAGCGTGGTGAAGGTCTTCGAGCAGACGATGAACAGCGTTTCGGCCGCGTCCAGACCATGCACCGCCTCGACGAAATCGGTGCCGTCGACGTTGGAGACGAAACGGAACGTCATGTCGCGGTCGCTGTAGTCGCGCAGCGCCTCATACGCCATCACCGGGCCGAGATCCGAACCGCCGATGCCGATGCTGACGACGTTGCGGATGCGCTTGCCGGTATGGCCAAGCCAGCTTCCGCCGCGCACCTGTTCGGCGAAGGCGGCCATCCGCTCCAGCACCTCGTGCACGTCGGCAACCACGTCATGGCCGTCCAGCTCGATCCGTTCACCCGCCGGCGCGCGCAGTGCGACGTGCAGCACGGCGCGATCTTCGGTGCGGTTGATCCGCTCACCGCGGAACATCGCCTCGGTGTGTTGCGGAAGCCCGCAGGCAGCGGCCAGTTCGCGCAACAGACGCAGGGTATCGGCATCCACGCGCTGCTTGGAATAATCCAGATAGAGCCCGACATCCTCCGCGATGAAGGTCTCGCCACGTTGCGGATCGGCGGCAAACAGCTCGCGCAGATGCGTTTCGCCGATGCTGGCGGCATGCTGCTGCAGCGCCTGCCACTGCGGCAGTCTCCTCAGTCTGGACTGGCTCATCGCAGTGCCGGCCCCCTGGACTTGTCGTCCAGCGCGCTGGCCTTGTCGGCGATCCGCTGCAGCAATTGCTGCCACGACTTGACGAAGGCCTGGGCACCGTCCTGCTGCAGCGTCAGCGCCAGTGCGTCGATATCCACGCCAGCCTCGCCGATTTTCGCCAGCATGGCATCGACCTCGCCACCGTCGATCGGCATCAAGCCGCGCACCTCGCCATGATCGGCGAATGCCTGCAGGGTCTTTTCCGGCAGGGTGTTGATCGTATTGGGCGCGGCCAGCGCGGTGACATAGAGCGTGTCCGGCGCGTTCGGATCCTTGCTGCCGGTGCTCGCCCACAGCAGTCGCTGCGGCCGCGCGCCGGCGGCAGCGAGCTTCTGCCAGCGCGCCGAATCGAGCAGCTGGCGATAGGCGCGATAGGTCTGCTGGCCGACGGCGATGCCGAGCTTGTTGTGCAGCTCCGGCGGCAGCTGCTTGTTGCTGGCCACGTCCCAGCGGCTGATGAACAGCGAGGCGACCGAGCCCACGCGCGGATCGAGCCCGGCGTCGATGCGCCGTTCGATGCCGCGCATGTACGCCTCGGCCGCGGCCAGGTACTGCGCGCAGGAGAACAGCAAGGTCACGTTGACGGGAATGCCCAGGAAGATCGCCTCCTCGATCGCCGGGATGCCCTCCGGCGTGCCCGGGATCTTCACGAACAGGTTGTCACGCTTGCCTGCTGCATGGATCTGTCTTGCCGCGGCGATCGAGCCGGCGCTGTCGGCGGCCAGCAGCGGCGAGACTTCCATCGAGACCCAGCCGTCGACAGCGGCGGTGCGCTGGAACACCGGCGCGAACAGGTCGGCGGCACGGCGCAGGTCTTCCAGCGCCAGCTCCAGGAACAGGTTCTCGCCCTCCAGCCCGGCCAGCGCCTTGGCATGGATGGCCGCGTCATAGGCCGCGCCGTCGCCGATGGCGGCGTCGAAAATGCTGGGGTTGGAGGTCAGCCCGGTGACTGAATCCTCGGCGATGTAGCGCGCCAGCGTGCCGTCGTCGAGCAGGGTTCGGGTGATGTTGTCCAGCCACAGACTCTGGCCGAGGTCGTGCAGTTGTCGGGTCGCTTTCATGCTTGCTCCATGACTTCAGTTCGAAATGCTTGCTGCCCTCCGGTGCTCAGTCGGCCGGAAGGTGAATGACCGGCGCACTCGGCAGGAAGTCGCCAAGCTTACGCTCGCGCAGTTCGCCGATGCGCGAAATGGTGATGTCCGGTGCCGGCTCGATCGTCGCCGCGGCAGCCGCCGCGGCGTAATGGCCCTGGCGCACGAATACGGTGGTCAACCGGTGCCCGAGCTGCTGCTTCATCTCGGCCAGGATCTGTGGCTTGTCGTCCACCATCACATAGTGCGCGGCCGGATAGCGCTGCTGCATCGCCACCAGCATGCGTTGCTTGTGGAGGTAGATCAGCACCTCGCCGCGTACGGCGTCCCAAAGCCCCGCACGCTGGATCTTGCGCGGCTGGAACACCACGTCACCATCGGACAGGATGACGGTGGGAGCCTGCGCCCGCAGGTGAGCGATGGTCTCCAGCGCGTGTGGATACAAGCGCTCGGCAAACGGATACTCCAGCAGGTATTTCGACATCTGCAGCAGCGACGGCTCGTTGTCCAGACCGCTGCGGAAGCGCTGCAACGCGCCGAGGTAGTCGGCAAAACCGCATTCATCGCGCAGCTGCGCATGGATCGTCCAGTAGCGCTCGCGCTCGGCTGCGCCAAATGCCTGCTCCAGCGTATCGCCCAACTCGGCGCCGAAGCGGTCATTGTCGAGCAAGGTGTTGTCGACATCGAGCAGGAAGACCAGGGAAGCGGCAGCGCCGGTCACTTGCGTTCCTCCATCACCGGGTTGTGCCAGCCGCCATCGGCGGCAATCAGCGCATCGGCCTGCTTCGGCCCCCAGCTGCCGCTGCGGTACGGAATGGCTGGGTGGTGGTTCGACAGTACCGGATCGACCACCATCCACGCCGCCTCGACTGCCTCCTCGCGGGTGAACAGGGCGCCATCGCCGGCGATGGCGTCGCCGAGCAGGCGCTCGTACGGCGACTCCTCCCCGCTCTGCTGCTCCATCAGGTACAGCTCACGCTGGTCACCGACGAACTCCTTGCCCGCCCGCTTGACCCGAGCCGCCAACGCCACGGCGGTGTCGGGCGATAGCCGGAAGCGTACATAGTTGGCGCGCCCGGCCTGGGTGACGGCATCGTCGAAGAGTTTCTGTGGCGGCGGTTTCAGCTCCACCACGATCTCGGCCACCGTCTCGGGCAGGCATTTGCCCGAACGCAGGTACCAGGGCACGCCGCCCCAGCGCCACGAATCGATAAACAGGCGCAGCGCGCAGTAGGTCTCCACGTCCGAGCCCTTTGCCACGCCGGGTTCCTTGCGGTAGCCGCGATACTGCCCGCGCACCACGTCGTCCGGCTGCAACGGGCGCATCGCCTGGAACACCTTGGCCTTTTCTGCGTGCACGGCGCCGAAGCCCTGATACGCGGGCGGTTCCATCGCCAGCAGGGCGACAATCTGCAGCAGGTGGTTCTGGATCACGTCGCGCAGGCAGCCGGTGCTGTCGTAGAACGCGCCGCGACCCTGCACGCCGAACTGCTCGGACAGGGTGACCTCGACGCTGGCCACGTTGTCGCGGTTCCAGATCGGCTCCAGAAAGGAGTTGGCAAAGCGGAAGTAGAGGATGTTCATGATCGCCTCCTTGCCCAGGAAGTGATCGATGCGGAAGATCGCGTCGTCGGGAAACACCGAGCGCAGCGTGCGATTCAGTGCCTGCGCCGAGGCGAGGTCACGTCCGAACGGCTTTTCCACCACCACCCGCGCATGCTCGGCGCAGCCGGCTTGCTGCAAGCCCTGCACCACCGTGCCGAACAGGCTGGGTGGAATCGCCAGGTAGTGCAGCGGCCGCTTCGCCTTGCCCAGCGTCTGTTTCAGCTGGGTGAAAGTGGCCGGGTCGTTGTAGTCGCCATCGACGTACTGCAATCGCGCAGCGAGCAGTTCGAAGGCCGCCTTGTCGAATTTTCTGCCGCTGTCCTTCGCCGCCTGTCGCACGCTGTCGCGGGCGCGCTTGCGCAACTGCGCCAGGCTCCAGCCCGAATGCGCCACGCCGATGATCGGCAAATCCAGCTCGCCGTCCCGGGTCATCGCCAGCAGGGCGGGAAAGATCTTCTTGTAGGCCAGGTCGCCGGTAGCGCCGAAAAAGACCAGGGCATCCGAGCGGGATATCGGCATCGCGGGGCTTCCTTCGTTGAATGGGCATGCGCCGGCGACGAAGCAGTGCGCAAGGCGGTGGCCGCGATGCGCGGCGAGGTAACCGGCAGATTGTGAATATATCGAAAGCCGAGCTTGCCCGGTGCCAGGTTAAGTCGATGCATAAGCTGTCCGACCAGCTGCAGACGATTCAGGCGCAAGAGTCTGCGCCCGCACGCCGTCAACCCCGCGCAATGACCCCGATCGCCAGCACTGCCAGCAGCACGCCAGCGAGGTTGAGCCGGCTCAACCGTTCACCGAACAGCAACAGTCCCACCACGGCGCCGAGTGCCACCACGCCGATGTTCATGCCGGCAAAGACCAGCGTCGGATGTTGCGGCAAGGCGCGGTGCCCGCGCAGGTAAAACAGGATGTTGCCGAAGTTGGCCAGACCCAGCGCCAGCCCGGCCACGGCGCTGCGCGCGGTGAAACGCGTCTGTCCGCGCCAGCGGCGCCCTGCCTGCAGCAGCAACGAGACCCACAGGGCGAGTGCGAACATCGCCTGCAGCGAGGTACCCAGCGACACGCCGGCCAGCGCCACACGCTTGAACAGGATGTCGATGGCAGCAAAGCCGAGCAGCACCGTTACCGGGTACAACCAGACGGCGCGGCGCTCCGCGCTTGCCGCCACCGGCGCACGCCACACCATGCAGAGCAGCGACAGCAGGCCCAGAGCGATCCCTCCCAGCTTGAGTGCGGTGACCTGTTCGCCGAACAGGGCAAAAGCGGCAAGCAGCGAGATCAGCAACGACAGCCGCTGTGCCGCATCGCTGCGCACGATGCCGGCATGGCGTACCGCCGTGGCCAGTGCCAGGAAGATCGTCGGCAGCAGCAGACCCAGACCGAGCAAGGCCAGCCACGGCACGCCAGGTGCCCGCAAGCTGGCCAGCGACGGCTGCAGCATCGACGCGGTCAGCACGCTGGCTACGACATAGTTCCAGCCGATCGCCTGACCCACGTCGACGTCGAACCGGCGTGCCATTTTCAGCAGCACCGACACCAGCACGCTGCAGATGACGCTGAGCAGCACGTAACTCATCGTGTTTCCCGTTCAACCCAAACCGACATTGTGCCGCGGTCGGCGGCGCTGCGGCCGCATCGGGTTGGATCAGCTGCGCAGACTCTTGAACAGCATCAGGATTGCCACGGCGATGATCGCCAGCGCGAAGATCAGATTCAGCGCGCCACGGGTCTTCGCCAGTCGCTTCGCGCCGTGCACACCGAGCCAGCCACCGACGATGCCGCCGCCGATGAACTCGGCCGCGACCGGCCAGTCGATCAGGCCGGATGCCGCATAGTTGACTGCGGCGGTGAGGCCGAATGCACCGACCGCGAACAGCGAGGTGCCGATGGCGTGGATGATTTCCATGCCGCTGGCGAAGATCAGCCCCGGCACGATCAGGAAGCCGCCACCGATACCGAAGAAGCCGGACAGTCCGCCGGCACCCAGGCCCACCGCACCGAGCCGTGGATACATGTGCGGCAACGGATAGCGATCCGGCCCGCTACGGCGCCCGCGCAGCATCAGTGCCGCAACGACGATCATCAACAGCGCGAACAGCACCAGCAAGTGCTTGCCGTTGACTGCCTTGCCGATGCTGGAGCCGATATAGGCACCGACCACGCCGGTGGCCGCAAAGGTGAACGCCACCTTCCAGCGTACGTGGCCGGCCCGCGCGTGCGGGATCAGGTTGGCGAAGGCGTTGAACGACACCGCCAGCGCGCTGGTACCGATCGCCAGGTGCGGGTCGCGCACGCCCACCACGTACAGCAGCAGCGGCACGGCCAGGATCGAGCCGCCACCGCCAATCAGCGCCAGCGAGAAGCCCACGACCGAACCGCATAGAAGCGAGAGCAGGGCCTGCATGGTCAGCAGATGTTGCATGGCGTATCCCGGGTGGCGAATGGTTGCAGTCGTGAAGCGGTACGCTGGAAGCATGACGGTGGAGCGGAGCTGCGCTGTTGGCTGGCCGCTGCGAATGCGTGTCATCGGCTCGCGCCAGCCCCACCTCCACTGGCACGACCGCGCGGGCGTGATGCCGCTAGTGCCCGCCTGACGCGTGACCGAGGTGCTGGCGCAAGCCCGACAGGTCGTAACCGGCAGCGCGGGCGGTGTCCACAATGGAGTCAGCCGTACCCGGCGCCTGCAACGCCCACAGGGTGCTCGAACGCATGCCTGAACGGCAGAACGCCAGCACCGGCGAGGGCATGTCGGCCAAGGCCTCGGCGAACGCCTGCACCTGGGCCGGCTGCAACTGGCCGGGCACCACCGGGATGTAGCGGTATTCCAGACCCGCCTGCTTCGCCGCTGCCGCGATCATGGCACTGCTCGGCTGATCGTCGGACTCACCATCGGGCCGGTTGTTGATGATGCTGCGGAACCCCTTGACCGCCAGCGCGGCGACGTCAGCAGGCGCAATCTGGGAGGTGACGCTGAGCTGGTTTGAAAGCGGCTGGATCAGCACGGAGGTTTTCCTCGAGTGGGTTGTGTGGGCACGGATTCAGATCGCGTTGAGCGGAATCTTCAGGTAGCGCACGCCGTTGTCCTCCGCCGGCGGGAATTGGCCGGCGCGCATGTTTACCTGCACGGCGGGCAGGATCAGCTGTGGCATCGACAGCGTGGCATCGCGCGCGGTGCGCATGGCCACGAACTCCGCTTCGCTGATGCCGTCATGCACATGGATATTGCCACTGCGCTCGGCGGCCACGGTGGTTTCGTGCTGCAGGATCTCGCGGTTGGCGGTCTTGTAGTCATGGCACAGAAAGATTCGGGTGCTCGCCGGCAGGGCGAAGATGCGCTGGATCGACTGGTAAAGCGTCGTCGCATCGCCACCGGGAAAGTCGCAGCGCGCGGTGCCGTAGTCGGGCATGAACAAGGTGTCGCCGACGAAAGCCGCGTCGCCGATGACATGGGTCATGCAGGCTGGCGTGTGGCCGGGCGTGTGCATGGCGATCGCCTCGATCCCGCCAATCATGTAGCGCTCGCCGTCGCTGAACAGATGGTCGAACTGGCGGCCGTCGCTGTGGAACTCGTCGCCCGCATTGAACAGCTTGCCAAACGTTTCCTGCACCGCGCGCACGTGCTCGCCGATGGCCAGCTTGCCGCCCAGCTGCGCCTGCACATGGGCCGCTGCCGACAGGTGATCGGCGTGGACATGGGTGTCGATCACCCACTCCACGCTCAACTTCTCGGCCCGCACCCAGGCGATCAGTTCGTCCGCCGATGCATGGCTGCTGCGACCGGACGCGGCATCGTAGTCGAGTACGCTGTCCAGCACCGCCGCCTTCAGCGTGGCCGGATCCCACACCACATGACTGAATGTGTTGCTGGACGGGTCGAAAAACGTTTTGACCGTCGGATGTTGCATCAGCGACTCCTCACCCTGTCGGTTGCACACTCGCACACCGTGCGGGTTTTCCGCCACTCACCGGCGCGCCCCGGCCGGCAGGTGTCGACCATCACCACGGGACAGCCAGGCATAGTAGAGCAGGGGAATCACCAGCAGCGTCAGCACGGTCGATACCAGCACACCGAATACCAGCGACACCGCCAGACCCTGGAAGATCGGGTCGCTGAGGATGAAGAACGCACCGAGCATCGCCGCCAGCGCGGTGAGAATGATCGGTTTGGCGCGTACCGCACCGGCCTCGACCACCGCATCCTCCAGGCTCAGTCCCGTAGCCAGTGAATGGTTGATGAAGTCCACCAGCAGGATCGAGTTGCGCACGATGATGCCGGCCAGCGCGATCATGCCGATCATCGACGTCGCCGTGAACTGTGCCCCGAACAGCCAGTGCCCGGGCATCACGCCGATCACGGTCAACGGGATCGGCGCCATGATGATCAACGGCACCACGTAACTCTTGAACTGCCCGACCACCAGCAGGTAGATCAGCAACAGGCCCATTGAATAGGCGATGCCCATGTCGCGGAAGGTTTCGTAGGTGATCTCCCACTCGCCGGCCCAGCGCACCGAGAAGCCGGAATCGCGGGTCGGCGGACCGGTGAATTCCTGTGCCAGATGATGCCCGTCGATGGGCGTGTCGCTGATCTTGCTGACCAGCCGGAACATGCCGTAGACGGGGCTGTCTTCGCTGCCAGCGTCGTCACCGGTGACGAAGGTGTAGGGCAGGAGATCCTTGTGGTAGATCGCGTCGGCCCAGGGTTTGTCGACCACCTTCACCACTTCGGAAATCGGCACCAGCTGGCCACCACTGGCGCGCACACGCAGGCTGAGGATCGAGTTCATCGAACCCAGCGCCGACTGCGGCAGCCGCAACATGATCGGTACCGCGTACTTGGCGTTGCCGTCGGCGACATAGCTTGCCGGATCGCCGCCCATGCCGGCGCGCAGGGCGTCGACAATCTCGGCCTGGCTGATGCCAAGCGCCGCCGCCCGGGCGCGATCGACCTCGACCACCTGGCGCGTGGCCTGCGGGTTCTCGACACTGAGGTTGACGTCGGCGATGCCCGGCGTCTTTTCGAACAGTTTTTCCATCGACAGTGCGACCGCACGCTGATCCTTGTAGTCCGGCCCATAAATCTCGGCCACGATCGGCGCCATCACCGGCGGACCCGGCGGCACCTCGGCCACCACCATGTGCGCATGAAAGCGCCTGGCGATCGCCGCCAGCGCCGGTCGCACCGCCAGCGCGACCTGATGGCTCTGCCGCTTGCGCTCGCCCTTGTCCACCAGATTGACCTGGATGTCGCCCTGATACGGCTGGTTGCGCAGGTAGTACTGGCGCACCAGGCCATTGAAATTCATCGGCGCCGAGGTGCCGGCGTAGAGCTGGTAGTTCTTCACCTCAGGCACGCCGTTCAAGACCTGGCTCATGTCCACCAGGGCGCGGTTGGTCTGCTCCAGGGTCGAGCCCTCGGGCATGTTCAGCACCACCTGGAACTCGGACTTGTTGTCGAACGGCAGCATCTTCAGGATCACCAGCTTGACCCCGGCCAGGCCAGCGGCCAGCAGCACCAGCATGCCCATGCCGAGGAACAGCCGACGCCGGTTGCGCGCCGCTTTCGGGTTGCCCAGGAACGGCCTCATCACGCGCGTGAACAGGCGCTGCAGGAAGGCGTCGATCTTCGACTCCTCGGCCACGCGCGCCGGAGATACCTCACCCACCGGCTGATGCATGTGATTGCGCAGCAACCGATAGGCCAGCCACGGCGTGATGATGAAGGCCACCGCCAGCGAGATCAGCATGCCGACCGAGGCGTTGATCGGGATCGGCCGCATGTACGGGCCCATCAGGCCGCCGACGAAGGCCATCGGCAGCAGCGCGGCGATGACCGTGAAGGTGGCCAGAATGGTCGGCCCGCCCACTTCATCCACTGCCGCCGGAATCGCCTCAAGCAGGCTCTTGTCGCCGCGGGCCATGTGCCGATGGATGTTTTCCACCACCACGATCGCATCGTCGACCAGGATGCCGATGGAGAAGATCAGTGCAAACAGTGATACGCGATTGATGGTGAAGCCGATCGCCCACGAGGCAAACAGGGTCACCGCCAGGGTCACCACCACCGCCGTTCCGACCACCACCGCTTCGCGCCAGCCCAGCGCGAACAACACCAGCAGCACCACCGCGAACGCGGCCAGCGCCAGGTGCAGCATCAGCTCGTCGGCCTTGTCGTTGGCGGTCTGGCCGTAGTCGCGGGTCACCGTGGCATGCATGCCCTCGGGGATGTCCACGCCGCGCAAGGCGTCCAGCCGGGCGCGGATGCTGGTGGCGATGGAATGGGCATTGCTGCCGGCCTTCTTGGCGATCGCCAGGGTCACCGCGGGCGTCAGGCCGCTGAGCGGTCCGACCTTGCCCGGCGGCGTGCCGTAAGAAGCCAGCCGCGTGGCGTAGTTGGTGCCTGACACCACCCGCGACACATCCGACAGATAGACCGGATGGCCGCCCTTGGCGCCGATGACCAGCTGCGAAACTTCCGCTGCATTCATCAGCAGGGTGCCGGCCTTGACTGGCTGATCCCGGTTGCCAGCGATTTCGCTGCCGACGTCGGCGGCCACGTTGGCCGCCTTCAGCGTGCGGTCCAGGTCGCCCACGCTGAGCTGGTAACTGGCCAGCTTGGCCGGGTCGATCTCGACCATCACCGCGCGATCCGGCGTGCCGATGGTGTAGACGTCACGCGTACCCGGCACGCGCTTGAGATCGGTCTCCAGCGTGTGCGCCACCTTGGCCAGTTGCTCGGGGGTGACCTCGGGCCGGTCGGACCACAGGGTCACCGCCATCATCGGCACGTCATCGATGCCGTAGGGCTTCACCAGCGGCTGGCCAACACCCAGCCCGGGCGGAACCCAGTCAGCATTGGAGTAGATCTTGTTGTACAGATTGACCAGGGCTTCCTGCCGCGGCACCCCGACATTGAACTCCACCGTCACCACGGCCATGCCGGCACGGCTCATGGAATAGACGTGCTTGACGCCCTTGATCTCGGACAGCTTCTGCTCGAGCGGGAAGCTCACCAGGTTTTCCACGCTGTTGACGCTGGCGCCCGGATACGGCACCAGCACGTTGGCCATGGTCACCTCGATCTGCGGGTCTTCCTCCTTCGGTGTGATGATCGTCGCGGCAATACCCAGCAGCAGCCCGGCGATCGCCAGCAGCGGGGTAATCTGCGAGATCTGGAACGCCCGCGCGATGCGCCCGGAGATACCCAGCCTGGCCGGCTCAGTCATGTGCGGTACCGCCTGCGGCATGCTGCTTGTCCAGATAAGCCATCGCGGCCTGCGGGTCGGTGGCGACACGTTCGCCATCATCCAGCCCGGCCAGCACCTCGACCTGATCACCCTCTCGGCTTCCCGTGCGCACCTGGCGCAGGGTGACACCGTGCTCGCCAATGACGTACACGGCCACCAGCTCGCCACGCTGCACCAGCGTCGAAGCCGGCACCAGCAGGCGCTTCGCCTCGCCGGTGGCAAAGGCCACCTTCACCGTCATGCCCGGATACAGACCCTGGGCACCCGCAGGCAGGGGCAGCCTCACGTTGAAGGTGTGGCTGTCCGGGTCGGCATAGGGAAACACCTCGACCGCCGTTGCCGTGATGCGGCGGCCATGCTCGCCCGCCGGCAGGACGTCGGCGGTGTGAAAGGTGCGAATGGCATCCACCGCGCTCTGCGGCACCTGCACATTGACGCGCAGATCGTTCAGCGCCTGCAGCTGGATCAGTGGCTGCGGCGAAGGCGGGCCGGCCTGCACCGCTTCGCCCACGTGCACGAAGCGGCGCGTGATGATCCCGGCAAACGGGGCGCGCAGCACGGTGTAATCCAGTTGCTGGCCGACCGCGCCCAACTGCGCGCGCGCCGCCTCCAGCGCGGCCCTGGCCGCATCGCGTGCGGCACGCTGCTGATCCATCTGTGCGGTGGACACGAAGCCCTTCGCATAGACCGCGGCGATGCGCACGTAGGAGGCTTGCGCGTCCTTGTAGGTCGCCTGCGCCGATGCGATCTGTGCCTGCGCCGCATTGCGCGCGGACTTCTGCTCCACATCGCTGAAGCGCACCAGCACGGCACCCTTGGCCACCACGTCGTTGACGTCGTAAGGCAGCTCCACTACCCGCGCGTTGGTCTGGGCGGTGATGGTCACCTGGTGCACGGCCTCGACCACGCCATCCCAGACCTGCTCACGCGGAGACGGCTGCGCGCGCACCACGCTGCCCGCCAGGGCAGGCGGGGGCGGTGAGCCGGCGGTGGGTTGCTTGCCGCCGCAGGCCACGAGAATGGCCACGGCAGCAGACAGCGCGAGGGCGCGCAGGGTGAAGTTCATGGCAGAAACTCGCTGCAGGCGTGGAAGGGTCAGGATCGGAATGCGCAACCGGGCTTCATGCCCATCCAGCTGAGAATCCTGGCCAAGGGGCAGAATCCGGTAAAGGCCGACTGCAGCAGGTTGGCACCGACGAACAGCGTCAACAAAAGCCACCAGGGCGAAACGAAGTGGGCCAGGATCACGCTGAGCAGCACCACGCTGCCGGCGAAAGCGAGAACGAAACGATCGATATTCATGGTAATGCTCCTTCGGCGGCGAGGAATCAGAGGCGGTCTTTCAGGCGCACGATGCCGAGCGCTTTCATCACATACTTTTCGTACACCGGTTCGGTGTTGCCCACACGCATCTTGCGCAGGTAATACTTTTCGAAGGCGACCTTGGCCAGGTGCACCCACTTGCCGGACCTTGCCCAGGTCACATTGCGTGGCGGAATCTGCGGCAAGGCCACGAACGCCACACCCGTGTCGCCCATGTCAGCCAGGCATACGGCGTTCCAGGTCGCTTGCTCGGTAGGCTCCTTGCCAGCAATGACGTCGCGCAGGTTGTGCGCGATCGCGGTCACCATCGACTCGATCATGAAACCGGTCTTGGGTGCACCGGTGGGTACCGGAGTGGCTTCCACCGGCGGTATCGCCACGCAGACGCCCGCCGAGAAAATGTTCGGATAGCGGGGATTGCGCTGGTGCTTGTCGATCAGGATGAAGCCGCGCGGGTTGGTCAGGCCCTCCACACCACGCACCGCCGGCACGCCGGTGAACGACGGCAGCATCATCGAATACGCGAACGGCAGCTCGTGCGACTGCGCCAGTTCGCCCTTGCCATCGAGCTCGTCCACCTTCATCTTGCCTGGCTCGATGGCGGTGACCTTGGCATTGATGATCCACTTGATGTGCCGCTGGCGCATCTCCGTCTCCATCAGGCCCTTGGAGTCACCGACGCCACCCAGACCCATGTGGCCGACATACGGCTCCGAGGTCACGAAGGTGATCGGCACGCGGTCGCGCAACTTGCGCTTGCGCAAGTCGGCATCGAGGATCATGGCAAACTCGTAGGCCGGGCCGAAGCAGCTGGCGCCCTGCACCGCACCGACCACGATCGGGCCGGGGTTGTCCAGAAAAGCCTGATACGACTCCCACGCGGACTGCGCATGGGCCGCCGTGCAGATCGATTCGGTATGGCCGTTCGTGGGTCCCAGCCCGGGCACTTCGTCAAACGCCAGGCGCGGGCCGGTGGCGATCACCAGATAGTCATAGTCGAGCACCCGGCCATCGGTGAGACGCAGCTTGTTTTCGCCGGCCAGCACGGCCTCGGCCGGCATGTTGATGAAATCGATACCCTTGCGCTTCAGCGGTTCGGCCGCCTCCAGGCTGATCTCCTCGGGCTTGCGCCAGCCAACGGCAACCCAGGGATTGGACGGCGTGAAGTTGAAGCGCGGGCTTTCGCCGACCACGCTCACGCTGTGAGCCGCACCCAGAACGGCCTTGATTTCGTAGGCCGCCGCCATGCCGCCCAGCCCGGCACCCAGCACGATGATCTTTGCCATGATTCGACTCTCCCAACAGGTCTTTCATGAAGGATGGGCCTGCGCTCCGGACGACATGTTGACCCACGTCAAGCCCAGCCCGTAAAGCAAAAGATACTAAATTAGATGTAGCTTAATTAGTGGAGAGTGGTAAAGTCAACACATCAGCCATTCACTGGGTGGTTCACCCGGAGTTGTCAGATGTCCCCACCGATCAAACTCGACCTGGTCGCCATGCAGGCGCGCTCAGACGACGCCTCGCGCCTGCTCAAGGCGCTTGGCAATGCGCAGAGGCTGCGTGTTCTGTGCCTGCTGGTCGCCCGGGAAATGTCGGTCGGCCAGATCAACGAGCAATTGCCCGACCTCAGCCAGTCGGCGCTGTCGCAGCACCTGGCCAAGCTGCGCGAAGAGGGTCTGGTGCAGACGCGTCGCGAAGCGCAGACCATCTGGTACACGCTCGAACAAGGTCCGGCACAGCAGATCATCGCAACGCTCTACGACATCTACTGCGCCCCCGAAGACGATGGGCTGTGCGCCCCCGCGCCAGCCAAACCAGCGCGCAAGAAGGCTCGCGCGCGCTAGTCGCGGCAACCGGCCGTGCCGACTTGGCTCTCAGCGCGCGCCGGTCGGCGCGCCCAGCAGATGTCCGTTGACCTCGGTGCCGTACAGCGACATCGGGCTGTCGTGGTACTTCTTGCGCGTCGCGGCGAGATCGCCGGCATAGCGTGGATCCTGCGGCCGCTCGTGCGCATCCATGAACATCGCCACGTCCCACGCGTCCTGGTCGCTCAACGTGTCGCCCCGGCTGAAGGGCATGTTCGCCTTGATGAAGGCGGCGGCATTGTCGAGCTGGCCCATGCCGGCTCCCCAGTTGAACGAGTGCGGCCCCCACAGCGGCGGGAAGACGGTGCGTCCGGCGACCTGCTGGCCCTGGCCGTCGCCACCATGGCAGAGCGCGCAGTTGGCGTTGTAGACCTTTTCACCGCGCGCGTAGTCCGGAGGCTGCGGCGGCTTGAAACCCTGCTTCGGATAGCCGGCGCCCTTCAGCTTGACACCCACCGGCGCACCCTTGGCCATCCACCACGCGTAAGTCTCCAGCGCGACCATCTCGGCACTGTCCAGTGGTGGCGCCTTGCCGTTCATGCTGTAGCGGAAGCAGCCCTGCATGCGCTCGCCGAACGTATTCACGTGACCGTTCTTCTTGCGGTACTGCGGATACATGCCGTAGGCGCCCCACAGCGGCGCCGAGTGGGGCCGGCGCCCGGCATCGATATGGCAGTTGGTACAGCTGAGGCGATTGCCGACAAAGGCCTTCGCGTACACCGGCGTGTCGTTGAAGATGTTGCGCCCCTGGCGGATCACATCGCCCAACGGACCGGCGGGAATCGTCGATTCGGCGGGCGGGCGGAACTCGGTAGCCACCGGTATGGGCGGCGGCGCGGTGCTCGTTGCAGCAGCCGCCTGCGCCGGCTGACCTGCCGCGGCGTCCGCCGGCTTCTGCGCGCAACCGACCTGCGTCGCCAGCATCAACAAGACGATGACGTATCCGTACAGGTTCTTCATGGCGCGGCCCCGGCTGCCGGCAGCGGTTGCGCGGCGAACCACGCAGCCACCGCCTGGATGTCCTGCGCACTGAGGGCGGCAGAAAGGTGCTGCATCAATTGCAGCGGATCGTTGTGCCGCGTGCCCTGCTGCCATGCCATGAGTTGCGCCGCGATATACGCGGAAGGCTGGCCGGCCAGCGGTGGAAAATGCGCGCCCACACCGACCCCGCCCGGACCGTGGCATTGCACGCAGGCGGGCACCCCGCTGCTCCAGCGGCCGCGCGTGGCCAGCTGCGCGCCGAGGCTGTCGGCGGCCGGCAGCGCCGCGGCCGGTTTGGCCAGCGCGGGTGGCAACGGCAGCTTGCTGTAGTACAACGCCAGCGCGTGGCGCTCGTCTTCGCTGAGCGCGGTGGCGTTCGCCTGCATGATCGGGTTGCTGCGCGCGCCACTGGCAAAATCGTCCAGCTGCTTTTGCAGATAGCCGGCATTGATGCCGGCCAGCCGCGGATTGCCCGACGCTGTCTGGCCAGCGCCATCGACGCCATGGCAAGCCATGCACGGCGGAGCGCCCTTGCCGTTGCCCTGCCGGGTGATCGCCGCGGCGTCGATCGCCATCGCAGCGAACGACGGCGCAGTCACGCTGGCCAGTGCCATGGCGAGGAGCAATCCACTTGGCGAAACAGGACGCATCGGGAAGGCCTCAGTGAGGCGGAAGGAAACCGTACTTGCGGTAGATCGCGGCGGCGGCCGGGCTTTGCATGAACGCCATGAAGTCCTTCGCCGCCTGTTCATGCGGCGCGTTCTTCATCCGCGCCGCGGTATAGGTGGCCACCGCATTCTGCGCCGCAGGGATCGCCACCGTCTCGACCGGATGATGCAGGATCTGCTGCTGGAAATACGCCTCGGTCGACCACACCGGCGCCGCGTCCGACTCGCCCTGCAGCACGCGCAGCGGCGACTGGCGGTGGTGGATGTGGGTAAGGAAGGTGCTGCCGTTGTCGACCTTGGTGTGCATGATGGAGTTGTCCAGCGCCTCGCCGCCGGCCTTGCGGTAGCTGGCCTCGATCTGCCGCGCGATGCCTTCCCAGGCCGGGTTCGGCATGCTCACGCGGACATCGGCGCGGCCGAGATCCTTCAGCCCCTCGATGTGCTTCGGGTTGCCCCTGGCGACCAGGATCGCCAGCGGGTTGCGCGCATAGTCATAGGTGTCGACGAACCAGCCGTGCTGCTTCTGCCTGGCGGCAATGGCCGCCTTGCCGGCGGTGTAGACGTCCGGCTTCAACGTGATGCGCAAGTTGCCCATCACCAGGCTGCCGCTCTCGATCTGCTTTGCCAGGATGCCCGGCGGCAGCGTTTCGACGAAGACCCGCCGGTATCCCGGATGCGCCTGCTGGAACGCCTTGACCAGGTCATGCACCACCATGAACTGGTTGCCGGCGAAGAACACCACCAGCTGCGGGTCGACGATGTCGCCGTGCAGGTCGGCGATCGCATCGAACGGTGGCACGCTGAACTGCATGCCCGCCGGCGGCGGATTCCACGGCGGCAGATAGTCCGGCCTCGACGCGGCGCTCGCAGCGAAGGTCAACGCGCATGAAGCGGCCAGCAGCAGCCGCGCAACAGGATGACGCATGATGGATTCTCCCGACAGTCGATTTACAACGGCAGCAGCGCGTAGCCCTGCTGCTGCAGGTTGATCACCGTGGTCAGGCTGGACAACGCCACGGTCACCTTCGGATCGATCCAGTCGTACTGGAAATCGTGCTCGGCTACCGCCTGCGCGCAAACCGCCACGGCGACGCCAGCCTTGCGCAGCTGCGCGATCAACGCCAGGTTTGGATTGGCGACACCATATTTCTTGCGGTACTGCACATCGTTCAACACGATCGGCGTCGCCGCGCCTGCGGCGATCGCCACGAACTTCAGGTGTGACAGCGGCACCCCGGCGTTCACATACAGATTCACGGCGCGCGCCACATGTTCCAGCGACGGGCTCACCACGGTCGGCTTGTCGCCGGCCTTGCTGAGGCTGAACACCACTTTGTAGGTGGCCTGGCGATTCGGCTGGTAGGCCGCCTGTGGCATCGGGTGGATCTTGCCGGCACCGGCAATCGTGGGAGTCTGCCAGAAGCCGTCACCGGCCAGTGCAGCGGAAGGGACCAGGCTCAGCCCGATCAGCAAGGACAGCAGCAGACGTTTCATCGCGACCTCTCAGATATGCCGGCAACGCGGGATGGCGCTGGTTCATCCTATGTCGCGCCAATCGGACAGGCCAAGCGATTTTTAGTGATCGGCGCGATCAGTGCGGCTTATACCCTGGCTGCCGCAGAATCGGCCGGCGCAGTCGTTGCTGTAACAAACATAAACGGACATATATTTGCCTTGACAAATATATTTGCGGCAATAGAATGCACGCCATGAAAGCCATCAGCCCCCGCACGAACCCGCCCTTGGGCCGGGCCAGCGACGCACCCAGCCTGGGCATGCTGCTGACCATGGTGCGCTCCGAAATGGTGCGCGCGATCGAGGCCGAGCTGGCCGGCCAGGGCCTGGATATCAGCTTTACCCAGTACCTGATCCTGAAGAAGGCGCAGCAGCTGGGGGCGGTATCCGCCACCGAACTGGCCCGCGCCGTGGAGATCGACGGCGGCGCGATGACACGCCAGCTCGATCAGCTGGAGCGCAAGGGTTATCTGCGCCGGGCACCGCATGCGCAGGATCGCCGGGCGCTGCGCATCGAACTGACCGAGGCCGGCCACACGGTATGGCAAAACACGGCCTCGGTGTGCAGCCTGCGCGTGACGAATGCAGCCCAGAAATCGCTCAACAGCGCCGAACAAGCCCAGCTGCTCGACTACCTGGAGCGCGTACTGCACACGCTCCGCGACAAGCCCTGACCCCGTCACCGATTCCCTGGACATCACCATGCGCCTGCACCTACTTGCGGCAGCTACCGCACTCACTCTCGCCCTGGCCGGTTGTGCCAGCAGTGGCGGACTGCATCCGGATGGCACGCTGACCGTTCCCGCCAGCCTCAAGGTCGGGCATGGCCTGGACGGCGTCGCGCTGTCGCCCGCGGCATGGCCGGCCAGTGACTGGTGGACCGGTCTGGGCGATCCACAGCTCGACAGCCTGATCAGCGAGGCGCTGCACGACAACCCGGGGCTTGCCGCGGCCGATGCGCGGGCCCGGGCGGCGCAGGCCGAGGTCGGCATCGCCGACGCCGCCCGCGGCCCCAGCGTGACGGCAGGTGCCAGTGTCGCCGGCGCCCGTCTACCCGCCGCCACGCCGATCGGCAACGGCCACTTCGGCCTGGCCAAGTACGCGGACGTCAGCTTCAAGTGGGGCGTTGATCTGTGGGGCGGCAAGCGCGCCGCGTGGCAGGCCGCACTGGGTGCATCGCGCGCCGCCGAGATCGACGCACGTGCGGCCCGCATCGAGCTGTCCGGCAATGTCGCACGCGCCTATGTCCAGCTCGGTTATGCGTTTGCCCAGCAGGATCTCGCCACGGGCGAACTGCATCGCGCCGAGCAGTCGCGCGAGCTGACCCGGCAACGCGTGGCCGCCGGCATCGACAACCGCATCGTGCTGAAGCAGAGCGACGGCGAAGTAGCCACCGCCGAGCTGGATGACGCACAATCCCGGCGTGCGGTGGATGCCGCACGCTCCGCGCTGGCCGTGCTGCTGGGCAAGGGCCCGGATCGCGGCAGCGAAATCGCCCGACCACGCCTGCTCAGCCCGGCGGCACTGGCGGTACCGGCCGACCTGCCACTGGGCCTGCTCGGCCATCGCCCCGACCTGGTCGCCGCGCGCTGGCGCGTCGAGGCCGCCAACAAGAACATCAAGGCGGCGAAGACCGAGTTCCTGCCCAACATCAGCATCGGCGCCATGGCCGGCGTGATCTCGCTGGGCGGGGGCAATCCGTTCTCGCTGACGTCTCGGTTCTTCGAGGCCGGCCCCTCGTTGAGTCTGCCAATCTTCGACGGTGGCCGCCTGCGCGCCAACCTGGCCGGCAAGGATGCGCAATACGACCTCGCCGTGGCGCAGTACAACCAGACCCTGGTCGCTGCCGTCAACGAAGTGGCCGACGACGTCTCGGCGCTGCGCTCGCTGCGGCAGCAGATAGCTGCCCAGCAGCGCGCGCAGACAGCGGCGCAACAGGCCTGGGAACTGGCGCTGCAGCGCTACAAGGCCGGCATCGGCAGCTACCTTGAAGCGCTCGGCGTGCGCCAGCAGTTGCTCGTCGCGAACCGCGGCATGGCAGCGCTGCAGGCGCAGCAGGTCGATCGCTCGATCCAGCTGATCCAGGCCCTGGGTGGTGGTTACCGCCCGCAGGCCGATGTGTCCGCTCCCTCATCTTCCACCTCCGCTCATTCCTGAGGCACCCCCATGTCCGCTCAATCCACCCCTGATTCAAACGGCGGCAGTGCCGACAGCAAGGCTGCCTCGCCATCGGCGAAGAAATCGCGCGGCTTCATGTTGCGCCTGCTCGGCATCGTGGTGCTGCTCGCCGTGATCGGCTGGGGCCTGTGGTACTTCCTCGACGGGCGCTGGTACGAGAGCACCGACGATGCCTACGTCAATGGCAACGTGGTGCAGATCACGCCCCAGGTGCCGGGCACCGTGGTCAGCATCGGCGCCGACGATGGCGACCTGGTGCATGCGGGTGACAAGCTGGTACAGCTCGATCCCAGCGACGCCGACGTGGCACTGAGCGAGGCCAGGGCCAACCTTGCCCTGACCGTGCGCAAAGTGCGCGGCCTGTATTCCAGCGTCAACGGTGCGCAAGCCGATGTTGCCGCACGCAGGACCGCAGTGGACAAGGCACGCGCCGACTACCAGCGTCGCGTGGCGCTGGCCAGGTCCGGGGCGATCTCCAGCGAGGAGCTGTCGCACGCCCGCGACGCGCTGACCACGGCCGAGAATGGCCTGATCACCGCCCAGCAGCAGTACCAGACCAGCAAGGTCCTGGTCGACGACACCGTGGTCGCCTCGCATCCGGATGTGCAGGTCGCTGCGGCCAAGCTGCGCGCCGCCTACCTCGACGACGTGCGCGCCACCCTGGTCGCGCCGGTGGACGGCTACGTGGCCAAACGCTCGGTGCAGGTCGGCCAGCGCGTGATGCCCGGTGCCGCGCTGATGGCCGTGGTGCCGCTGCACGACGTATGGATCGATGCGAACTTCAAGGAGACCCAGCTCACCGAGATGCACATCGGCCAGCCGGTCGAGATCGAATCGGATGTCTACGGCAGCAAGGTCGAGTACAAGGGCAGGGTGCAGAGCCTCGGCATCGGCACCGGCAGCGCGTTCTCGCTGCTGCCCGCGCAGAACGCCACCGGCAACTGGATCAAGAT
Source organism: Pseudomonadota bacterium (assembly GCA_021780735.1). Taxonomy (GTDB): domain Bacteria; phylum Pseudomonadota; class Gammaproteobacteria; order Xanthomonadales; family Rhodanobacteraceae; genus Rhodanobacter. The sequence continues at coordinate 812 of JAJXYE010000059.1, read as the reverse complement.
CGTGCAGCGCATTCCGGTGCGGGTCGTGTTTACCGATCCGCAGCAACTGGACAAGCATCCATTGCGACTTGGCATGTCGCTTGACGTGCGGGTAGACCTGCATGACCAGAGCGGCCCGACCCTGGCCCGGCAGTCACCGACCCAACCCGCCTTCAGCACCGACATCTACAAACAGCAGCTGGTCAAGGCGGACGCGGCGATCAAGCAGATCATCCACGCCAACATGGCTGGCGACAAATAGCCCCCGTAGGAGCGCACCCTGTGCGCGATGCTTTTCGGCACATCAACGCAAGAGCATCGCGCACAGGGTGCGCTCCTACCTCATTGATATAGGCCGATGACTACCCCATTCCGACCGCCCAATCTGGCCTTGAGCACCTTCGGCCTTTCGCTGGCGACCTTCATGCAGGTGCTCGACACCACGATCGCCAACGTCTCGCTGCCGACGATTGCCGGCAACCTGGGCGTCAGCAACGACCAGAGTACCTGGGTGATCACCTCGTTTGCGGTGAGCATGGCGATCTCGCTGCCGCTGACCGGTTTCCTGTCGCGCCGTTTCGGCGAAGTGCGCCTGTTCACCGCCTGCACGTTGCTGTTCGCGCTGACTTCGTTCATGTGTGGTGTTTCGCAGAGCATGGGCATGTTGCTGCTGTTCCGCGCGCTGCAGGGCGCGGTGGCCGGGCCGATGTATCCGATCACGCAGAGCCTGCTGATCGGCATCTACCCGCCGGCCAAGCGCGGCATGGCGCTGGCGCTGCTGGCGATGGTGACGGTGGTGGCACCGATTGCCGGTCCGATTCTGGGCGGCTGGA
>JAJXYE010000022.1 GCA_021780735.1 Pseudomonadota bacterium | reverse complement strand
ATTCGAGTGCACCCATAGCCACCATGCCGATCCAAGCCACTGATATAGCTTGATTTTTGCATTTCCTTGCTGATTATCGTCAGTGTTTCGGCAAATGCTGCAGGGCAGAGCAAAGGTCTTCGCCTCCCGAGCCTTCGTCCCCAAGGGGCTGCAAGGCATCCTTGGGCGGGCAGAAAGCACCAGAAGCCTGGGAGCGATGGATGCCCGAGGCGCCTCCCGACCTTGGGCTTTTTGGGGCAGCAGCCGCGCGCATACTTTCGCCAGCAGCAACTCGAGCCGCTTGGCGCACTGCAGTCAGGGTGCAATCCTGCAAGGCAGGCGCATGACTGCTCGGCTTCCAGCCGCCAACCATTTCTCAACAAGCAAATAGTCCGCGGGAAGCAGGTATGGGTCGCTACAAGTCCGTAGGCCAGCCCCGCAGCGATGCGTTGACGCAAGTGTCATGGCAGGACTTCGAACGCTTGCTGGCGACTTGGTATGAAGGTCATGGCTTCCACCCCGACAACGCAGATTCAATCGAGCAGGCGGCTGCATTTACGAGCGACGAACCATGGGTGGGTTTCTTCCAGCTGGATCATCGCACCATCGGCGCGAAGTGGGCTCCGTAGTTCCCGGAGGGTGCGGCTGGGCTGAATTGCCTTGTGATCCGGTTCATGGCGTGACTTCATTTCAGGTAATTCAATTTTCAGTTACGCAAATGCTGCACTTCATCCTCGCCAGATGCTCGGCACTGGTTCGACCCTCCATGGCGGTGTGGCGAGCCTGCACCGGTTTCGCGTACGCGGCTGCGGCCGACGTGAGATGTTCCCGGCTTGCCAGGAGCGACAAGGGGCATTCCTGGCTGACGGCCCATCAGGCCGCCAACCGGTGCTCGTAATACGGCCGCGCGCGGTCGTCAAAAATTGAGTACAAAGCGGCAAGATTGCCGGGATCCGGATTGAGCCAGGCATCGACGTGCTCCGGCTTGATCGGAATGATGCAGCGGTCATGGCCAGCGGCCGCAACTTCAGGGGGTGGTTCGTCGGTAATGGCCGCGAACGAGAAAAGGTCCGCGCCAGCATCAGCTCCCTTGGAGATATTCCAGAGGCAGACCACCAGCATCTCCTGCGGCGGTTGGGGATCGAACTCGAGTACGACGTTCTCCTCCTTTTCCCCGGCCACCAGCTCCCGGCCTTCCATCTTGTGGCGCGAGACGTTCTCGTAGAACCGGGTCACGATCATGATGCCGTGGCGGTGGCCGAACAACTTGGCCCAGGACTCTTCCAGCTTGTCGCGACGCGCGTTGTAGGTACCGGGATACTTGCGCTCGGTCGCTTCATCCCAACCCGGTAGACGACACTGATAGCGCATGGGCACCACGATCCGCCGGCCCTCCTGCTCGATCATCACTGGCGCGTAGTTGCCCGGATAGATGCGCGAGTCGCGATCGACCAGCTCCGCGCGCTGGAGGTCGTCGAGATTGCGCTGGGCGGCCTTGATCTTGTTCGTGGCGATGCGCTGATCGTCCGTGGCCTTCTTGGTCGGCTTGGCACCGACCAGCACCGCTTCTGCCTTCTCCAGGCGCGCGGTTTGGGCGTTCAGCTCGGCCTGATACTTCTCAGCCTGCTCCCGATCGGCTTCCGCCACCAGCTTGGCCAGCTCGAAGCCGCCTTCACCCTCCGGCTTGCGGAAGGCCTCGCGCATGGCCTTGGGGATCCTGCTCCACTGACCGTCCTTGCGCTTCTCCCAGAACAGCTCGACGAAGCGCTTCATGCTGACGACCGCGCCCCACTCGCGCACGAAGTGGGGGTAGTCAGCCTTGATCTGAGCCGAGTAGCACATCGGCAAACTCCTCGAAGAAGGGTCAAGTATGTGCGCGTTTCAGCTGTTACGAGGCATTGGTCGCCTCGTTCCTGACGCGGGCGGGCGCTCCAGTCCATGGGAGTCGGTGCAACCGCCAGGGCAGACCGTGGCAAATCTGGCGCGCCTGGTCAAAGCCGCTGCCACGCCTCGAGACGCCCAGCCACGGCACAGCAGCGATGGCTCCGGGGAAACTCGATCGCCGGTCACGTCCACCCCGTTCCCCCTCGAAGCGGTCTCACCCGGTGAGATGCCACCACGTTTCACTACGCCGGTCACCTGACCAGGCCTGTGCATGAACGCGCTTCCCGATCGCTACCCTTCCGATGAGCCGATTCTGCGCGAGCCGGGCGATGGCCGCACGCTGGCCCAGAGGCTCTCAAAACGGTTTGCCGCAAGGATCACCGGTGCCTTTGTCGTGCCCGGCCGGGAAGGTTCCTTCGCGCCGTTGCCCGAGGGCCTGCCACCCCGGCTAGCGCAGGCCTTGCGCTCGCGTGGCATGGCGCAGCTCTACAGCCACCAGGCCGAGGCGTGGGCGGCGACGCAATCGGGCGCGCATGTCGCCATCGTCACGCCCACCGCTTCGGGCAAGTCGCTTTGCTACACGCTGCCGGTGCTCACCGCCGCGATGACGCAGCACGCAAAGGCGTTGTATCTGTTTCCGACGAAGGCGCTGGCGCAGGACCAGGTGGCCGAGCTGCTCGAACTCAATCAGGCCGGTGACCTGGGCGTCAAAGCCTTCACCTTCGATGGCGACACGCCCGGCGACGCGCGCCAGGCCATCCGGTTGCATGGCGACATCGTGGTCAGCAACCCGGGCATGCTGCATCAGGCGATCCTGCCGCATCACACCAAGTGGGCGCAGTTCTTCGAGAACCTGCGTTATGTGGTGATCGACGAGGTGCACACCTACCGCGGCGTGTTCGGCTCCCATGTGGCCAACGTGATCCGGCGGCTCAAGCGTGTCTGCGCGTTCTATGGCGTGACACCGCAGTTCATCCTTTGCTCGGCCACGATCGGCAATCCGCGCGAGCACGCCGAAGCGCTGATCGAGGACCTCGTCACCGCCATCACCGAGAGTGGCGCGCCAACCGGCGACAAGCATGTGCTGCTGTGGAACCCGCCGGTGGTGAATCCCGATCTGGGCCTGCGTGCCTCGGCGCGGTCGCAGACCAATCGCATCGCGCGCCTGGCGATCAAGTCGGGCATGAAGACGCTGGTGTTCGCGCAGTCGCGCACCATGGTGGAAGTGCTGACCAAGTACCTGAAGGACGTGTTCGACAACGATCCGCGCAAGCCCGCGCGAATCCGCGCCTATCGCGGTGGCTACCTGCCGAAGGAGCGGCGCGCAGCCGAACGCGAGATGCGTGCCGGCAGCATCGACGGCGTCGTCAGCACGTCGGCGCTGGAACTGGGCGTGGACATCGGCAGCCTCGATGTGGTGGTGCTCAACGGCTATCCCGGTTCGGTAGCGGCCACGTGGCAGCGCTTCGGCCGCGCCGGTCGCCGGCAGCAGGCGGCCCTGGGTGTGCTGGTGGCGAGCTCCGACCCGCTCGATCAATACCTGGTACGGCACCCGGAGTTCTTCCAGGGGGCGCCGCCCGAACACGCCCGCATCCAGCCCGACCAGCCGCTGATCCTGCTCGACCACATTCGTTGCGCAGCGTTTGAGCTGCCCTTCATCGGCGACGAGATGTTTGGCACCGAGGTGGCGACGCCCTGGCTCGACGTACTGGGCGAGGAGGGCGTGCTGCACCGCGAAGGTGATCGCTGGGAGTGGATCGCCGACAGCTATCCGGCCATCGCGGTGTCGCTGCGCTCGGTGGCGGATGGCAATTTCGTGGTGGTCGATCGCACGAACGGACGTCAAACGATCATTGCCGAGGTCGACTACACCGCCGCGCCGGTGACGCTCTACGAGGGCGCCATCCACATGATCCAGTCCGTGCCCTACCAGGTGGAACGGCTCGACTGGGAAGGCCGCAAGGCCTACGTCACCCGCACCCAGGTGGACTACTACACCGACGCGATCGACTACACCAAGCTCAAGGTGCTGGACTGTTTCGACACGTCACACGCCGGATGTGGCCAGGCCCACCACGGCGAAGTGCATGTCGTGAGGCGCGTGCCGGGCTACAAGAAGATCCGCTTCTACACGCACGAGAACATCGGCTTCGGCCCGGTCAACCTGCCCGATCAGGAGCTGCACACCACGGCCGTGTGGTGGCAGCTGGCACAGGTCGTGCTCGATACCGCCTTCGAAAAACGCCATCAGGCGCTCGACGGGTTTCTCGGCGCGGCCTACGCGCTGCACATCGTGGCGACAGTGGCGGTGATGGCCGAAGCACGCGACCTGCAGAAGTCGGTGGGCAGCGGCGACGGCGCATGGTTTGTCAGTGCCGATGTCACCGGTCGCGGACAGATCCGCGGTGCCGACGGGCAGCCTGCCGCCCTGGCCGCCGATGCACCGTTCACGCCGACGGTCTACCTCTACGATGCGTTCCCGGGAGGCATCGGCCAGAGCGAACCGCTGTTCAACCGCCGCGAGGATCTCGTGGCGCAGTCGGTGAGCCTGATCGAACGCTGCTCTTGCCGCGCGGGCTGCCCGGGCTGCGTGGGCCCGGTGCTTGCCGCTGACGAAGATGCGGCCACCACGCCGAAGGCCCTGGCGTTGCGCGTGCTGGCGCTGCTGGTGGCGCTGTGAGCGAGTTGGCGGCGCGGTTGCGCCAGCTGCGCGCGCAGTCCGGGCAAGCGTCTGCCGTGGCGCGGCCAAAGCCAAGCCTTGCGCCTGACGTGCTCCGACTGATTCAGGGACGCAACCGCATGCAGGCCGTGGCTCAGCGTGCCCCGGCCAGCGACCGGATGATCCCCGGCTCTGAGATCGCACCCGGTCTGTTCCTCGTCGAAGCGGTCGTGGATTGGGGACGTCCCTCGGCGCTGATCGACACGGCATTCGCGCGCTGGGAGGCGCCGGTGGCCCATCAGCGGTTGTTGCACTTCGACACCGAAACAACCGGCCTGGCCGGCGGCACCGGCACGCGCGCGTGGATGATCGGGGCCGCGGACTGGCTTGCCGATGGACGCTTCCGCCTGCGCCAGCTGACCACCACCACCATGGCGGCGGAGACGGCCATGCTGCGGACCTTTGCCCGGTGGCTGCAGCCCGATACGGTGCTCGTCAGCTACAACGGCAAGTGTTACGACTCACCTCTGCTGAAAACGCGCTACCGCCTGGCCCGGTTGCCGGATCCGTTGTCTGGACTGGGGCATCTCGATCTGCTCCATCCGGTGCGTCGGCACTGGAAAGGCGTATGGGAGAACTGCCGCCTGGCTACCGCCGAGCGCGAACTGCTCGGCGTGGTGAGGGAAGACGACTTGCCGGGCTCGGAAGCCCCGGCGGCCTGGCTCAGCTATCTGCGGGGAGGGCCGGCCGTGAACCTGAGACGGGTGCTGGCGCACAACGCGCAAGACCTGAAGAGCGTGGCTGGCGTATTGCTGCATCTGGCCGCGCTGCAACGGTAGTGGGCGACTCGCTGAACGAAATGTGTGTGGCGACGTGCATGAACTCCGCTCTCACGCGCATGACCACCGCACAAATGCGCCGCCTTAACCGCCGTGGATGCAGGCTGTCGCTCCCCTTGAGATACACCACCGGCAGCCTGATCCCATGCCCCGACCTCCCCGCAAGAAACACTTCACCCTGACCATCGACCTGCTGGGCGACTGGCGCCCCTTGGCAGCGGCACCGCCGCCGGCCGGCAGCGATCACGATTGGCGCTATTTCGGCACCGTCACCATCAACGGGGTGAGCGGAGCACTGGCCTGGAAGGACGGCGGCTACGGCACGGCGGTCGGCGACCGCCCGGTGCGGCCGTTGGGCCTGTGGGAGCGCATCAGACTCAGTGAGATCATGGAGTTTGAAAGCCCACCCGGCCGGGAGCTGGCGCCGCGCCGCACACCCGCCGAGATGTGGGGCTCGTATTTCTTTTCGGGTGCCTGAGCGAGGCCATCCCCAGCACCCGTAACGCCCCGCGCGTGAAGCCGGGCTTGTGTAGGTGATCGCCTACACATCTGCACATCCAGCGCTGATACCCCGCACGCGACGGCGGCTGCATCCTGCTAACGCCCCGCACGCCGCGACCCACCGACAGGAAGTCTGGGGGAACCGGCGTGCGGGGCACTACCGTGCATGGATCCTCCCATGATTGCCTACACCCTCAAGCAGGACGATGACGGGCAGTGGAGCATCCGCAGCATGGGCAAGGTTCTGGTCAGCGGTCTGCCGCTGGAACCCGCCCTCCGCAAGGCACATGAGCTGGCCCACGTCGAGCGCATGCGTTGGGCTCGGCCGACATGCGTCGAAGTGATCGGAGCCAGCGTCAACCAGGACGAGTCAGACGATGAGCCGCCGCAACCCGGCTGGCGCTCGGCGACGGCACAGGCAATCGAGCGTGAACGAGAAAATCAATCTGCACTCCCCGCTGAGCCGAGCCCACTGGTGCGGCAACTTCAGCTGCACCGATCAGGAACTGATCGACGCCGTGCGCGCCACACACAGCACGGAGGTCGGCGTGGTCGGCCTCTATCTTGCGACCCGGTATGCGCTGGAATTTTTCGACGTGTCGGACGCGGCGTGACGTCTTGATGCCCCTGGCCTGAACCGCCCGGGCCTGCCACATCCTGCAAAGACCTGCGCGCCAATCGGCGTCCCCGCTCAAGAAACCATGCACCACCACAACTGTGCAGACCCGCCCATGGCGCCCCCAAGATCGCGTCTCGTCGGCCAATTCCAGCTTGTGGCGCTCTGCCTGAGCCCCCGTCACCAGGTCATCGCCTGTCGCAAGTTCCCGAGTGCACAGAATCGCCGGCAGTCGCCACGGCAAGACGGCCGGCCGCTACCCGGGACAATAGCTGCGAATCTTGTTGATCTCACGGGCGGGATTGGCGAAATCGAACGAAGCGATCTTGCCGTCGTCGGACACGCTGTACCAGATCACGCCGTTGGGAAACATGGCCACGGTGATGCCGCCATAGCCGGACATGAAAGGCACCCACACCGCCGTCTTGCAGCTCAGCAGCGCCTGCACATTGCGCGCCCAGACGGAGTGCTGATAGCGGAAGGTCTTCTCCAGCGAGGTCACGGGCAATCCCCGCTGCCCGGGGACGCGTTGCATGGCGGCTTCGAGCATGTCCGGGTCGAGTATCTGCCGGCCGTGAATGCGGCCACGGTCGATATCGAGGAAGCGCGCCAGCTTGATGAAGTCATCGACATGCACG
>JAJXYE010000114.1 GCA_021780735.1 Pseudomonadota bacterium | reverse complement strand
TGCAGGCGCCGGACGGTCACGCCGAACTGGCCGGCAAGCTGGTCCTCGGCAACACCTACCGCGGCGACGGCACGATCGGATTCGCCTGGAAGCTCGGCGACTCCGACTACGCCGGCAAAGTGGTGGCGCACAGCGATGGCAAGACGGCACACCTCGACCTCGAGCTCAGCGCGCCTGCGGTCGCGCACCTGCAACTGGATCTGCACCAGCGCGGCGACCATGCATGGACCGCGCGCCTCGATGCCCCGCGCTTTGACCCCCGAGACATGCTTGGCGAAAGCTCGCTCACCTCGCTGGCAGTGGCACTGCAGGGCAAAGGTGACCGCCACAACGCCAGCGTGACGGGCAAGCTCGGTGTCAATGACTACCAGCTGCAGTTGCAGCCGCTGCGCGTGCAGTTCGATCACGACTACCGCACGCTGACGGTGCAGCAGCTCGCGCTGAGCTCGCCGCAGATCAAGGGCCGGCTCGATGCCAGCGGCACGCTGCAACTCGCAGCAAAGCCGCTGAGCGGCAAGCTCGACATCCGCTGGCACGACCTGCTGCTGCCGGCGGTTCTTGCCGGCCAGCCGCTGGCCAGCCAGGGCCAGCTGAGCGCCAGTGGCAGCGCGCAGAAGTATCATGCCGAAGGCGATATCGACATCGGCCCGCCGGGCAAACTGGCCAGGCTCGCGCTGAACCTCGATGGCAACCCGCAGCTGATTACCCTGCACACGCTGGCGCTGAAACAGGCGGCAGGCGGATTGCAGGCCAGCGGCAGCTTGACCCTGCAGCCGGTACTGGCCTGGCAGGCCCAACTCGACGCCGACCGCTTCGACCCCGGCCAGCTGTTCGCCGGCTGGAACGGCGCGCTGAACGCAGACATCACCAGCCACGGCAACCTGCCCACTACCGGCCCCGACGCCAGCGTGGAAATTCGCAAGCTGTCGGGCACCCTGCGCCAGCGCGCCATCAGCGGCAGCGGCAAGCTGCATCTGTCATCGAACCAGGTGCTCGACGGCTCACTGCAACTGGGCTCGGGCAAGAGCAAGCTGCAGCTTGATGCCAAACCCGGCACCCGCAACGACGCCACGGTGCAACTGGTGGTGGCCTCGCTCGGTGACTGGCTGCCCGACGCCGGCGGCCATCTGGATGGCCATTTCAGTATCCGCGGCCGGCAGCCGCAGCTCAGCATCAACGGCCTGTTGCAGGGTCGGGCGCTGCGCTGGCAGCAACAGCGCGTGAACCAGCTGCATCTGATCGTGGGTATTCCCGATGTGAGCCGCCCGGCCGGCAAGCTCGACCTGCAAAGCTCGGGCGTTCTGCTGCAGGGCTTGTACTTCCAGCAGGTAAAGCTGCTGGCTGAAGGCAGCCAGGGCGACCATGTGCTCAAGCTCGATGCGCAGGGCAGCCAGCTGTCCGGCTCGATCGACCTGCACGGCGCGCTCAAGGGGTCGAGCTGGAACGGCACGCTCTCCACTCTCGACCTGCAGCCACAGGGCATGCCAGGCTGGCAGCTGCAGCAGCCTTCAACGCTCAGCTACGACAAGGGCGCGATGAGCCTGTCCGAGCTGTGCCTGAGTGCCGGCGAGCCACGGCTGTGCGTCTCCGCACAACTGGACAAACCCGGCAACCTCGAGGCCAGCTACCAGCTGCATGCCCTGCCGCTGGCATTGCTGCTCAATGCTGCCGGTGAGGCCGACCTGCCGCTGCGCGCCGATGGCGTGCTCGACGGTGAAGGCAAGATCCATCGCCGTGCCGCCGGCGCACTGAGCGGCAACGCCGCGATCCACTCCAGCGAGGGCAGCATCACCTATACCGATCGCGCCGAAGCACCGCTGCTGCGCTACCGGCAACTGCGCCTCGATGCCGAACTCGGCCTCGGCAGCCAGCGTATCGAGATGCACAGCGAACTCGACCAGGGCGGCCGCCTGGATGGTCTGATCAGCATAAGCGGCGCGCAACAGGCCCTGGCCGGCCAGCTCGAGCTGCACCTCGACAACCTCGCCTTCGTCGAACTGGTGAGCAACGAGCTGGCCAACGTGAAGGGCAGCCTCAACGGCAGCTTCCATTTTGCCGGTACGCTGCCGCAGCCGGTCATCACCGGTCAGGCCACCACCGCGAATTTCGCCGCCGAGGTGCCGATGGCCGGACTGAAACTCAGCCAGGGCCAGCTCACAGTCAGCACCAGCGATGCCAGGCAATTCGACATCAACGGCAGTGTGAGCTCGGGCGCGGGCTCACTGAGCGTCAGCGGCCACGCCGGTATCGGCGCCGGGGCGCAGACCCGGCTGAGCCTCAAGGGCAGCCAGTTCACCGCGGCGGACATTCCTGCCGCGAAGGTGGTGGTTTCTCCCGACCTCACCGTGCAACAGGATGCCAGGGACATCCGCATCGCGGGCAGCCTCGCCATCGACAGCGCGGACGTGAACGTGGACAAGCTCCCCGGCGCCAGCGCCACCCGGGCTTCGCCCGATGTGGTGGTGGTCGACGAAAAGCGAACTGAAGCCGCCAGCCAGCTTCCGCTCAGCGCCCTGGTCAAGGTCGATCTGGGTCACAAGACGCATGTCATCGGCATGGGCCTCAATGGCAACGTCAGCGGCATCCTGACGGTCAACGAGCAACCCGGTCGCAGCACCACCGGTCAGGGCCAGATTGCAGTGGACGGCACCTACCGCGCCTACGGCCAGAACCTGCAGATCCAGCGTGGCCAGCTGCTGTTCGCCAGCACCCCCATCGACAACCCGGGGCTGAACATCCGCGCGGTGCGCAAGCTCAATCCGAATGCCACCATCGATGAGGGCCAGGAAGTGGGTCTGTACATCGCCGGTACCGCGCAACGGCCGATCCTCACCGTGTTTTCCAAGCCGGTGATGGAGCAGTCCGACGCCTTGTCCTATCTGATCACCGGCAAGCCACTGTCCGAGGTCAAGGGCGGCGAGGGCAGCATGGTCAGCGCCGCGGCACAGGCGCTGGGTTCGGCTACCGGCGATCTGCTGGCCAAGAGCATCGGCTCCAGACTGGGCATCGACGACATCGGCGTTTCCAGCAATGAGGCGCTGGGTGGCAGCTCGGCATTTACCGTGGGCAAATACCTCTCGCCGCGGCTGTATCTGAGCTATGGCGTAGGCCTGTTCCAACCCGGCGAAGTGGTGACTCTGCGTTACCGCCTGGGCCGACGCTGGAGTTTCGAGGCACAGCAGGCCACCGAGTTCAGCCGCGCCAGTCTCAACTACCGCATTGAAAAATAGCCGGCGGCCTCGCTACCCGGGCGCCAGCCTTCTAGAATGACAGGTTGGCGGAACGCCTCGCTGCCTTGCCTCGTGGAACTCATGCGCCTCTACCTGCAAACCGTACCCGGCACCACCGATGCACCGCGCTATGTCCAGATCACCCTCGAACAGGATCTGCTCGGCGGCTGGACGCTGTATCGCGAGTCCGGCACTCAGGGCGGTCGTGCCAGCATGAAGCGCGAGCAGTTCCTCGAACGCGACGAGGCGATCGCCGCGTTCGAGAAGACCCGCGACGCCCAGCTCAAACGCGGCTTTCGCGTGATGTTTGCGCAGGGCCAGGAAGGCCCCTACGGCCGCTGAGGCCCCCTCTCAAAAGTTGATGACCATGCCCGATGTGTTGAAGAACGATCGCTTCCTGCGCGCGCTGCGGCGCGAGCCCACCGATACCACGCCGATCTGGGTGATGCGTCAGGCGGGGCGCTATCTGCCCGAATATCGCGCCACGCGCGAGCGCGCCGGCAGCTTCATGGGGCTGGCACAGCACCCCGAGTATGCCTGCGAGGTAACCCTGCAGCCGCTGCAACGGTTCGAGCTCGACGCGGCGATCCTGTTCTCCGACATCCTCACCATTCCCGATGCGATGGGTCTGGGGCTGAGCTTTGCTGCCGGCGAAGGCCCGCAGTTCGCGCGGCCGGTGCGCAACGCAGCCGACATCGCCCGCCTGGCCGTGCCCGACATGGACGGCGAGTTGCGCTACGTGATGGACGCGGTGCGGCTGATCCGCCAGGAACTGCATGGCCGCGTGCCGCTGATCGGATTCTCCGGCAGCCCGTGGACGCTGGCCTGCTACATGGTTGAAGGCCAAGGCTCGAAGGACTTCGCCACGCTCAAGACGATGTGCTGGAACGAGCCGGAACTCGCCCACCAGTTGCTCGACACCCTGGCCCGTGCGGTCGCCACCTACCTGATCGCCCAGGCCGCTGCCGGCGCGCAGGCGCTGATGGTGTTCGATACCTGGGGCGGCATGCTCGGGCCCGCTCCGTTCCGCGAATTCTCGCTGCGCTACATGGCACAGATCGTCGCCGCGCTGAAGGCCGACCCGGCCTCGCGCGAGTTGCCGGTGATCCTGTTTTCCAAGGGTGCCGGGGCACACGTGGCTGCGCTGGCCGATACCGGCTGCGCCGGTCTGGGACTGGACTGGACGATGGATCTGGCCGACGCCCGCCGCATGGTCGGCGGCCGCGTGGCGCTGCAGGGCAATCTCGATCCGGCGATCCTGCGCGCCAGCCCCGAGGTGATCCGCCGCCAGGCGCGCGTGGTGATGGACAGCTACGGCAACCATCCGGGCCACGTGTTCAACCTTGGCCACGGCATCACCCCGGACGTCGCCCCCGGGCACGTGCAGGTACTCGTCGACGAGGTTCATGCCTACGGTCGCACCCTGCGTGGCGGCTGATCACTTTTCAACCTGCGTGGAGTTGCGCTGATGGCCTGGCTGGTCACCAAATACCTGATCACCGCCGCCGTGGTGGTGATCGTGTCCGAAGTCGCCAAACGCAGCGACCGTCTGGGTGGCTTGATCGCCGCGCTGCCGCTGGTCACCGTACTCGCCCTGATCTGGCTGCAGGTCGAGCGTCAGTCGCAGACCAAGATTGCCAACCACGCCTGGTACACCTTCTGGTACGTGATCCCGACGCTGCCGATGTTCCTGGCTTTTCCGGCCCTGCTGCCACGCCTTGGCTTCTGGCCGACCCTGGCGGCCTGTGTGCTGATCACCCTGGTCTGTTTCGGATTGTTCGCGCTGCTGCTGCGCCGCTTCGGCATCAATCTGCTGTAAGGAACCGGCAGCGCAGAGCGCGCTCAGGGCTTGCCGGCGAACGCATGATCGAGCCAGTCGTGCATCAGCCGGTAACTGCGCGCCGCGGCGCGTGCATCGTAACGGCACCCCGGTGAGTGCTCGTCGACTTCGGTGAAGCAATGCACGGCGTGGCCGATCACCACGAATTCCCAGTCGGCCGGGCTGCCGCGCATTTCGTCCATGAACTTGTCCGCATCCGGCATGGTGCCCTTGTCGTCGGCGCCGTTCATCGCCAGCACGCTGGCCTTGATATGTCTGGCCAACGCCGGATCGTCGGTACTCAGGCCACCATGGAACGAGACCACGGCCGCGATGTCGGCGCCGCTGCGGGCAAGGTCCAGCACGGCGGTACCGCCGAAGCAGAAGCCGATCGCCGCCAGCCTGGCCTTGTCGATCGGTGCCGTCGCCGCCTGCGCCTTGAGCTGGGTCAGCGCCTCGTTGATGCGCTTTCGCATCAGCGCGCGATTGCCGTAGAGCGGCTTGATCGCAGCCTGAGCCTGGTCGGCATGACCCTGCTGCGGCCGCACGCTGGCGCCGTACATGTCGGTGAGCAGGATCACGTAATCCCTGCCCGCAATCATCTCGGCCTTTTTCAGCGCCGCGTCGTTCAGGCCGTACCAGTTCGGCACCATGACCAGGCCCGGTCGCTTCGCCGCGCTCGCGTCGTCGTAGACCAGCACGCTGTGGAAGCGCGTGCCGTCCAGCGTCCAGTCAACGGATCGGTGCACCATCTTTGCCTGGATCGCGAAGCTTGATCCGGCAAGCAGCAGCAGGCAGCAGAGTCGGGCGATACGCATGACGGCTTCTCCGGTGGTGATGGGTTGACTCCACGCCGCGCGTGAAGAAGTGATTCAAAGCCCCGCGGCGTGTTCCGACAGGCGCCGCTTCAACGGTGCCAGTCGATCGAGCAGGCGCACGCCCAGTCCACGCGTCGCGACCAGCGCCGGCGACTGCCAGGCGTAGATGCGTGCCAGTGCATCGAAACCGAGTGCGTCCAGCGTGTCGGCGCTGCGGCGGCGCCGTGCATAGCGGCGCAGCACGTGTGCGGCACCGATGTCCCGCCCGGCCGCGCGTGCCGCCAGCAGCGTGTCACGCAGTTCGACCACGTCGCGCAGGCCCAGGTTGACGCCCTGGCCAGCCAGCGGGTGCACCGCGTGCGCCGCGTCGCCCAGCAGCACCAGCCGCTCGGCCTGGTAGGACTCGGCCAGCTGCAGCTTCAGTGGAAATGCCGCCCGTGGCGTGGTTGCGGTGATCCGCCCCAGCCGGAAATCACTGGCCACGCCCAGCTCGTCGAGGAACGCGTGGTCATCCAGCGCCAGCACGCGGCTGGCCTCGGCGTCCGGCAGCGACCACACCAGCGAACTGCGACCATCGGCCAGCGGCAACAGCGCCAGCGGCCCACTCGGCAGAAAGCGCTGCCAGGCGGTGTGCTGATGCGGTCGCTCGGTGACCACATGGGCGACCACCGCGCGCTGCGCATAGTCGCGACCGCGGGTGCCGATGCCGGCCAGCTGGCGCAGCGGCGAGGCCGCGCCGTCGGCAGCCACCAGCAGGGACGCGGACAGCGTCTCGCCATCGGCCAGCTGCAGCTGGATGCGATCCTCACCGGCCTCGAATCCGCCTACCTCGGCCGGGCACAGCCGGCGTACCCCAGCCGCATCCAGTGCCTGCCACAGGGTCCACTGCACCAGACTGTTCTCGACGATATGGCCGAGTCCGTCACGCCCCTCGTCGGCGGCATCGAAATCAATTGCCGCACCGCTTTCGGCATCCCATACATGCATATGCGCATACGGCCCGCTGCGGGCGTCGCGAATGGACGTCCAGACACCCAGATCATCCAGCAGGGCCAGCGATGACGGCGCCAGGCCGACCACGCGCAGATCCACTTCGGCGCTGGCATCCCACGGCGCCGGTGCGTGCGCCTCCAGCAAGGCGGTGCTGAAGCCGGCCCTGGCCAGCGCCAGCGCGGTGGCGGCGCCGACCATGCCACCACCGACCACGGCGACATCCAGTGCCGGCGCGCGGCGACGCCTTGAGATATCGGCTGCGGATGCATTCATGGCAATCGCT
>JAJXYE010000024.1 GCA_021780735.1 Pseudomonadota bacterium | reverse complement strand
ATGCGTACAACACTGACCATAACACTGCCTATCTGGCCAGCCGCCATCGTGCCTGGTTCGAAATGTTCACGCCGGCCGAGAATCCGCGCATCGCGGTGGCGGTGTTGCTGGAATCCGGTGCCTGGGGTGCTGCCGATGCCGGTCCCATCGCGCGCAAGATCCTCGACGCCTGGGTGGCCACGCAGAAGGACGCGCCGCCGGACACGCCGTTGCCACCGAGCGCTCCCGCGCCAGTGGAGTCGACCCCGTGATCGAGATGCTGCAGGTACGCATCGGGCGCTTCATGCGTCGCATCCTGACCCGGCCACGGATCGACCTGCCGCTGGTGGCCGCCTTGCTCCTGCTCGCGAGCATCGGCCTGGTCACGCTTTACAGCGCCGGTGACGGCAGCTTCAGCCTGGTCAGCGGGCAGGCCGCCCGTTTCCTGCTCGGTGGCGCGCTGTTGCTGCTGGTCTCGCGCATTCCGCCATCGGTACTGCGCAGCTGGACACCATGGCTATACGCCGGCAGCACGGCCTTGCTGGTGTTGGTGGCGATTCTCGGCGAGGGCCGTGGCTCGATGCGCTGGCTGGATCTTGGCGTCATGCGCTTCCAGCCGTCCGAACTGCTGAAGCTGACCACGCCGATGATGGTGGCCTGGTATCTGCATCCGCGCCAACTGCCGCCACGCTGGAAGGACATCGTGATGGCCGGCCTGCTGATCGCGATTCCGGCGGGGCTGATCGCCGAGCAACCGGATCTGGGCACCGCGGTGCTGGTGGCCGCGGCCGGCGCGTTCGCGCTGTTTCTCTCCGGCATGGCCTGGTGGCGCATCGGCCTGCTCGTCGGCGCGGTGGTCGGCATGATTCCGGTCGGCTGGCACTTTCTGCATCAGTATCAGCGCGATCGCGTGCTGACCCTGCTCAATCCGGAGTCCGACCCGCTCGGCAATGGCTGGCACATCATCCAGTCGCAGATCGCGGTGGGTTCCGGCGGCGTATTCGGCAAGGGCTGGATGCACAGCACACAATCGCGTCTGGACTTCCTGCCCGAGCACACCACCGACTTCATCTTCGCGGTGTTTTCCGAGGAGTTCGGCCTGGCCGGGGTGTGCGCACTGATCGCCCTGTACGCCTTTATCATCGGCCGCTGCCTGTGGATCGCGATGGAGGCGCGCGACACGTATTCACGCCTGCTCGCCGGCGCCATCGGCATGAGCTTCTTCGTCTATGTCTTCGTCAACGGCGGCATGGTCGCCGGCATGCTGCCGGTGGTCGGTGTGCCGATGCCGATGATCAGCTACGGCGGCACCTCGGCGGTGTCGTTGCTGGTGGGCTTCGGTGTACTGATGTCCATTCACGCTCATCGCAAGACCCACATCTGAATCCGGCCATGGTCACGCCCGCCGACTGCCCGAAGTTGCCCGACTCCGCATGGTAGGCTTCTGGCGATCCGGTTATTCCGCCAGCGAAGGCCCTGCATGACCCAGAATTCCGCGTTCCGTCCGCTTCGAAGCCTGGTCGTGCTGGTGTTGCTGTGGCTCGGAGCGACGACGACGCGTGCGGCGCTTGCCCACCCCGGCCAGGCCGAACTGGTGCGCGAAGTGGCGCGCGATACCGGCAAGAGCCCCGGGGAGTTGAACGCGCTGCTGGATGGTGCGCAGAAACAGCAGAGCATCCTCGATGCGATCAGTCGACCGGCCGAAGCCAAGCCGTGGAAGGACTATCGGCCGATCTTCATGACCCCCGCGCGGGTCGAGGCAGGCGTCGCGTTCTATCAGGCACACCGCGCGCTGCTCGACCGGGTCGCCGGTGAATATGGCGTGGCGCCGCAATACATAGTCGCGATCATCGGGGTCGAGACCGACTACGGACGTATCGTCGGCCATTACAAGGTGCTCGATGCACTGGTCACTCTGGCCTTCTATTACCCGCCGCGGGCGAATTTCTTCCGCGAACAGCTCAAGGCTCTGCTGGAATTGCCGAGCAGCAAACTGGGTGGCCCGCTGGATACCCTGCTGGGTTCCTATGCCGGGGCGCAGGGCTGGGGTCAGTTCATGCCCTCGAGCATCCGCGACTTTGCGGTGGACGAAGATCACGACGGACGCATCGACCTGCATGGTTCGGCCGATGACATCATCGCCAGCGTGGCCAACTATTTCCATCTGCACGGCTGGGAGTCGGGCGCGCCGGTAGCCGCGCGCGCGCAACCGGATGCAGCGGCAAGGCCGATCACGGTGAAGGACGCCAGACCACTGTGGCCGCTGGAGCAACTGGAGGCATGGGGCTATGCGCCGTTGCAGCCTTTCGCCCCGGGTCGGTTGACCAGTCTGCAGACGCTGGATGGGGCCCAGGGCCCGGAATACTGGTTTACCTTCCAGAACTTCTATGTGATCACCCGTTACAACCGCAGCCCGCTGTATGCCATGGCGGTCGATCAGCTGGCCCAGGCCATCGCCGCCGGGGTGGCGCAGGCGGATGCGAAGCAATGAGGCAGCCGGGCATCGTCAGCCTGCTGCTGTTGGCCCTGCTGCTCAGCGCCTGCGCCGGCTCGCGCCACCGGTCTGACCGCATCCCGGCCAGGCCGCCTGGCCAGGTCGAGCGTGCGCCGTCGCCGCCGGCGCGCGATGCGGGCTTTCACGATGACCTCAGCCGGCCACAGTCCAGCCGCTATCGCGATGGTAACGACAGCGTGCCGCCGCCCTTCGACGTCAGCAAGCTGGTCGAGCCGGTGCCGAAAGTCGAGCCGCGCTCGCACTATGGCAACAACTCCCCGTATACCGTAAACGGGCGTACCTACCGGGTGCTGCCAAGTGCCCGCGGTTACGACGAGCGCGGCATTGCCTCGTTCTACGGCACCAAGTTCCAGGGCTACAAGACGTCCAGCCTTGAAACCTACGACATGTACGCCTTCAGCGCGGCCAGCACCACCTTGCCGCTGCCCAGCTACGCTCGCGTGACCAACCTGGAGAACGGCAAGAGCGTGATCGTGCGAGTCAACGACCGCGGTCCGTTCCATCAGAACCGCCTGATCGACCTGTCCTACGCGGCGGCGGTGAAAATCGGCATCTGGCCCAAGGGCACCGGATTGGTCGAAGTGCGCGGGATCGATCCGCGCCAGCCGGCGCGGGAACTGCCACCTCCGGTCGTGGTCACAGGCAGACATCCCGGAATCTATCTCCAGGTCGGGGCATTCTCCGACATCGGCAATGCCGAGCGTCTGGCCCAGCGCCTGCGCCAGGCGGGGCTCGGCACGGTGCAGGTCACCGAGGCCATGGTCAACGGGCAGCGCGTGCAGCGCGTGCGCGTGGGGCCGCTGGCCGACGTGGCGAGTGCCGATCAGGTCAGTGCCCGGATTGAAGGCATGGGCCTGCCGCGGCCGCGCGTCGCGGTAGACTAAGCGTTATTTGCGTACCCTTTTCCCATGATGTCGGCTACTCGCCCCGACATTCCGACCGGATTTGACCAGAAAATGAAATTTTTCCGCCGTACCCTGCTGCCGTTGGCCGCCGCCGCCATGCTGCTCGGCATCGCCGTGGCCCAGACACCGCCGCCCCCCGTGCCGATTCCGCGCCCGACGGTGCCTGACGTACCGGTGCCGCCGCCGCCGGATGTCGACGGTCAGAGCTGGGTGCTGATGGACTATGCCACCGGCCAGATCCTCGCATCCAAGAATCCCGATGAGCGGCGGGCGCCTGCCTCGCTCACCAAGGTCATGACCGATTACGTGGTCTCGGCCGAAATTGCCGCCGGCCACATCCATCCGGATGACATGGTGACTATCAGCGAGCACGCCTGGCGTGCCGGTGGTGCCGGTACAGATGGCTCGACCAGCTTTCTCAAGCTGGGCAGCCAGGTCAAGCTGGAGGACTTGCTGAAGGGCATGATCGTGCAGTCCGGCAACGACGCCGCCATTGCGCTGGCCGAGAGCACCGCCGGCTCGGAGCAGGCCTTTGTCGGCCTGATGAATGCCTATGCAAAGCAGCTGGGCATGACCAACACGCACTACTCCGATGCTTCGGGCTACCCGGTCGACAACCACTACAGCACGGCTCGCGACATTGCGATCCTGTCGCGCGCGCTGATCCACAACTTCCCCGCCGATTACGCCATCTCGGCGGTCAAGGAGTTCGAGTGGAACGGCATCAAGCAGCAGAATCGCAACGCGCTGCTGTGGCGTGATCCCAGCGTGGACGGCATCAAGACCGGTCACACCGCTGCGGCCGGCTACTGTCTTGACGCGTCAGCCAAGCAGGGTGATTCGCGCATGATCGCGGTGGTGATGGGCGCCAGCACCGACAAGGGGCGCGCCGACTCCGCGATGGCCTTGCTCAACTACGGCTTCCACTTCTACGAGACGCACAAGCTCTATGCGGCGGGCAAGGCGCTGGCCACGCCGCGGCTGTGGAAGGGCGAGGCGAACCAGTTGCCGATTGGCGTCGCCGATGATGTGCTGGTGACGGTCAAGCGCGGCGAATACGACAAGTTGAAAGCGACGATGGATATTCCGGCGACCTTGATCGCGCCGTTCAAGAAGGGTCAGCAGATCGGCACGCTGCGGGTCAGCCTGGACGGCCAGCCGCTGCAGAGCGTGCCCCTGATCGCCCTCAACGAGGCGCCACAAGGGGGTTTCTTCTCCCGTCTGTGGGACACCATCCTGCTGTGGTTCCATCACGACAAGGGCACCACCGAAACGGTCCCGGGCGGCAAGTGATGCAGCCGATCGATTTCAGCGAGGCGAAGCGCGACGGCAAGGGCTTCCAGTTCCCCGGCGAGTTCGAGATCACCGCCGTCGGCAATGCCAGTGCCAACCTGCCCAGTCATGTGCCGCAACTGCTGGAGCGTGCCGGACTGCACGTGCTGCATGAAAGCGTGAGGCATCGGCACTCCGGTGCCGGCAATTTCGTCTCGGTCACGGTGAGTTTCCGTTGCGACTACCGCGAGCAATACGATGCGGCGCATCGGATACTGCGCGAGAGCCCGGATATTCGCTACACGCTGTGATCGGAAGGGCGGGGAACAGGGAACGGGGAACGTCGAATTTCCCCCGACTGGATCACGGCATTCTTTTCCGCCCTGGTGCCATCCGGCACTTGCCGCTGGCCCGGGACATTGCATGCTTCCCCGTTCCCCGTTCCCCGTTCCCCGTTCCCCGTTCCCCGTTCCCCGTTCCCCGTTCCCCGTTCCCCGTTCCCAGGTTCCGCCATGTCGTTGCCGTTGAAAATCCGTCGCCTCGGTCGCCAACCCTACGAGGCGACCTGGAAGGCGATGAGCGCGTTCACCGACAATCGCACCGCGGAAACGCCCGATGAGCTGTGGCTGCTGGAACATGACCCGGTGTTCACCCTGGGTCAGGCCGGCAAGATGGAACATGTGCTGGCGGCGGGTGATATTCCGGTGGTGCCGGTGGATCGCGGCGGCCAGGTCACTTATCACGGCCCGGGCCAGATCGTCGCTTACCCGCTGATCGACCTGCGCCGGGTCGGTGTGGGCGTGCGTGAGCTGGTCCATCGCATCGAGCAGGCGCTGATCGACACACTGGCCCATTGGCAGGTGCGCGCTGCGCGCCGTGAAGGCGCGCCGGGTGTCTATGTGGGCGAGGCCAAGGTCGCCGCGCTGGGCCTGCGCGTGCGTCGCGGCTGCAGCTTCCACGGCCTGGCTTTCAACGTGGCGATGGATCTGGAGCCGTTCCTGCGAATCAACCCCTGCGGCTACAAGGGTTTGGCGGTCACGCAGCTGGTAGACTTGGGCGGTCCGTCGCGACTGGCGGATGTCGAGGAGGTGCTGATCGGCGAATTCTGCCGCCAGTTCGGCTTCGATGCCGAGCCAGCCGCCCCCGTCATTCCCGAACTCCCCGCTCGCGCAGCGGTCTGAGCTGTCTACATGAGTGAAACTTCCGCCACATCCCCCAAGGCCATTCCGATCAGTGTCGTCACTGGCGCGCCTGCGGTCGACAAGCAGCTGGGCAACGACAAGATCTCGTTGAACCGCGCCGGCTTCGATACCAGCGTGCCGACACTGCGCAAGCCGTCGTGGATCCGCGTGCGTCTGCCGCAGGGCAATGCCGTCCAGCAGTTGAAGGCGCGCCTGCGTGACAACGCCCTGGTCACGGTGTGCGAAGAGGCGTCCTGCCCGAACATCCACGAGTGCTTCAGCAAGGGCACCGCGACCTTCATGATCCTCGGTGAGGTGTGTACCCGCCGCTGTTCCTTCTGCGATGTCGCGCATGGCCGGCCCGCGCCGCCGGATGAGCTGGAGCCGGCGCGGCTGGCGCAGACGATTGCCGACATGCGACTGAAGTACGTGGTGATCACCTCGGTCGACCGCGATGACCTGCGTGACGGCGGTGCCGCGCACTTCGCCAGCTGCATTCGTGCCGTGCGCCATGCCAGTCCTTCCATCCGCATCGAGATCCTCACCCCCGATTTCCGCGGCAAGGGACGCATGGAGCGCGCGCTGGAGGTGCTCGCGGAGTATCCGCCGGACGTGTTCAACCACAATCTGGAAACCGTGCCGCATCTGTACCGCGAAGTGCGTCCCGGCGCGGACTATCAGTGGTCGCTGGATCTGCTCAAGCGTTTCAAGGCGCAGCACCCCGGCGTGCCGACCAAGTCCGGCATCATGCTGGGCCTGGGCGAGACGTTTGAACAGGTGATCGAGACGATGGGTGATTTGCGCGCCCATGATGTCGAAATGATCACCATCGGCCAGTATCTGCAGCCGACACCACATCATCACCCGGTGGTGCGTTACTGGACCCCCGAGGAATTCGAGGCGCTGCGCGAAGCCGGTGAGGCGATGGGTTTCCATCACGTCGCTTCCGGCCCGCTGGTGCGTTCCTCCTACCATGCCGACCTGCAGGCCCATGCAGCCGGTGTCACCGAGTCAGCCTGAGAGCCTTCATGAAATTTCGTCCCGCGCTGGTCCTGCTGTTCGCCCTCACCACGAGCTGCGCCCTGGCGCAGTCGGCAGCCGATCTCGGCGCCGGTCCGACGCCGCGCAAGGCTGCCACATGGCCGCTCGCGCCCACGCCGGAGGAGGCCGCTGCGGCGCAGCTTTCGGCGCGCTTCCTGACCCGCTTTCACTACGATGCGCAGCCGCTCGACGATGCCATGTCGGCGCGCATCTACACGGCGTGGTTCAAGCAGCTCGACGGCGACAAGGTGTTCTTCACCCAGCAGGACATGGACAAGTTCGCGCCATTGAAGACCAAGCTGGACGACGCGATCTGGAACATGGACCTGTCGGGGCCGTTTGAAATCTACAACGTCTACGTGCAGCGCCTGGTCGAACGCATGACCTACGCTCGCAGCCTGCTGAAGAAGGGCTTCGATCTCACCCGGGACGAAAGCTACGACCTCGATCGCAAGAACGCCTCCTGGCCCAAGGACAAGGCGGCCGCCGACGACTTGTGGCGCAAGCGCACCAAGAACGACTGGCTGCGCCTGAAGCTGGCCGGCAAGGACGACGCCGACATCCGCAAGACGCTGGACAAGCGCTACAGCGGTTATATCGAGCGGGTCAGGCAGTTCAACAGCGCCGATGCCTTCCAGAGCTTCATGACCGCGTATGCCGAGACCACCGATCCGCATACCGATTACCTCGGCCCCGAGGCGGCGGAGAACTTCACCATCGCGATGAGCCTGTCGCTGCAGGGCATCGGTGCCCAGCTGCAGTCGCGCGATGACTACACCATGATCGTCAAGCTGATTCCCGGCGGCCCGGCGATGAAATCGCACAAGTTCAAGCCCGGCGACCGCATCCTCGCCGTGGGCCAGGGTGAGAAGGGCCCGATGGTCGATGTGGTCGGCTGGCGCATCGATGACGTGACTGCGCTGATTCGCGGCAAGAAGGGCACCACCGTGAGGCTGGAAACGCTCCCGGTCGATGCCGGTCAGGATGGCAAGCATCAGCTGATCACCCTGGTGCGTGACAAGATCAACCTGGATGATGCCGCGGCCAGCAAGAAGGTCATCGACATCAAGGACGGCGGCGTCACGCGCAAGATCGGCGTGATCGACCTGCCATCGTTCTACTCGGACTTCGGCGCACGCAGCGCCGGCGACAAGGACTACCGCAGCACCACCCGTGACGTCGCCAAGCTGATCGGCGAACTGAAGCAGGAAGGCGTTCAGGGCATCGTGGTGGATCTGCGCAACAACGGCGGCGGTTCGCTGGCCGAAGCCGATTCGATGACCGGCCTGTTCATCGACAAGGGTCCGGTGGTGCAGGTGCGCGACTCCAAGGGTCAGGTCGAGGTGCAGGGTGACGACGACCCGGGCATGGCGTGGAGTGGCCCGCTGGCGGTTCTGGTCAATCGTGGTACGGCCTCGGCGTCGGAGATTTTTTCCGCCGCCATCCAGGACTATCACCGCGGCCTGATCATCGGCGAGCCCACCTTCGGCAAGGGAACCGTGCAGAACCTGGTCGATCTGGACCGTTTTGCCCAGGGCGATGGCGAGAAGCCGCAGCTCGGCGAATTGAAGATGACGATCCAGGAATTCTTCCGCATCAACGGTGGATCCACCCAGTTGAAGGGAGTGACACCGGATATCGAATACCCGAAGAACGGCGACGAGAAGGATTTCGGCGAGTCGACCTACGACAACGCGCTGCCGTGGACGCGGATCGCACCGGCCGACTACAAGCCGGTGGCGAACCTCAAGGCCTACCTGCCACAGCTGGAGCAACTGCATGCCGAGCGGGTGGCGAAGTCGCCGGGCTGGAAGCTGATGCTGGACGAGCTGGCGCAGTACAAGAAGATGCGCGACAAGACCACGATCTCGTTGAACCTGGACACGCGCGAGGCCGAACGCAAGCAGCAGGAGAAGATCCAGGCCGACTTCCGCGCACGGCACCGGGCCATTGACGGAACCGATGCGGCACAGGTCGACGAGGACAATGCGCTGGACGATGGGCTCAATCCCAACGAACGCAGCCTGAAGAGCGAGCTCAAGGAAGAGAGCGACGCGAAGAAGGCCAAGGATGTGGAGCTCGACGAGACGGCGCACGTACTGTTCGACGCGATTGGCATGATCAAGGCCGATCCGAAGCTGGCGGCCGAAGTCCTGCCCTATGGCGGCAAGTTCAGCACCGGTCTGGTGGCATCGGCACCGGCCAGGACGGCGCCGCCGCAGCCAACGCACTGATCAGTCTGCTGATTGAAAGGGCGGCGCGGAAGCGCCGCCCTTTCTTGTTCCTCCGCGATGCGGACAAACCTCCGGGGCGGCGGCCTTGCCTTGCCGGCCCGGTTCAGCCCGGCTTGGCGGGTATCTCGCAGGACTGGTTGAAATCGCCGATCGCCTCGACCAGATCCGTCACTGCCGCTCGCTCGGCTTCGCTCAGATCGGGATGCCAGCAGTCCAGGATCAGCACCACGCGCGTCTGCGTGCTGCGATTCCAGGCCTCATGCTCCCAGGTATCGTCGAAGGTCACGCACCGCCCTTCCTGCCAGACATGTTCCTCGCCGCCCACCCGCAAGGCGCAACCGGGCGGAACGATCAGCGGCAAGTGGGTGACCAGCCGCGTATTGGTCACCCCGGTATGCGGCAGGATGTGGGTGCCGGGGCTGAGCACGGAGAACAGCGTTTCCGGCGCGTGGTCGCGGATCCGCACCAGCGGCAGCGCATCGAGCAGGGCGGTGGTCTGCGGGCAACGCGCGCAATGGTCGTCGTAACGCTTGCCATGCCGATAGAAAAAATACGCATCCCACACAGCATCCATTGAAGCGGTGGAACGCAGCATGGTCTGCCCGGCAGGCGCAGACGCCTCGCCCAGAAAGGGCTCCAGTTGCTGCCCTTGTGCCAGCACGGTGCGCAGTTCGTCGCGAATCACATCGGTGCCAGCCTCGAGCGCTTCCAGCCACGGGAAATGCTTGCGCGGATAGTAAGGCTGGCTGGTGATATCCGGGAAAAACAGGAATTTCGGCTTTTGCCGCGGGTCGGGAATGTTTGCCGGCTGATCGAAAAAATAGATCGACAGGCTGCGCTCCACCCGAACCAGCTCGGCACTGCCGTAGCGTTCGCGCAGTGGTTCAATGGCGCTGCGAAACAGTTGGCGTCGCCCCTTGTTGACGTATTTCACGGCGTGTTTCACCGCATTGCGCAGAGCCGGGGCCGTTGTCGTGTCGTCCTGCCAGCGCCCCATCGCGCGCGCACTTTCGATAGCCATGAAATAGGTCTTCAGTGCCTCGTGTGACTGACCCAGCTGTTCCAGTGCGATGCCCAGCTGCAGGCGGGCCACGAAGACGCGAGGCGCCAACGAAAGCCCGCAGCGGTAGCTGTCGACCGCGCCATCGAAGTCGCCCGCCGCCATCTGTACATTGGCCAGTTGCAGCCAGGTCGTCGAATCGCCTGGGGCCGCCCTGACTGCGGTTTGAAGTTGTTGCGTCGCCGCCGCATGCTCCCCGCACGCGGATCGGCAGTTGGCCACGAAGCGCAGCGCTTCGACATCCTGCGGCTGCCGTTGGAGCAGACTGAGGAAAGAGCGCTCGGCTGCATGCAGATCTCCCTGCTGCGCTGCTTGCCGTGCGATCATGCGGAGGGTTTCCATGGGCACGTCGGTCGGGTTGCTCATCGGTCGCTGGTCGTGTTGTCCGGGTAAAGCGCGTGGCACTGTGGTCCACGGAGGCAGCCACTCGCGCACCGTCACCTAGGTCAGGAGCGATATTGGCGCTTGCATCATAGCTCCTGGCCAGGTCGCGAATCAGTCGGTGTAGCCGATTCGCCGCATCACCGGGCGCAGTATCGGCAGCACGGGTTCGAACATGTCGCGGTAGGCATGCCAGCGATTGACCGCCTTGCGGTTGATCCCCTGGGTCACTTGGGAGTAACTCGGCGTGCTGATGAAGCCTTTGCCGCTGGCATGTTCGGCAAACCGGGCCATCGGTGAAGGGTCGGCAAGGTCGAGGAAGCGGCCGAGTCTGGCCAGGTTTGCATCGATGTCCTCGACCACCGATTCGTAACGCCATTCCAGCACCTGCGGTGCGAACACCTCGACGTGCTTTTGCCAATGTTCAAAGGCTTGCGCGTAGCCGGTTGCCAGACGCTGCAGCGACGAGCACAGCACCATGAAGGCGGGCGATCGAAACGACTGCATGTAGCAGCTCAGCAGCACGTCGCAGGGGTGGCGCAGGCACAGAATGATGCGTGCCTGCGGAAACAACCGCATGATCATTGGCAGACACAGCATGTTGAGCGGATTCTTGTCCACCAGTCGATGCGTTCCCAGATCGGGCACGATGTGAGCGACACGGCGGAAGTAGACCGCTCGCAGTTGATCGGCCTCGCCCGGGGTGAGGTTGGCCAGGTCGCCCGGATAGTGCTGGCCGGTCATCTCCATGGCCTCGATCAGGTCATGGATGAAGGTGCGTTCGTCCATTGAACGAAAATCCGGATGTGCGTCCAGCATCTGCTCCAGCAACGTCGTGCCCGAGCGCGGAAAGCCCACCACGAAGACCGGTTGGCGCCAGGCCGGCGATGGGGGTAGCGGCTTCCAACCCTGAAACGAGGTTTGGTCAACCAGGTGATTGGCCATCTGCAGCGGCACGCTGTCCGGCTGCATCAGTTCCGGCACGATGCCCTGCGCAATGTTCAGCTGTGCAGCGTGTGCTGTCTGCAACGCCGGCCACACCTCATCATGTTGTTTCATCCGGCTGCTGGCGGCGGCCAAGCCAAAGGCGGCCCTGGCGCGGTGCTGGTCATCGAGCGGCAACGTGAGCACCCGACGATAGAGTGCCGCGGCTGCTGGGTAGTCGGCGTCGCGCATGTACATTGCCGCATGAGCGCTCCAGCCTTCGGCGCGGGCATCGTCGTCCGTCAGAGCATCCAGGACTTCCAGTGGCAGCGGCTGCAGCGCCTGGCGTGCGCGATCGAGCTGGTTGCCGCGCTCATACAACGCCGACCTTTGGGCTGCAATGCGCAGGCGCATGATCGTGGCGGGCGCACCATCGGGTAGCTGCGCCCGGTTGAGCGTGTCCAGCGCGATGTCGAGTTCGCCCTGCGCGGACAGCATTCCGGCGAGGATAAGCGCCTGTTCACCCGACTGCGGTGGCCAGCTGGCGGCGCCGGCCAGCATGGCTTGCTGCGCTTCGTTGTCGCCACCGACGAAGCAGGCGTGTGCGGCCTGCAGGCGCGCTTCGATGAACCGTGGCGACAGCTTCACCGCATGCATCAGTGCCTGCTTGGCCAGCACCCAATGTCGACGCTGCAGATGCAGCAAGCCGAGGTTGTAGTGCACCTCGGCGTCGTCTGGTGCCAGCGAGAGTGCCTGCAGGAATGCCTGTTCGGATGCCGCCAGGTCGCCGTCCTGGCGGCAAGCGAGGCCCAGGTTGTTCCAGTAGGCGGACAGCTGCGGCTGCATGCGCGTCAGCGTGGCGAACACGCCTGCCGCCTCTCGATAGCGCTTGCAGGCGTACTGCGCCAGGCCCAGCCACAGCAAGGCCGGTTCGTTCGTTGCAGAGGCACCTTCACCCAGAGCGATGACGCGCTCCATGTCGCCAGTAGCATAGGCGTTGCTCATTGCCTCGACGAGGTGGTGGGGTGCTGCGGCCATACCTTTCCGGTCGGGTGTTTGCTGACCTTCATTATGCAAGAGGGGCCGCGAGAATATCTCGCGGCCCCTCCATGTTGCGGTGGAGCTTTCCGGTCGGCTCAGCCGATCAGAATTTCACCGTGGCACGGGCCCAGTAATAGCGGCCGACAGTGTCGTAAGTGGCGGCATCCGTGTTGTAGTTGGTGCCATTCTGATAGACCAGCGGCGGTATCTTGTTGCTGAGGTTGTCCACGCCGACGTCGAACGTGGTGTGGAGCGACGGCACCTTGTAGCCGATCTGGATCGAGTGATACAGCACCGAGGCCATCGGCAGGTTGACGCCGGGGATGGCGGCGTCCGCATTCACGTTGGTCAGGTGGTTGATGTAGCGCGTCTGCCACTGGGCGCTCCAGTTGCCCAGCATCCAGTTGAGGGTCAGCGTGCCGCGCCAGCGTGCCATGTTGCCGAATTGCGGGGTGAAGGTACCGGCATAGTTGACCGACTGCGCACCCGGCTGGCCGGGGGCGGCATCGTTCTTGTAGGTGGCCAGATAGGTGCTGGCGAAGCCAGCCTTGAAGTCACCCGGATTCACGCTGCCGAGATTGAAATGCGGAATCCTGTAGTCGAGCGTGAAGTCGATGCCGCTGGTGCTCAGGTTGCCCAGATTGACCACGGGCGTATTGATCACATTGACGTCGCCCGCCTGCTGGGTATTGCTGCCGAAGCGGCTGATCAGCGAGCAATAAGGGCTGCTGTTGTTGGCGAAGCAGGAATTGACCACCGTGGATGCGGAGATCGGCGTCAGCAGGTTGGCGAGGTAGATGTGCCAGAAATCGACGCTGGCGGACAGGCCCGGCATCGAGCCGGGGTCGTAGACCAGGCCGAAATCGATGGACTTGCCTTTTTCCGGCTTCAGCGAGGTACCGGCCGTGCTGGCACCCGAGTAATACGTGTTGACCTGGGCATTGGTGTTCACCCAGCCGACCGGAACCGACTGGCAGGCGGCGGCATGCTGCGCGAGCTGAGCCGCGGTAAGGCCGACACAGGGATCGTTCAAGTTCGGCTGAATCAGGGTGACGCCGTCGTACAGCTCATCCAGGTTGGGTGCGCGGAACACCTGCGAGACCGTGCCGCGAACCAGCAGGTCGGCGACCGGCTTCCACTCGATCGCAATCTTGCCGTTGGTGGTCGTGCCGCTGGTGCTGTATCTGGACGTGCGCACGCCCAGGTCAAGATTCAACGACTTTGCCCAGGGCTGGTCGGCCAGCAGCGGGATCAGCGACTCGGCATAGAGCTCCTTGACGTTCTCGCTGCCGCGACCCGGCGAACCGCAGCCCTCCTGCAGGATCTGGCACTTGCCGGTGGCCAGGTTGAGCACGGCGTCGGGAGTGACCGTGTAGTTCATCGACTGCTTGCGGTACAGGGCGCCGACCGCCAACTGCATGGTTCCGGCCGGCAGATCCCACAGCTCGCCATTGGCGTCGAACTGCACTTGCTTGGTGGTATTCGTGTACACGTACACCGGATTGTTCACCAGACCCCGGATGGCTGCGCCCTGGTTGGCTTGGTCGAAAATATTCACGCCGCTGTTGATCGCTGCCTGGAAGGCGGCGATGTTGAGCTCGTTGTAGTCGCGCTGCAGGCGATTGGAGTGGCCGTAGTCGATCGAGGCGTCCCAGTTCCAAGTGCTTTGGCCGAACGAGCCACGCAGGCCGGTGTTGATCTGCACGTTGTTGGTGTCAAAGGTATGCAGGCGGTTGCCGGCGCCGGTCAGGCGGGTGTTGAAGCCGTAGCCGCCGTTCGGGTCGGTCGGGTTGGCGGGGTCGGTGCCGAAGGTGACGCCGAAAGGATTGATCGGGTTGCTGGCCGCCACGTACCAGCCGTCGCTGTTGGCCGCGGTCGGTGAGGGCGCGTCCTGGCCACTTGACTGGGTGTGGTTGAAGAATGCATTGGCGAAAAACGTCAGGTTGGGCGTCAGGTTGTAGCTGCCGAGCAGGAAAGCATCGGTGCGTTGCTGCGCGGTCTGGATGTAGTTGTACGTGTTGTAGTTGTAAGCATCCTTGGGGTAGTTGTCGCAGCGGTAATCGCTCTGGCTCGATCCGTTGCCCTGTGCCAGGGTGATGAGGGCCTTTCCGTTATGGATGGTGCAGCCGTACTGGCTGGCGATCGACGCCGGCACCTGGATCTTGCCGGTCGGGATGGTGCTGGAGCCGGATGAGGTGAGTGCGCCGCTGGACAGGTACTGGGGGTTCGCGGAGAACTTGCGCTGGCTGGCCAGCACGGCGTCGTACTTGTTGTAGTCGATGCCGCCGACGATGTTGTAATTGTCGCCAGTGGCTCCGCCGGTCAGGCTGATGCCGTGGCGCTGGCCGTCGCCGTGGCTGGAAACGCCGCCGTTGATGCTGGCTTCGACACCCTTGAAGTCCTTGCGCAGGATGAAATTGACGACGCCACCGATCGCGTCGGAGCCGTACACGGTCGAGGCGCCTTCGGCCAGCACGTCGACCCGCTCGATCATGTTCTGCGGGATCATGTTGATGTCGGGATTGGCCATGCGCTGGCCGTCGATCAGCACCAGGGTGCGGTTGACGCCCAGGCCGCGCAGCGAGATGCGGGCAGCGCCGTCGCCGCCTTCGAGCGTCGGGCTGGCGACGCCGCCGCCGTTGGTGTTGTTCTGAGTGTTGGTGGCATTGCCGGAAATGGCAGGCAGCTGCTGCAACACATTGCCCATCGTCGGATTGCCGGCATTGGCAATCGCGGCTCGATCCACCGTTACCACCGGGCTGGCCGTCTCCACGTCGACACGCCGGATCAGCGAGCCGGTAACGGTGACCGCCTTGAGGGTCTTCGCCTTGCTGGCTTCAGGCTTGCCGGGCGTCTGGCTTGCGCCGGATGTATCGCTGCTGCCGGCCTGTTGTGCCTGGGCCAGGCCAGCCGTGGCGATGAAGCCCACGCTCAATGCCAGTCGAACAGCCAATGACAGGTGATTCTGGTTGAATTTCATGCGTTGTCCTCAATGGTGGAATTCATTCGTTACTCCTTTGAAAGAGCCTGCCCGGCAGTCCTGCCATGGCGCCAGATGCCTTCCGACAACGGAATATCCAGGCATTCATCAGCTCTCGAGCCCGATCCCGATGCATCGAACCCAGCGGGCATCGGCAACTGCCGGCAGCTTGCTGGCGCATCCTTCTTTTGTGGGTACCGCAGGTGCCCTGCGACGAGCAACGCGTTCAGGAGATAGGTCGATTGTGGTCTTCAGGTGATGGGATGAGCGTGGCGTTCGTTGTTTTCCCGGCTTGATGGAAGATCCAGTTGTCACATGTTGGAATCGAATGCAGTGGGTGTTGCCATGGCAATCCCGCCGTCGAGCCTCCCGTTCGTCCCCTTCTGGTCAACGCGCCCATGTTTCTCGGTGGCTGTGGAATGACGCGTTGCCGACACTGCGGGCGCTTGATCAAGATGACGCGGCGTGCCACCACCAACACGCGGCGTGCATAGCATCACATAGTGGCGGACTCGAAAACAACAATTTCGTAACATTTCTGTGGTACCGCGTCTATCCTTGCGACGCCACGTAAAGACAGCGTCCAGTCGCTGTTCCCATGATCCGCTTGACGCTGGGTCAATCAGGGCAGGTAACGCTGCCCCAGGAAAGCGAACATCGCGCGCAGGCCCATCGCCTCGCCGCCGCGGGGGCGGCCGGGTCGGTCGCTGTCGTTCCAGGCGTAGGTATCCAGGTGCAGCCACGGCGTGTTGTCCGGCACGAAACGCTCCAGGTACAGCGCGGCGGTGATCGCGCCGGCATGGCGCGATGGCCCGCTGTTGGCGAAGTCGGCCACCGCCGAATCGAGCATGCGCCGATACGGCCGCCACAGCGGCAGCGGCCACAACGGGTCGCCCACCGCGTTACCGGCAGCCATCACCTCGGCACTCACGCCGGCGTCATTGGCGAACAGCGCCGGCAGATCCGGCCCCAGTGCCACCCGGGCTGCCCCGGTGAGGGTGGCGAAGTCGATGATCAGGTCGGGCTTGTGCTCGGCGCCGTAGGCCAGCGCGTCGCACAACACCAGCCGACCCTCGGCGTCGGTGTTGTCGATCTCCACGCGGTGGCCGGCGCGGGTGGTGATCACCTCGCCGGGGCGCAGCGCGTTGCCGGCCACGGCATTCTCCACCGCGGGAATCAGCAGGGTCAGCCGCACCGGCAGTTTCGCCTGCATGATCAGGCTGGCCAGGGCGATGGCATGGGCAGCGCCGCCCATGTCCTTTTTCATGTTGCGCATGCCGTCGCCGCCCTTCAGGTTCAACCCGCCGGTGTCGAAGCACACGCCCTTGCCGACGATCAGCAGCTTGGGATGGTCGGCCTTGCCCCAGCTCAGTTCGATCAGTCGCGGCGCACGATGGCTGGCGCGTCCCACCGCGTGGATGGTCGGAAAGTTGGCCTTGAGCAGTTCGTCGCCGACCCATTCGCTCAGCCTGGCCTTGTGCGCCTTGCCGATCCTGCGGACGGCGTCGGCGAGCTGCTTCGGGCCCATGTCTTCGGTGGGTGTGTTGACCAGGTCGCGTACCAGCGTGGTGGCCTCGACCAGCGGGGCCAGCTGCTGCAATTCGGCAGCGGCCACGGCAAGCCGGGCCGGCGCACGCCTGGCCTGGCGGTAGCGGGTGAACTGGTAGGCGCCGAGCGCCCAGCCCAGCGCCGCTTGCGCATGGTCTTTCAGCACGCCTTCGTCGGCCAGGTGATAGGTGGCTTCGGGCAGGCTGCCGGGCAGCGCGGCCAGGGCCGCCAGCGGTTCGAGCGGATCCACACCGACCAGCACGCGCACCAGCTTGCCGGACGGATCGGCCAGCAGGGCCATGCTGCCTGGCGCGGCGGTGAATTCGCACGCACTCAGCCAGCGTCGCTGCGCCGCGGTGAGTCGCCGCCGGCTGGCGGCATCATGAGCGGCGTCGGTGGTTTCGATGGCAATGCTGTGGCGCTTGCCGGCGCCGCGTTCGATCAATGCAGACATGGCGATTCCTTCGGACAATGCCGCCATGATGTGCGTCGGCGCCGCCAAGGGCAATTGCCGGACGCGCCAGCGGCGCCGCTCAGTGCACCGGCGCCTGCGCTTCGAGCCAGTCGACCAGGGCCGTCAGGTCGGACAAGTCGAGCTCCGGCGCCGCTCCCAGTTCGGTCGGCCAGGCCTGCCCGCCGCGATTGATCCAGGCCGTGTGCAGGCCGGCTTCGCGGGCGCCGTGCACGTCCATCAGCGGATCGTCGCCGACGTGCAGGATCTGCTCCGGCGCCAGCCCCAGCAGTCCGGCGGCGGCGTGGAAAATGCGCGGATCCGGCTTGGCCACGCCGCTGTCGCGCGCGCATACATGATGGGAGAAATGCGCATGGATGCCGATGCGCTGCAGGTCGGCGTTGCCATTGGTCAGGCTGACCAGCGGCCAGCGCGCGGCCAGCCGTTGCAGCGCCGGCAGGCTGTCCGGATACAGCTCCACCCGGTTGCGCGCGGCGAAGTAGATTTCCCACAGGGCGTCCACCGGCGCGTCGGCCATGCCGCAGCTGGCAAACATGTGCTGCAGGGTGAGCTGGCGCTGACGGCTGAAGTCATGCGCCAGATCGGCCCGCTCGGCCGCCACCCGGGCGCGCAGCTCGCGTATCGCCGCGATCGGCCACGCCTGCGCCACGCTCGGGTGGTGCCGCTTGAGCCAGTCGTCGACGGCCTGGTCGGCGCGTTCCAGCGCCGGCCATACCGGCCACAGCGTGTCGTCCAGATCCAGCGTCAGCGCACGTATCTGCACGCCTTGCCGACTCAGCGATCGCTGATGCGAAGCACCTGGCCGAGCTGGATCTCGTTGCCGCGCAGATGATTCCAGCGGCGCAGCTGGGCGACGCTGACGGCGTGCTTCTTGGCGATCGACGACAAGGTGTCGCCGTGAACCACGGTATAGGTGGTTGACGGCGTGGTGACCGCGGTGGCGGCGTCGCCGGCATCGGCGCTCGATGTCGGCGAAGCGTTGCCGGTGCTGGTGCGCTGCTGTGCCGCGGCCAGCGCATTGACCTCGGCCAGCGAGGTATCCGCGCGCTGGCCGGCGTTCGGGTACAACGCAATGCGGTTGCGCGGCGCACCGACCTCGGTGAGGATGCCGTCGCGCCGTGAGCTGTCCAGCGCCACCAGCACGCCGCCGTCCTGATACGGCAGCACGCCATGCGCGCGCAGCGCGGCCGCGGCCGGCGCGGTCTGCATGAAGTCGACAAAAGCCTTTGCCTGGGCCGCCTTCGGACTGTTCGGGTTGGTCACCAGGTACAGCGGAATGAACAGCGGATAGCTGCCGTTGGCGATATGCGCGGGGGTTGCCGAGATGCCGTTGATCGGAATCGCCTTCACCTTCGGATTGCCGCTGATCCCCGCCAGCGTCGCCGCGCCCAGGCCATTGGGATTGAGTGCGACGCCCTCTTCCAGCTTGCGCGTGTTGACGTACAGCCGCGGTGCGGCCACCGGCTGGTTGCCGCGACCGAACAGCAGGCTGCGCAGGCTGTATTCCACGCCGTCGCCGGGGCTGGCTACGGAGTAGACGTCGATCGGTGCATTGCGACCGCCGACTTCGCTCCAGTTGTGGATGCGGCCGTAATAGATGTCGTGCACCTGCTTCAGGCTCAGGCTGCGAACCGGGTTGGATGCCTGGGTGATGATCACCACCGCGTCCCATGCCACCGGGGTGAAGGTCAGCCGGGCATTCTCCGGGCTGCCGTCGGAGGCGCGCGCACTGCCGGCGAGATCCGCCATGCCACTGCTCACCGCATCGATGCCCGACGCCGTATTGAACGGCTGCAGCTCGATATGGCCATGACCGGTCCGTTCCCATGCGCGCGCCACTTCGTTGACCACGCCGCTGGCGGTGGCGTCATCGCCGCGCCAGATCAGGCTGCTGGCGCTCTTTTTGGCCGCCACGTGGGATCTGCTGCGGTGGTGCGTGGCGGAGAGGGCGTTGGTGCTGACGAGGCAGGCCCCGATCAGGGCGGCGGAAAGCAGGCGAGTCGTGCGGAAGGACATGATGATGGGCAACCCCGAAGCTGGTTTCATGGAGGCGACAATGCGAGCCACCGCGCGTTTCTCGCGGTCGCTCAGGCGAACCATGGTATTCCATCGGCCTGAACACAAAACATCAAGCAGTTTCATGGGTTTGCGTGATGCCGGTGGCTCAGGTTGTGCGCCCGGACACGGCCGGCAAGCGACCCACGTCAGGTTTGGGCCGGCGCGCCGGCCCGAGCTGGACTAGTTGATCAGCACATAGTGGCTGCCGTCGGCGTCGGCGATCACCAGCACCAGCTGACGCGGCCGCACGCCGGCCAGTCCACGCAGCATGCGCAGACTGGTGATGCGCTGGTCGCCCACACCGATCAGCACCTGGCCATGACGCAGCCCCGCCTGCGCGGCACGACTGCCCGGTTGCACCGAGAGGATCTCCGCGCCATACCAGCCCTGGTTGCGCTGATCCTGGCTGAGCTCGCGAAAGCGCACGCCGGCCAGGCGCGGATCGAGTTGGTCGCCTTCGACACTGGCCAGTTTTTCGGCAGTCAGGGTGGCGCTGATCTGACGTGACTGGCCGTCGCGGGTGAAGCCCAGCCGCACCGCGCTGCCCAGCGGCAGCAGTCCCTCGGTATTGCGCAACTGCTGCACGCTATGCAGCGGCTTGCCGTCCAGCGAGGTCAGCACGTCGCCCGGCTGCAGGCCGGCGCGCGCGGCGGCCGAGCCGTTGCTGACCCCGGTCACCACCACACCCGTGCTGGTTTTCAGCTTCAGCGCCTGGGCGATGCGCGGAGTGATTGCCTGAGCCTGCACGCCGAGGCTGCCGCGCTGCACCCGGCCGGTGGCGATCAGCTGCTTCATCACCTCCGCGGTGAGGTTGCTGGGAATGGCGAAACCGATGCCGACGTTGCCGCCCGACGGCGAAAAGATCATGGTGTTGATGCCGACCAGCTCGCCGCGCAGGTTGACCAGCGGGCCGCCGGAGTTGCCCGGATTGATCGAGGCATCGGTCTGGATGAAGTTCTGGTAGCTCGAATCGCCCAGGCCGGAACGTCCCAGCGCCGAGACGATGCCGGCGGTCACCGTCTGGCCCAGCCCGAACGGTTCACCCACCGCCACCACGTAGTCGCCCACACGCAGGGTCGAGGAGTCGGCCATCGGCAGGGCGTGCAGGTTCTCGGCGGGAATCTGCACCACCGCCACATCGGTGGCCGGATCCGTGCCGATCAGCTTGCCCTTGAAGCTGCGGCCGTCCTGCAGGGTGACCTTGATCTCGTCGGCGCCGCCGACCACATGGTTGTTGGTGAGGATGTAGCCCTTGGCCGCGTCGACGATCACGCCCGAACCCAGGCTCTGCTCGACCCGCTCGCGCGGCGTCGCCGGCAGGCCGAAGAACTGGCGCACCATCGGATCCTCGAAATAGGCATCGCGCACCGGCACCCGGGTGGTGCTGGCAATGTTCACCACGGCCGGCGTCACCCGCGTCAGCATCGGCGCCAGGGACGGCATCGGCTGGCCATCGACCGCCGCCGGCAGGGTCGCCGCCGGACTGCCGGCGGGAATCAGGCCGATCGCGATGACGGCGGCGACGAGCAGGCGGCTCAGCCAGTGCGGCAGACGGGCGGGGCGTGGGGACATGGGTTCCTCCTCAGTGGCTGATGCAAGTGGCGCAGCTTCGACCGATCCGCGGCGCGGCGGTTCCGTCACCCCGAAATGACGTCGCAGGCACTTTACTTCCAGCGTCGTCAGGGTTAACTTGCCTATCCGATACCAACCACAACATCTTGTGTTTGAGCGCCGGCGCCGAAACTAGCACTGGTGTCGAACGCTGTACTCTTGAGGGGGAGTCGTTGTCGTCGGAAACCTGTGGCGCACGGGACGTTGAGCCATTCTCGGCGCCTGTCTGCCGTCGCAGTCAAAGAGCATCAACGACGTCGGTCGTCATCCAAATAAAAATCAACGGGGGCCGCAAGGCCACACCGAGAGGTCATTAACCGATGAGCACAGTCCGTGCCCCAGCCACCCTTTCCACCACAGGTCGTGATGCCGCTGTGGAAATTCCGCTGCAACCTGCCTCGCAGGACATCTGGGACAAAAAATACCGTCTGAAGTCGAAGTCGGGCGAGCCGGTCGATGTCACCATCGATGACACCTATCAGCGCGTGGCGCGCGCGCTGTCCGAGGTGGAAGCCACCGACGAACTGCGCGGCCACTGGTACGAGCGTTTCCTGTGGGCGCTGCGTCGCGGCGCGATCCCGGCCGGGCGCATCACCTCCAATGCCGGCGCGCTGGCGCACAAGCCGGCTACCTCCACCATCAACTGCACCGTCTCCGGGACCATCCACGATTCGATGGACGACATCCTGGAGAAGGTGCACGAGGCCGGCCTCACGCTGAAGGCCGGCTGCGGCATCGGCTACGAGTTCTCCACCCTGCGTCCGCGCAACGCCTACGTTTCCGGCGCCGGTGCGTACACCAGCGGCCCGCTGTCGTTCATGGATATCTACGACAAGATGTGCTTCACCGTGTCCTCCGCCGGCGGTCGCCGCGGTGCGCAGATGGGCACGTTCGACATCAGCCATCCGGACGCCAAGGAATTCATCCGCGCCAAGCGCGAGGACGGCCGGCTGCGCCAGTTCAACCTCAGCCTGCTGATCACCGACGCCTTCATGCAGGCGGTCGAGCAGGATCAGGACTGGCCGCTGGTGTTTCCGGTGCACGTCAAGGAAAAGGACGAGATCGACATCAACGATCCGGCCAAGGTGATCTGGCGCGAGTGGCCCACCCACGAGAACTACGTCGATCGCGAAGACGGCCTGGTCGCCTGCAAGATCTACAGCCACATCCGGGCGCGGCACCTGTGGGACATGATCATGGTGTCCACCTACGACTATGCCGAGCCGGGTTTCATCCTGATCGACAAGGTCAACGAGATGAACAACAACTGGTGGTGCGAGCATATCCGCGCCACCAATCCCTGCGTCACCGCCGATACGCGATTGGCCACTCAACACGGCATGGTGCCGATCGGCGAGCTCTATGCCGCAGGTGCGCCGCTGGAGGTGTCGGTTGACCGGCGCTCGCTGGAACTGGATGGCCGCGGTGTCGAGACGCGCCGGGCCAAACCGGCTTTCATGACTTCGTCGAAAGCGCCGGTTTATCGCGTCACCACCGAGGACGGCTACGAAATCAAGGCCACCGGCTGGCACGACTTCTACACCGAGCGCGGCAAGATCAAGCTGCACGATCTGCAAATCGGTGACCGGCTCTTGGTGCAATCCGGCAAGGGGCAGTTCGGTAATCAGGGTAGCGACGATTTGGGCCTGTTGTTGGGCCTGATCGCCGGGGATGGTCACTTCACCAATCGTGGCAAAGATCAGCAGGCCGCCATCATCACCCTGTGGGGGGAAGAGCGCGCACTGGCTGACCGCGTCGCGACGGTGATCAATGGCATGATTGCCCACTCGGCACAAGGCGACCTCCGCCAATATTGTGTGGCGCCGGTGGCGGTTCCGGACCGCAACCAGGTATTCATTCGGTCGGTGCTGCTGGCGCGTCAACTTGAACACTACGGATTCAGCGCTGCTACCAAGCTGCGCGTACCCGAAGTGATCTGGCGTGGCAGCGAGGATTGCGTCAAGGCGTACCTGCGTGCCTTGTTCCAGTGCGACGGCACAGTCAACGTGTCGGGCCACAGTCTGAGCTGCTCGATTCGGCTGGCCTCCAGCCAGCCCGGCTTGCTCAAGGACGTGCAGATGTTGCTGGCCAATTTCGGCGTGTTCTGCCGTGTCAAGAAACGCCGTGCGGCTGGCAAACGCAAGTTGCCGGATGGTCATGGCGGAACGCGCAGCTACGACTGCGCCGCCGACCATGAGTTGATCATCGACGGCGAGTCGCGTGAGCACTTCATGCGCGAGGTCGGTTTTCTGCTGCCCAACAAGACCCAGCGCTATCTCGACTGGCGTGAAGGCAAGGCACTGTTAAAGACGCAACGATTCACCTCGAGAATCTCAAGCATCGAATTTGTCGGCGAACAAGCTGTGTTCGACACCA
The DNA here is from genome assembly GCA_021780735.1 of Pseudomonadota bacterium. Taxonomy (GTDB): domain Bacteria; phylum Pseudomonadota; class Gammaproteobacteria; order Xanthomonadales; family Rhodanobacteraceae; genus Rhodanobacter. The sequence goes on along the minus strand of JAJXYE010000024.1, from coordinate 5,683 downwards.
CTCAGCCCGATCACAACGCGGTGATCTTCAATGGTCTGGTCACCGGGCAGTGTGGCGAACAGCCACTTCCCCCCTACGGCTCGTGCCTGCTCGGCTCGGTCAACCTGACCACCTTCGTGCGCGACCCGTTCGGGCCCAAGGCGCGCTTCGACTGGGACGAGTACCGCGAGGTGGTCAAGGTGTTCACCCGCATGCTCGACAACGTGGTCGAGATCAACGGCCTGCCGCTGGAGCAGCAGCGCAACGAGATCATGTCCAAGCGCCGTCACGGCATGGGCTTCCTCGGCCTGGGTTCCACCGTGACCATGCTCAAGATGCGCTACGGCGACGCCGATGCCGTGGCGTTCACCGAAGAGGTCTCGCGCGAGATGGCGGTGGCCGGCTGGGAAGTGGCGCTGGAGCTGGCCAAGGAGAAGGGCGTGGCGCCGATCCTGCTGCGCGACTTCACCGTCACCGGCGACATGCTGCGCAAGCGCCCGGAAATGGTCAGCGACGGCTACAAGGTCGGCGACAGCATCCCCGGTCGCGTGCTGCATGCCAAATACAGCCGCTACATGCAGCGCATCGCCACGGTGGCGCCGAACCTGGTCGCCGCGCTGGCCGAGACCGGCGCGCGCTTCACCCACCACAGCTCGATCGCGCCCACCGGCACCATCTCGCTGAGCCTGGCCAATAACGCCAGCAACGGCATCGAGCCCAGTTTTGCCCACAGCTATTCGCGCAACGTGATCCGCGAGGGCAAGAAGTCCAAGGAAAAGGTCGAGGTGCTCAGCTACGAGCTGCTCGCCTACCGTGCCCTGATCAATGCCGATGCCAAGGCCTTCACCGACGAGGCCGCCAACAAGCTGCCGGACTACTTCGTCGCCGCCGACGACATCAGCCCCAGGCAGCACGTCGACATCCAGGCTGCCTCGCAGAAATGGATCGATTCGTCGATCTCCAAGACTGCCAACGTGCCCACCGATTACCCCTACGAAGACTTCAAGGACATCTACTTCTACGCCTACAAGCAGGGCCTGAAGGGATGCACTACATTCCGCTTCAATCCGGCGGCGTTCCAGGGTGTGCTGGTCAAGGATTCGGACCTTGAAAGCACCCTCTACCGCTTCGAGCTGGAGGACGGTAGTGTTGTCGAACTGAAAGGCAATGAGCAGGTCGAGTACGACGGCGAAATGCACTCCGCCGCCAACCTCTTCGATGCCTTGAAGGAAGGCTACTACGGCAAGTTCTGAGGCGCCGCACGCTCTTCGCGTGCGGCAATCAAGTTGTCACATCGGAGGGGAGCTACAGCATGTCGATCGATACCGAAATTGAAGTGAACAGCAGCGCACCGCCCGCGGTCAGCGAAGCACCCGCCGTCGTCCTGCCGGTGCTGCCGGAAGTGACCGCGGCAGCGCCGGCGCCGGCGCCGGCGCCGGCACAGAAGAAAGCGGCGAAGAAGGCTGCACCGAAGAAGGCAGCTGCCAGGAAGGCGGCTCCGAAAAAGGCCACCGCGAAAAAGGCTGCGCCAAAGAAGAAGGCCGCCGCCAAGAAGGCGGCTCCGAAGAAAAAGGCTGCGGCGAAGAAGGCTCCGGCAAAGAAGGCCGCTGCCAAGAAGGTCGCCAAAAAGGCAGTGAAGAAGGCTGCCGCGAAGAAGGTCGCCAAAAAGGCCGTGAAAAAGGTTGCGAAGAAGGCTGCCGCCAGGAAGGCCGTGAAGAAGGTTGCGAAGAAGACTGCCACCAGGAAGGCGGTGAAGAAGGTTGCCAAGAAGGCGCCTGCCAAGAAGACGGCCAAGAAGGTCGCCGTGAAAAAGGTCGCCAAGGCGGCCAAGAGGTCCACTGCCAGCAAGAAAGCGCCGGTCAAGGCGGCAAAGAAGCCCGCCGCCAGGAAAGGCGCCGCAAAAAAGAAGTAGGCAACACCGCATCCGGCCCGGTTCGCACCGGGCCGGATGCCTTTTCCGCGCCGGCCGCCGGCGCATGACAACAGCAACACCGTGACGGACGCGCCTCGCCGAGCGCCGCGCCGCCACCCATCGACAGAAGAAGAAAAGCCCATGGCGATCAAGATCGAAAAGAAGATCACTGGCTACAACGTGGTCAAACCCGAAGACAAAGTGACCACGCCGGTCGCCGCCGCGCCGAAAGAGCCGCGCCAGGCCGAAGTGATCCAGATGCACGAAAGTGTCGAGCGGCCGGAAACCCTGGTCGGCTCCACCTTCAAGGTCAAGTCACCGCTGTTCGAGCACGCGCTGTACGTCACCATCAACGACATCGTGCTCAACCCCGGCACCCCGCACGAACTGCGCCGCCCGTTCGAGGTGTTCATCAACTCCAAGAACATGGACCACTTCCAGTGGATCGTGGCGCTCACCCGCATCCTCTCCGCCGTGTTCCGCAAGGGCGGTGACGTGACCTTCATCGTGGAAGAGCTGAAGGCGGTGTTCGACCCGCGCGGCGGGTATTTCAAGGCTGGTGGGGTCTACATGCCGTCCATCGTCGCCGAGATCGGTGCGGTGATCGAGCAGCACATGAAGAACATCGGGCTGATCCACGACCCGGAGATCGACGACGCCACGCGCAAGCTGATGGCGGAGAAGCGCAAGGCGTATGAGGCGGCGGGGGCGAAGAAGAGTGCCGCCACGGCCGTGTCTGACGAGAGCGAGTCGTCGGGCTTCCCGCCGGGGGCGACGCTGTGCCAGAAGTGCAATACGCAGGCGCTGGTGCTGATGGATGGGTGTCAGACTTGTTTGAACTGTGGGTATTCGAAGTGCGGGTGATTCGCGGCAATTGATGATGAACGAACAAGAGCGGCCACGATGCCGCTCTTATTCTTTGAGCAGCATGAAAGTGGTTCTGACTCATTTTATTCGTCGTGGGCGATCGGGATGGATCACAAGTAGTAACCGATTTCCTCAAAGTTTTTAACCTAGGTCGCAGCAAATCAATGGCAAAACCGCAGTTTGTTTCACTCTTCGCCGGTTGCGGCGGCATGGATCTCGGCTTTGTACAGGCGGGGTTTGAGCCCGTGGCCGCCTACGACAATTGGGGTGCAGCGGTCGAGAACTACACAAGCAACATTGGCGGGCACGCCGAGGTTTGGGATCTATCAATCTCTCGATTGCCTTCTGGCGAAAAAAAATGCGATGTGGTAATCGCTGGTTCACCCTGCCAGGGGTTTTCGACAGCCGGAAAGCGGAAGGTTGACGACCCGAGGAACAAGCTATTAGATGCTGCTATTAAGACATCTATCGATTTGAACCCAAAAGTTATTGTCCTCGAAAACGTGCTTGGGCTACTGTCCGGTGAGCATCGTATTTACTGGGATAACGCTTGCAAAAAACTCAGCAAAGCAGGCTACAAGACCCTCACCCAAGTGGTCGATGCACGTGATTGTGGGATTCCGCAAACGCGTCGCCGCGTTGTCATGCTTGCTTGGCGAACCAAGAAAGATCCAGAGCCCATTGGAACAGTTAACAAGCGTGTAACCCTTGCCTCGGTTCTGAGCAACATTCGCGGTGTTTGCAATCACCATCCCGTAGCACTTCAGAAGGATTCCGACGACTTCCGAATTGCTCAGAAGATCGCACAAGGTCAAAAACTATGTGATGTGCGAGGCGGCTCCAACGCGGTGCACACTTGGGACATTCCAGAAGTCTTTGGTGAGACGACCGCCCGCGAAAAGCACGTATTGGTTGAGGTGATGCAGATTCGACGGCGTGTCCGATCCCGTGATTATGGCGATGCGGACCCCGTAAGTACCAGACTCTTGGTTGAGGCATTGGGTAAGACGGCTGTCCATGACATCAATAGCCTTGTAGATAAAGGCTTTCTAAAGATGGTCAACGACGATGTAGATCTCAAGCATGGGTTTAACGGGAAGTATCGCCGTCTGAAAGACAAGGGTGCGTCATTTACCGTCGACACAAAATTTGGCGACCCTCGTTACTTTCTGCATCCTAGTCAACATCGTGGCCTCACTGTTCGAGAAGCGGCAAGGATTCAGGGTTTTCCCGATGCCTACGTTTTCCAGGGCTTTGTCAGAGATCAATACAAAATGATAGGCAACGCGGTGCCTCCTCCGATGGGTAAAGCCATCGCGAGCGCGATCCGGTCAATCTTGGTTTAGGAATGGATTAGCGATGGGCTCAAAAATTGACGAGTGGGAGCTAAATGTTGAGCGTCGAGATAGGGCTATGTATCTACGAGGTCTGTATGAAACTATGGCGATCCAACTATATGGGCAGTATGAGCCCACACGTATGGTTTCACATAGAGTCTCTAGAAAGTTCTTGAAGCGCATAGAATCGTGGATTGACTGTTTCGACGAGGACGACAATAAATGGGCCGCATTTCGATCACTGGAATACTTGCTTTTTGCGTGGCAAAGTGAATTTGATGAACTTTACCGCCACGCGGCAGAAAATATCATTAAGCCTTGGCTAATCGATATCAATAATATCGACATATTTTCGTCCAATGCTAACAAGCTTATAGATGAAGCTATTGAGCAATGCTGGATATGTCCAGCGACAGATAGTTTGCGCATCAACGGCTTTTTGCATGTGTCCCATATGAAAGGAAAATCGATAAGGCCAGATTGGTATAGCCTTTGTGAATTGGGCAGCAGTGGTCGTATTGGCGATTTTGTGAAGAAGAGTAACGTAAAATATCTCATTGTTATCGAGGACTTTTCAGGCACTGGAAGTCAGCTATCAAAGTCAATCGAATACGCTGCGAGTGTTTTTAAAGGACCGATCTTGGTTGTGCCTCTTATTATATGCGCCCCTGGCCATAATAAAGTGCAGAGCACAATTTCGAGTAAAAGTTTGCAAAATGTTAAGTATGTTCCAGGGTTGGTTATCTCTGAAGATTGTCTCGTGGGAAAGAACGCAATTGATGGTCAGCCAAAGCTATTTCCCAAGTTGCGAGAAGCAATGAAAGCGGGATATAGGAAAATAAAAAAGGAAAAGGAGCTGAGAGGGAAGGCGTTTGGCTATCAAGGCACTGGAAGCTTAGTTGTTCTATATAGCAACTGTCCGAACAATACGCCGCCAATTTTTCACTATAACGGCGAAATATGGCAACCTCCTTTTCCTAGAAGCGCTCGGGCTTAGCCATGCAGAGGCACGAAAATCCATTCCATGATCTATGGCTCACTGAGATTTTAAATCCCGCCGAGTTCGTAGATATGTTCAGTCCGCACATTGTGAGGCATGCAGCAGAACTTTTTGGAACAAGTAACGTGGTTGTGCGTGGGACTCAAGGAAGCGGCAAGAGCATGCTGCTCAACTTGCTGAGCACGACGACTCGTATTGCATACGAAAAAAGCAACATTGATTATCCAGGCCCGATTAATGGGCAGCCGTTTATGGCTTGTGGTGTCCACCTCATTAGAGATAACGCTCGGATTGTTGCCTCTAGGCTAGACGAAGTTCCACTAGGTAAGCGGAAAAATTGGGCTGCAACGACGTTTGCAGACTATCTAAATTATCTTCTCTGTAAAGATATGCTAGACAATATTTTGTTGCTGGATCGCGAGCAATCCGATAGTGGCTGGTTGAAAAACAATATTAATATAAATTTGAATGATAAGACCAAAGAAATTTTGGTAGGTAAAATAGTTAATTCGGAAGTATGGTTTGGATATCTGGATGGGTGTAAGGATCTTGACGAAATCCTAAGACGGCTGTCGTTTAGATTGCAGG
>JAJXYE010000113.1 GCA_021780735.1 Pseudomonadota bacterium | reverse complement strand
TCGATGGCGTCGAACGCGGAATGCGTGGGCGGCGTGAACCTGACCTTGGTGGCGCTGGCCAGCCTGGTCTGCCCGTAACGTGCCAGCACGGCGGCATCCGGCGCGGCGCCACCGGCCCATGCGCGCATGTTGACCAGGTCGCCATCGAGGTTCTCCGGCTTCATCATGTTGGCCTTGAACGCGCCATCGGCCATCGCCTTGCGCAGCATCGCCTCGATCGTGTCGACGTCGGCCAGCCATTGCGTGCGGGCCTGCGTGGCCAGCGTGCGCAGAGGCACCAGCACGGCGCGGATTGCCCTGGCCAGATCATCCACCGCTGCCGGCCTCTCCCCATCCACGCGCAGTTGCACTGTGGGTTGGCGCAACAGCGGCGCCATGGCTGTCTGCAACTCCTGCGGGCTGTGCCACAGGCGGGTGAGCTGTTCGGCGTCCTCGCGATCCAGCGCAAAAAAATGTCGACGCCAGTAGTCGCGCACCGCTTCGCCCAGCAGCTCGCTTTCGTCGCTGCTGACGTTCTGTTCTAACGCGTAGCCGCTGTCGAAGGCGTGCTGGCCGAGCATGCGCTGGCTCCAGCCGTGGATGGTGTGCACCGCGGCTTCGTCCATCCATTGCGCGGCCAGTTCCAACTGGCGCGCTGCGACCGCACGCGCATCGGCGTCGGCGTAGCCGGCGATCAGTTCGCGCAGATAATCGTCGGGAACGTGCTGACCGCGGAATGCCCCGGCCGCCTCGGCCAGACGTACGCGGATGCGTTCGCGCAGTTCGGCGGTGGCGGCCTTGGTGAAGGTCACCACCAGAATCTGTGGCGGCAGCAACGGCTTGCCGCCTTCGTGATGGCCGAGCACCAGGCGCAGGTAGAGCGCGGCAATGGTCCAGGTCTTGCCGGTGCCGGCGCTCGCCTCGATCAGGCGGATGCCGTGCAGGGGCAAGGTCAGTGGCTGCAATGTGGCCGTGGTGTTCATGCCGCAGACTCCGCCGGCAGCAGCGCGATGGTCAGCGGGCGGTACAGCGACAGCCAATCGTCGAAGCCGGCCTGCCGCAGCCGTTCGAACGTCGGCCACGCGCGCGCCAGACAGGCATCCTGTCGCACCTCGCCGACACCCTGAACAAATTCGCTGCCGTCGTAGCAGGAAGCGGCAGCCTTGATCGGATCCTTGCCCCCGCTGGCGGCAGCCAGCCAGGCGAAAGCGCTGCGGCGGGCGATCGGCAGCGGTGCGTCCATGCCCTGGCGCAGCGCTGCCAACAGGGCATCGATGAGCGATGCCGCCTGTTCGCGCGGCACCGCCGCCAGCACCGGCTGGGCGTCGACGCCGATCAGCTGTGTCTGCATGGCCAGCCCGCTCGCATTCGCCAGCAGATGAACCACCCAGGCATGGGTGAGCTTGTCCAGGCGCACGTCGCCGGCCTTGTCGAGCAGGTTGCCGCTGACCAGTTCCAGCCTTCGCAGCTGACCGTTCTCGTCGCCACGCAGGTCGGTCAGCCAGTCTTCCACCGACAGCTGGCCCCACACGTGGCGCAGTTCGAACTTCTCCTCCCGCGGCTGCCAGCGCAGACAGGCCGCCTGCCACCGTTCGGTCAGGCCCTGCACCTGCCGCGCTATCTCCTCCTGCACGGCGGCGCCGAAACCACCAGGCGGCAAGCGGCCTTCCTCGCCGAGTCGACGCACGGCGCCTGCCACGGTGGCTGCCAGTGTTGTGCCGCCATCGTCACGGAGTGCTGCCTGCAGCGCATCGCGCGTGGCAGCATGGCGCTGCAAGGCGTCGAGGGCGAACGGTTCGTCGTCCAGCGTGTCGTCATCGGCGTCGGTGAAATGAACCTTCAGCCGCTGGTTGAAGAAGTACGCCACCGGGTGGGCCAGGAAGCGTTGCAGCTGGCTCAGCGACAGCGCCGTCTGCGGCACCCAGGGTTCGAGGATGTCGGCTGACGTCGGCGCCGCGGTGGCGCGATGCGCCTGTTGCCATTCGTGTGCATAAGTGAACACGCGGGCGTCGTGCCCGGCTTCGAAATAGCGACGGCTGAACGGCTGCAGCGGGTATTCGCAGGTCAGCGCTTGCAGCAGGTGTTTGCCGGCGCCGGGTGCGTCGGCGGCCTCGCGTTGGCGATGCCAGCCCGCGGCGAGGTAGTCGCGCAACTGGCCGACCAGCACCGACGGCGGCAGTTCGCTGTTGTCGCGCGGGCTGCGACCGACCCAGCTGATGTGCAGCGCATCGCGTGCCGACAGCAGGGCTTCAAGGAACAGGTAGCGATCGTCCTCGCGGCGCGAGCGATCGCCGGGGCGGTTTTGCCCCGACTGCGCCATCAGGTCGAAATCGAGCGGTGTCTGCCGGCGCGGATAATCACCGTCATTCATGCCCAACAGGCAGACCACGCGGAACGGGATCGCGCGCATCGGCATCAGCGTGCCGAAGCTCACTGCGCCGCCCATGAAACGCTGCGACAGCCGACTCTCGTCGATCGCCTGCAACCAGTGCTCGCGCACCACGGCCAGCGGGATGGTCTGATCGAAAGCCGCTTCGTCGCAGGCCTCCAGCCAAGTATCCAGCGCATCATGCAGGCGGTTCAGACGTGTCGCGTCCTCGCTGTCGCCGTTGTCGAAGAAGTCGCCGAGAAGCGCATGCAGGCGTTCGACCCATTCGCCGGGCGCGGCATCTGTGCCCATCACTTGCCAGGTTGCCTCGAGTCGATCCAGCAGCGCACTGAGCGGGCCGAGCAGGGCGGCGTCGAGCCCGCCGACTTCGCCGTAGGGCGCAATGCCGTCCAGCGTTTCGCCGTCGCCCACCGCGTAACCGAGCAGCATGCGGCGCAGACCGAAGCGCCAGCTGTTCTGCTCCAGCGCGGGCAGGTCGAGGCTGCGCTTGTGCGCGCCATCGAGGCCCCAGCGGATGCCGGCACCCTCGATCCAGCGACGCAGGATGGGCAGGCTGTCCTCGGCGAGATCAAAGCGGCGACGCAGCGCGGGGACATCGAGCAGGTCGAGCACGTCGCTGACCGCGAAGCGCGACTCGGGCAGCGCCAGCAGATGCGCCAGGGCCACGATCAGCGGCGCCGTGGCACGGGCCGACTGATCGGCCACGCTCCAGGGCAGGTGGCGCGGATCGCCAACGTGCAGGCGGCCGAACACCGCCTGCACATGTGGCGCATAGGTCTGGATATCCGGCACCATCACGATCACGTCGCGTGGCGCCAGCGGGCGGCCATTGCGAGCGGCCTGCTCGAACATCGCCAGCAACTGGTCGTGCAACACCTCGACCTCGCGCTGCGGGTCATGCGCAACGTGGAAGCGCAGCGAGTCGTCGCCTTCCTGCCACGCCTGGCGTTGTGCCGGTTCGGCCGGCAGCGGCTGCAGTTCGAGCACGGCCTGCTGCACCTGCTGCAGCAGGCCATCACCTTCGACATCCTGGAACAGGTCGATGCTGCGTCCGATCGCGGCGAATTGCCGGCGATAGCGTTCGGGCTGGTCGAAGCTGTCGAGCAGGCGGATGTAGTCGCGGCCCTGCTTGCCCCACGCCGCCAGCAGCGGGTTGGCGTGCAGGTGCAGGTCTTCGTAGCGCGGCAGCGCGGGCAGCCCCGGTTTGTCGAGCTGTCGCCGCCGGTCGGTGCGCAGCAGTTCGCGATCCTCGATGATGTCGGCCCAGTAATGTCGACACGGATTGGCAACCACCAGCAGCACCTGGCTGAAGCGGGCCATGGCGGTGAGCGCCTCCAGTGTCTGCTGCGGCAGCGAGGAAATGCCGAACACGACGATGCGCCGTGGCAGCGTCGCCGGCCGCTCGGGGAGTTCGCCGATGCGTTTGACAAAGGCCCGATGCACCCCGGCGCGATGATGCTCGCGTTCGTCCGTACCGACGTCGGCCAGCAGCAGACGCCACAGTTGCGGCTGCCAGCGCTGGCTGGCGTCGATCGCGGAGGTGGCACCGCGCAGGTTGTCGCGCAGCACGTCCTTGCCCTGTTCCCAGTCATCCAGCCAGTCGGCACGGTAGACCTGGTACTGGTCGAACAGGTCGGCGATCTGCTGGGCAAGCTGGAACTGCTTCAGCCAGTCGGTACCCAGTGCAGCGCCCGGGCCGGCGCGGAGAAAATCGCGCAGCGGCGCAAAGCCCTCGTCGTCAAGATGTTGCGGGATCAGCCGCAGCAGCCGCCACGCCAGGCGCGACTTGTCGAACGGCGAGGTCGCGGCGACCGCATCGCGACCCAGTACGGCGCGGTACGCCGTCCACAGGAAGCGTCCAGGCAACTGCACATCCACCGCCGCGCTGATGCCCAGGCCGCCGTCGCCGGGTGCGCGCGCCAGTGCCATTTTCAGCCACTGCGCGATGCCGTTGCTCTGCACCAGCATCTGCTCGTCCTCCAGCGGCTGCAGCGGCGCCTGCGCCAGCCAGGCAGCGAGCAGGTCGCGCAGGTCTTCGAGGCGGTTGCCGTGCAGCACCATCAGACCCGGTTCGATCGGGGTCACCTTTGGTGGTGTCGGGTTGGTGATCACAGCGAGGGATGCTGGCAGGAGCTCATGCGGGGATTGTCTCCGAGTGGAGCATGATTGTCGCCAGCGGCCATCTCGGCGTCTGCGACGCGGCGGCGCAAAATTCAAAGGGTGGTATTTCTCTGTCGATCCATCGCATCGTCATTCGTCGCATGCACGAACCGGTAAACATGGCTGCACCGGCGCCCACGAATACGAAAGGAGTAACGACAATGCGATGCATGGTGATGGTAAAGGCGACCGCCGATTCCGAGGCTGGCGTGATGCCGAGCGAGCAGCTGCTGGCCGCGATGGGCAAGTTCAACGAGGAATTGGTCAAGGCCGGCGTCATGCTGGAGGGTGAGGGGCTGCATCCCAGTTCGAAGGGCGTGCGGGTGAGGTTCTCCGGCAAGCAGCGCAGCGTAGTGGACGGGCCGTTCGCCGAGACGAAGGAACTGATCGCCGGTTTCTGGCTGTGGCAGGTGAAGTCGATGGAGGAGGCGGTCGAGTGGGTCAGGCGCTGTCCGAATCCGTTCGAAGGGGAGTCCGAGATCGAGATCCGACCGGTGTTCGAGGCGGACGATTTCGGCGCCGAGTTCACCCCCGAGCTGCGTGAGCAGGAGCAGCGGTTGCGTGCGCGGATGGCGGCGAAACCGTGATCGCCAGACATGCTTTTTCGGCTTCTTGCCTGGGCGGCGGCAGCGTGTAGCCTCGGATTTTCCTTGATGGGCAGGGGGCGCTCTGCCATGGCACGGGCCAGGCGCCGGCCAGCAGTTGCAGTAGCCGGCGTCAGGTGATGTGATCGGTCACCATGAGTGTGAGCGATACCCATCGCAGCATCGACGCCGTCTGGCGGATCGAGTCGGCCCGGTTGATTGCCGGGCTGGCGCGCATGCTGCGGGATGTTGGCCTGGCCGAGGAACTGGCACAGGACGCGCTGGTTATCGCACTGGAACAGTGGCCGCAAACCGGTGTGCCGGACAACCCCGGCGCCTGGCTGATGACCACAGCCAAGCGCCGCGCCATCGATCGCCTGCGGCGCAACAAGCTGCTGCAGCGCAAGCACGCGCAGTTGATGCATGAACTGGAGGCCGAACAGGCGCAACAGGTGTCGGACGTCGAACAATCGCTGGACGACCCGTTCAATGACGATCTGCTGCGGCTGATCTTCACCGCCTGCCATCCGCTGCTTTCCATGGAGTCCCGCGTGGCGCTGACCCTGCGCGTGCTTGGCGGGTTGAGTACCGGCGAGATCGCGCGTGCCTTTCTGCTGCCCGAATCGACGATTGCGCAGCGCATCGTTCGCGCCAAACGCAGCCTGGCCAGGGCAGATGTGGCGTACGAGGTGCCGCGTGGCGAGGAGTTGGTCGAGCGCCTGTCTGCGGTGCTCGGGGTGCTCTATCTGATTTTCAACGAGGGCTATGCGGCCACCGTCGGCGACGACTGGATGCGGCCGGCATTGTGCGAGGATGCCATGCGCCTGGGCCGGGTGCTGGTCGGCCTGATGCCAGGTGAGTCCGAGGTGCACGGTCTGCTTGCGCTGATGGAGATTCAGGCCTCGCGTTCGGTTGCACGAGTGGATTCGCGCGGCGAGCCGATCCTGTTGCTCGACCAGGATCGCGCCCGCTGGGATCAGTTGCTGATCCGGCGCGGTCTTGCCGCGCTGGAGCGGGCACAGCGGCTCGGTGGCGGGTTCGGTGCATATGCCCTGCAGGCAGCGATTGCGGCCTGCCATGCGCAGGCGCCCAGCGCCGCGGATACCAACTGGTCACGCATCGCGGCCCTGTACGCGGCCCTGGCGCAGGTGATGCCCTCGCCGGTCGTCGAGCTCAATCGCGCGGTGGCTGTCAGCATGGCGGTCGGCGCCGCAGAGGGCCTTGCGCTGGTCGACGCGCTGGTCAACGAGCCGAGCCTGCAGGGTTACCACCTGCTGCCGGCGGTGCGCGGGGATCTGCTGGTTCGACTCGGCCGTGTCGATGAAGCGCGCACGGAGTTCCAACGGGCGGCGGGACTCACTCATAATCGACGCGAGCGCGAGCTGATGCTCGCCCGAGCCGGCGCATGAAGAGGCGCACATGAACCAGCCGGCGCCAGCAGAGCCGACTGTGACCAAAAAAGGCATCAAGTCGCGTGACGCGTGTTCGGCCATGTGGCGCGCACGGCGGCCTCCGGCCCCGTGGCAAAGGGGTTGGGAGTCAATTCGGTCGATTGGCCTGATGTTTGCTTGGGCAATCCATCAAGAACTCGTGATCAGCGGAGTTGGCAGCTTGCCGGGTAGGTGTCCGGGGCGAACCAGCCTCTGATGCGAGCTTTGACGGGCGCGTGCCACTGCGCGTGGGAAGCATGAATTCATACCAGGAGCAATCCGTCCACAGGCAGCCGTTCGGGTGTCATGGTGGCGGGGATGATCGTTCTGGTGAAAGGATTTGGCATGAGTGCGGAGGGTAAGGAACAGCAACACGGGGGTCTTCGCGAACGCTTCTACCAAAGCGTGGCGGAGACCCTGACGCTGTTGCATGCCGCCCCCGGCTATGACCGTCGACAGGCCTTGCTCGAGGTCGCCCGCACACTTGCCAGCACCATGGATCTACCGCTGGTCTGGATCGGTCGGCAGGAGCTCGGCCACTCCCTGCTTGACATCACGGCGGCCGGCCAGGCGTCTGACTTTGCCTTGTCGCTGCGGATCAGCGACGACCCGCGCGATCCAGGTGGGCGC
>JAJXYE010000373.1 GCA_021780735.1 Pseudomonadota bacterium | reverse complement strand
GGTTCTCGACATCGCGCTGTCGGCGCTGGTGCTGGAACTGATCCCCAGGCTGAAGTTCGACCCGCAGCTGTGGTTCCTGATCGTCGCGATGTGGTTGACCTTCGCCGGCGCGTGGCTGCTGTTCGGCCTGCTGGGCCCGCGCCTGGGCTGGTCGCGTCAGCGCACCGGGGCACTGATCCTGGTCTGCGGGCTGGGCAATACCTCGTTCATGGGTTATCCCCTGATCCAGGCGCTGCATGGCAAGGCCGGGCTGGCGCTGGCGGTGGTGGCCGACCAGCTCGGCTGTTTTCCCGTGCTGGCCTCGGCCGGCATCGTGGTTGCCTCGATCTACGCCGGGCGCACGCCGCAGCCGCGCCTGATCGTGCGGCGCATTCTCACGTTTCCTCCCTTTCTCGCCCTGCTCGTCGGTATCGTGGTGGGACAGCTCGGTGGCTGGCCGGCGCTGCTCGATGGCGTGCTCGCCCCGATCGGCGCCACGCTGACGCCACTGGCGCTGTTCTCGGTCGGTTTGCAGTTCAAGTTCCATCCCGGCCAGCGACAGCTCGGTGCCCTTGGCCTGGGGCTGAGCTGGAAACTGCTGCTGGCGCCGCTGCTGTGCTGGTCGATCGGCTTGGCTGCCGGTATCGGCGGACTCGTGCTCACCGTGGGCGTGCTGCAGGCGGCGATGGCGCCGATGGTGTCGGCGGCGATCCTGGCCGATGAATTCGAGCTGGAGCCGGCCCTGGCCAACACGGTACTCGGTGCCGGCATCGTGCTGTCGCTGATCACGATACCGCTGGGCAATCTGCTGCTCGGTGGCTGAGCCCGGGCAAGCCGCTTGCGTCGGAACCCCGCTGCGTCGAGACTTGCATGTGAAAACTCGGGACAGGGGCTATGTCATGGCAGGTTTCGAAGTCATCCGGCGGTTGTTCGGTCATGAGCATGGAGAGCGGCGTGCCGTTCCCCGTACCGGGGTGCCGAAGGAGGCGCTGGTGCTGGTGGTCGACGACTCGGCGACCATCCGCGCCGTACTCGGCAAGATGCTGAACCAGGATGGTCACGTGGTGCTGAAGGCGGCGGACGGTGAGGCGGCGATCGAGATGGCCCGCACCGAGCTGCCCGACCTGATATTCCTGGACATCGTGATGCCCGGCATGAACGGCTTCGCCGTGCTGCGAGCGTTGCGTCGGGATTCGCTTACCCACGACATTCCGATCGTGATGATCAGCGGCAATCTGCAGGCGACCGAGCAGTTCTACGTGCAGCGATTCGGTGCCGACGATTTCATGAAGAAGCCATTCGGCCGTGGCGAGGTGTTTGCGCGCATCCAGCACCTGACCCAATCCGGTCGACTGGTGGTGCGCCCGCGCACGGCGGTGAGCAGCATGGCGCTGGAGCCCGAGTACAGCGCCGATGAACACGCGGCGATCCCGGACATCGCCATGCCCGATCCGCAGGATCAGTTGCCACCGGCAGGCGAAAGCGCCTGAGCGGCGGGAGCGGTCGTTCGTTGGCCTTGTGCATGTCGGCAGACAGCTGCGCTGCGGGTAGTGCCGATGCGTGAATCCGCCGACAGCACCGATGTACGCGCGGACCTGTGGCTGTGGGCTGCGCGTTTCTTCAAGACCCGCAGCCTGGCCAAGCAGGCCATCGATGGCGGCAAGGTCGAGGTCAACGGTGCGGGCTGCAAGGCGGCGAAGTCCCTGCATGTGGGCGACCGGCTGCTGATCAGTCGTGGCCAGGAACGACTGGAAGTGGAACTGCTGCTGCCATCGGGCCGACGTGGTCCGGCCAGCGAGGCGCAGCAGCTGTATCGCGAGACCGATGCCAGTCGCATCACCCGCGAAACGCAGCGCGAGCAACGCCGGCTGAGCGGCGCCGCGTTCGATCATCCGGCGCACCGTCCCGACAAACACGCGAGGCAGCAGTTAAAAAAGATCAAGGACTTGCGATGAAAAGTTCATGTTGAGCAGTGCGTCGCATATTGCCGACGCCAACTGCGCAAGCATGCATGCAAATCCATGGGGGGTGCGCCCGTTGCGCATTCCGCGAGACCCGGGGAGCTTTGGATGGACGGACTCACACGCATCAGCGGCATCGGTTTCATCAAGCGCTTGTTCGGCACGCAGGGAGTCGATGCACCGCATGTGCAGACCAGCCTGGGTGCACGCATGCTGGTGGTCGACGACTCGCCCACGATCTGCGCCGTGCTCGGCAAGATGCTGGGCCGCGACGGTTATCACGTGCTCAAGGCGACCGAAGGCAGCAGCGCGATCGAGTTGGCGCGCAACGAGCAGCCTGTGCTGATCTTCCTTGATGTGGTGATGCCCGGCATGAACGGCTTCAGCGTACTGCGCAAGCTGCGTCATGATCCGCTGACCTGCCACATTCCGATCATCATGATCAGCGGCAACCAGCAGGCGACCGAGCAGTTCTACCTGCAGCGCTATGGCGCCGATGACTTCATGAAAAAGCCGTTCGACCGCGACGATGTCCATGAGCGCATCGGCCACCTGGTGGATGCGGGGCGGCTCCCCGCGCGGGTCCCGACTGCCGAGGCCAGCACGCTGCTGTCGGCGTTGTCCGCCGAGGCGCTCGACGCGATTCCCGACATTGCCATGCCCGATGCCGGCGAGCCGGGCGCGACCGCACTGCCTTCCTCGCTGGAGATACCGCCGATGGCGCTGCAGCGTCTTGCCTGACGGTGCGCGGTGCCGGCAAGGGGGAGGCTTGATCGAACGAAACAGGCACGGGTGACGTCACCCGTGCCTGTTTCGCTTGCGCTGAAGGGAATGCCCGACAGCGTCGACTCGCCCTGATCCTGCCGCAGCCGGGACGGTGCAACCGGCCCGGCGACCCGCGTTCAAGGGCTGGTTGCGCCGGTCAGGCGAGGTCGAAGCGATCCAGGTTCATGACCTTGTTCCAGGCAGCGACGAAGTCCCTGACAAACTTTTCCTGCGCGTCGGCACTTGCGTACACCTCCGCCAGGGCGCGCAGCTGCGAGTGTGAGCCGAAGATGAGGTCGACTCGCGTGCCGCTCCACCTGTGCTCGCCGCTGGTGCGATCGCGTCCTTCGAACACGTCCGCGGCCTCCGCTACCGGCTTCCACACCGTGTCCATGTCGAGCAGGTTCACGAAGAAGTCGTTGCTCAGCACCTGCGGCCGTCTGGTGAAGACGCCATGCTGTTTTCCATCCGCCTGGGTATCCAGCACGCGCATGCCGCCGATCAATACAGTCATCTCGGGTGCGGTCAGGGTCAGCAGCTGCGCCTTGTCGACCAGCAGTGCCTCGGCCGTCACGCCATGCCCGCCCCTGAGGAAATTGCGGAAACCATCGGCAAGCGGTTCGAGCACGGCGAAGGCGTCCACATCAGTCTGCTCGGCCGAGGCATCCATGCGTCCCGGAGTGAAGGGAACCGTCACCACCTGGCCGGCGTTGCTGGCCGCCTGCTCGACGCCTGCGCATCCGCCCAGCACGATCAGGTCGGCCAGCGAAATTTTCTTGCCGCCGGACTGGGCGCTGTTGAATTCGCGCTGGATACCCTCGAGGGCTTTCAGCACCTTCGCCAGTTGCGTGGGCTGGTTGACCGGCCAGTCCTTCTGCGGAGCCAGACGGATCCGGGCACCGTTGGCGCCGCCACGCTTGTCCGAGCCACGGAAGGTGGATGCCGAGGCCCATGCCGTGGTCACCAGTTCCGCGACGGACAGGTTCGACGCCAGCACCTTGCTCTTCAGTGCTGCGATGTCCTGCTCGTCGACCAGGGCATGGTCGATTGCCGGAACAGGGTCTTGCCAGATCAGTTCCTCGGTGGGAACTTCCGGGCCGAGGTAGCGTGCCAGCGGGCCCATGTCGCGATGGGTCAGCTTGAACCAGGCCCGGGCGAAGGCATCGGCGAACTGATCCGGGTGCTGCTGGAAGCGCCGCGAGATCTTTTCGTAGGCGGGGTCGAAACGCAGCGACAGGTCGGTGGTCAGCATCGCGGGTGCGCGATGCCTGGATGGGTCGTGCGCATCCGGAACCGTGCCGGCGCCGGCGCCGTTCTTCGGCGTCCACTGCTGCGCACCCGCCGGGCTCTTGGTCAGCTCCCATTCGAAGCCGAACAGGTTGTCGAAGAAGTTGTTGCTCCACTTCGTGGGTGTCGTGGTCCAGGTGACTTCCAGGCCGCTGCTGATCGCATCGCCGCCCTTGCCGGTGCCGAAGCTGCTGTTCCAGCCGAGACCCTGTTCCTCGATGGCGGCGGCTTCGGGCTCGGGCCCCACATGGGATACCGGGCCGGCGCCATGGGTCTTGCCGAAGCTGTGGCCACCCGCGATCAGCGCCACGGTTTCCTCGTCGTCCATCGCCATGCGCGCGAAGGTCTCCCGGATATCCCGTGCCGCCGCCACCGGATCCGGGTTGCCGTTCGGGCCTTCCGGGTTCACATAGATCAGACCCATCTGCACTGCAGCGAGCGGGTTTTCGAGATCCCGTTCGCCGGAGTAGCGTTTGTCTCCGCCCAGCCAGGTGGTTTCGGTGCCCCAGTAGACTTCCTCTTCAGGCTCCCACACGTCCTCGCGTCCGCCGGCGAAACCGAAGGTCTTCAAGCCCATCGATTCCAGCGCGACGTTGCCGGCCAGGATGATCAGGTCGGCCCAGGAAATCTTGCGGCCATACTTCTGCTTGATCGGCCAGATCAGCCGGCGCGCCTTGTCCAGGCTGACGTTGTCCGGCCAGCTGTTGAGTGGTGCGAAGCGTTGCTGACCAGCGCCCGCACCGCCGCGGCCGTCACCGATGCGGTAAGTGCCGGCGCTATGCCAAGCCATGCGGATGAAGAACGGGCCGTAGTGACCGAAGTCCGCCGGCCACCAGTCCTGCGAGTCGGTCATCAGCGCCAGCAAGTCCTTTTTCACGGCGGCCAGGTCGAGGCTCTTGAATTCCTCGGCGTAGTTGAAGCCCTTGTCCATCGGGTCGGACAGGGGGGAATGCTGACGCAGCATGTTCAGGCGCAGCTGCCCGGGCCACCAGTCACGGTTCGACGTGCCGCTGCCGGCGGCGTGAGTGAACGGACATTTCGCTTCAGTGGGCATGCCTTGTCTCCCATTGCGTTTGCTTCGAGGGCCCTCATCCGGCGCACAGGCAGGAGACGGGTACGGATCGGTTGCCGTCGACTCTACGCCCGCCGATGCATGGATGAAATTCGATAAATACTATCTTCTTGATAGTCTGCGTCTATGAGCAGACGAGGCAAGAAGTGGCCCTTCCGCAGGTGCGCGAGTGTTTCAGTGCACGCACTGACGGGTGAATGAGTCGTCGCGCAGTGCTGCCGAACCTTCGCCACGCGGGTACTGCAGCCGCCGCTGGCGCTGGGCGCGACGCTGGTGCTGCACAGCGCCATCCAGTTTCTTGGAGGGCATGGCGATGTCATCGCCGGCGTGGTGGCCTGCGACACGCCATGGGCCTCGGCGTTGCGCCAGGTGCGTGCGGCCATCGGCGGGCTGCTGCATCCGCTCGGTGCCTATCTGCTGCATCGCGGGTTGCAGACATGGTCGTTGCGGGTGCGCAAGGCGCAGGAAAACGCGCAGAGTCTGGCGCTGCGGCTGGCCGCTCATCCGGCGGTGGCCAGGGTCTTTTATCCAGGTCCTGGCACGGTGGTCAACGCCCATCTGCTGGGTACCCGGATGCGCGGACCGGGCAGCCTGATGGCGTTCGAGCTGCATGCTGGCCATGCTGCCGCCGGCATCGTCATGGGCGCAGCAAGGCTGGCCACGCCGGCAGTGAGCCTGGGCTCGGTCGATACCCTGATCCAGCATCCGGCAGGGCTGA
Source organism: Pseudomonadota bacterium (assembly GCA_021780735.1). Classification (GTDB taxonomy): domain Bacteria; phylum Pseudomonadota; class Gammaproteobacteria; order Xanthomonadales; family Rhodanobacteraceae; genus Rhodanobacter. Next base: position 1,406 of record JAJXYE010000373.1, on the reverse strand, counting down.
CCCATCGCGTGGTGGATGCAGCTACCCAGGCGCAGTGCGGGATTTCCCCGGGCCTGCTGCGCCTGTCGGTCGGCTTCGAGCATGTCGATGATCTGTGGATCGACCTGCGGCAGGCGCTGGATTCGGCGCGCAGACAGCAGGCTGCCTGAGCGCGGCCGGTTCCGGCATCCGCTTGACCGCTGTCAGCTCAGCGCCTTCAATCGGTACAACGCCTCCAGTGCCTCGCGCGGCGACAGTGCATCGGGATCGATGTCGCGCAGGGCCAGCTCCGTCGCACTGGGGGCAGGCAGGGTAAACAGCCCCAGTTGCGGCGATTCCGCGGATGCGCCGGGTCGGGCAGCCTGCCCATGCATGTCGCGTTCGAGTTCCGCCAGCGTGCGCCGGGCATCGGCAATCACCGATTTTGGCAGGCCGGCCAGGGCGGCGACCTGCAGGCCGAAGCTGCGGTTGGCCGGGCCTTCCTTCACCGCGTGCATGAACACCAGTTGCTCGCCGTACTCGACGGCGTCCAGGTGCACATTGGCGATCGCCGGGAACTCGCTGGCCAGTTCGGTCAGCTCGAAGTAATGCGTCGCGAACAAGGTATAGGCGCGGCTGCTGCGCGCCAGGTGCACGGCGGCGGCTCGCGCGAGCGACAGGCCATCGTAGGTACTGGTGCCGCGACCGACCTCGTCCATCAGCACCAGGCTGTGTTCGGTGGCGTTGTGCAGGATGTTCGCGGTCTCGCTCATCTCCACCATGAAGGTCGACTGGCCGCGTGAGAGGTCGTCGCCGGCGCCGATGCGGGTGAAGATGCGGTCGATCGGCCCGATCACGGCACGACTGGCCGGCACGTAGCTGCCGATATGGGTGAGCAGCACGATCAGTGCATTCTGCCGCATGTAGGTGGATTTGCCGCCCATGTTCGGGCCGGTGATCACCAGCATGCGCCGGCCGTCATCGAGCTTCAGGTCATTCGGTTCGAACGGCTCGTCGCGGACTTTCTCCACCACCGGGTGACGGCCGCGCTCGATCGCGATGCCGGGTTCGTCGGTGAGCTCGGGCGCGCTCCAGTCCAGCGCTTCGGCGCGTTCGGCCAAGGTGGCCAGCACGTCGAGCTCGGCCATCGCGCTGGCGGCGGCCTTCAGCGGTTCGAGCTTCCCGGTGAGCGTGTCGAGCAACGCTTCATACAGCGCGCGTTCGCGCATCAGCGAGCGTTCCTTCGCCGACAGTACCTTGTCCTCGAAGGTTTTCAGCTCCTCGGTGATGTAGCGCTCGGCATTCTTGGTGGTCTGCCGGCGGGTGTAATGCGTGGGTGCCTTGTCCGACTGTGCCTTGCTGACCTCGATGTAATAGCCGTGCACCCGGTTGTAGCCGACTTTGAGCGTGCTGATGCCGCTGGCGGCCTTCTCGCGTTCCTCCAGTTC
>JAJXYE010000154.1 GCA_021780735.1 Pseudomonadota bacterium | reverse complement strand
GATGGCGACCTGGTCAACATGCGCGCATGGGCCGGTGGCGCCGCGCCGGATGCCGCCGTGCTGGCACGTTACGGGCAGACCAGGCTGGCCAGCGCCACCAAGGTCAGGTTCACGCCGCCCACGCATGCCGCTTTCGACGCCATCGACGCACTGCCGCCTGCCGTCACCACCGGTGATCGCCTGCGACCGCTGATCCTCATCCACGCCGTGCCCTGGGTTGCGGCGCGGATGGAAGCGGCCAAGCAGCGGCTGGCGCAGATGGGTTACGACGACATGCTGGCGCGACTGGACCAGGCACTGCACGGCATCAGTGGTGACCGCCTGGCGCAGACCATCGCGCAGCAATATCCGATCGCGCTGATCGACGAATTCCAGGACACCGACCCGCTGCAATGGCGCATCTTCCAGCGCATCTATGCGGAGCGGGAACACACCGGCCTGCTGTTGATCGGTGATCCCAAGCAGGCGATCTACAGCTTCCGCGGCGCCGACATCCACACCTATCTGCAGGCGCGCCGCCGCGCCGATGCGCCCACCTGGACACTGGCTACCAACTATCGCTCCACCCAGTCGCTGGTTCATGCGGTCAACCACGTCTTCGAGCACGCCGAGCAGCATGCGCAGGGTGCGTTCGCCTTCGGCAAGGGCGAGGATGCGGTTCCGTTTCTGCCAGTGAACGCGCACGGCCGCAGCGAGCAGCTGTTGTTCGATGGCGAGCCGCTACCGGCGATGCAGCTGGCGCGGGCCTGCGCCAACGAACCGATGAGCAAGAAGGACTATCAGGCGCGGATGGCTGCCCATGCGTCGGCATGGCTGGTCTCGTTGCTGGACGCGGCGCAACGCGGCGAGTGCGGCTTTGCCGGCGAATCCGGCGCTTTGCGCCCGCTGGTGCCAGGCGACATCGCCATTCTCGTGCGCAGCGGAAAGGAGGCCGATTGCATGCGCTCGGCACTGCAGGCGCGCGGGCTGGCCAGCGTCTATCTGTCCGATCGCGACTCGGTCTACGACTCGCCCGAAGCCGCCGACCTGCTGCTGTGGCTGCGTGCCTGTGCCGAGCCCGGCTCGGATCGCGCGATGCGCGCCGCGCTCGCCACGCCAACGCTCGGCCAGCCCTATGCCGCGCTGGATCGCCTCAACCAGGACGAGATCCACTGGGAGGCGATGGGTGAACGCTTTCGTCGATTGCACGACATCTGGTTGCGACAGGGCGTGCTGGCGATGCTGCACGAGCTGCTGCATGCATTCGACCTGCCCGCCGGATTGCTTGCGCGCGAGCACGGCGAGCGCATCCTCACCAACCTGCTGCACCTGGCCGAACTGCTGCAGCAGGCCGCCGCCACGCTGGATGGCGAGCACGCGCTGCTGCGACACCTCGGCAACCAGATCGTCCACGCTGGCGACGCCCGGAACGAAACCGCCGACGACAAGATCGTGCGGCTGGAAAGCGAAGCGGCGCTGATCCAGGTGATCACCATCCACAAGTCCAAGGGACTGGAGTATCCGCTGGTGCTGTTGCCGTTCGCGTGCGCGATGCGCGAAACGAAACGCGGCGACCTTTTCGTGCTGCATGACGCCGACGGCCAGTCCACGCTGGATCTGCAGCCGTCGGACGAGGCGATCCAGAGCGCCGACCGCGAACGTCTGCAGGAAGACCTGCGCCTGTTCTATGTCGCACTCACCCGCGCACGCCACGCCTGCTGGCTCGGCATCGCCGACCTGAAGGACGGCTTGAAGAAAGCATCAGGCCTGCACAAGTCCGCCTTCGGCTACGTGCTCGGCGGCGGCGAACCGTTCGGGCCCGGCAGCCTGTCGGCACAACTGCAGCGGTTGTGCGAGGGGCAATCCGGCATCCATCTCGATGAACTGCCCGAGGACGCCGGCGATGCCCGCCATCGGCCGACCGCCGAGGCAGCGCTGATGCAGCCCGCACGCAGCTATCACGGCCGGCCGGTGGAACCGTGGTGGATCGCCAGTTACAGCGCCCTGCGCGTCGCCAGCCACGACGACGCGCCACCGCAAAGCGCGCCCGAAACCGCCCGGCAGGAAGTGCTTGCGGAAGGGCTCGCCGACGAACAGCCCGCACCGACGACGACCGCCAACGCGGCACCGAGCATGCATGCGTTTCCGCGCGGCGCCGAGCCCGGCACGTTCCTGCATGACCTGCTGGAATGGGCGGCCAACGAAGGTTTCGCCACCACCGCACAGGCACCGGAAGCCTTGCAGCAACTGGTCGAACGCCGCTGCCAACGACGCGGCTGGCAGGACTTTGCCGGTGTTCTGGCCGCCTGGGTGCCCGCCTTCCTGAGCACGCCGCTGCCACTGCCCGATGGCGGCCGCGTCAGCCTCGCCGATGCCGACCGCTACCGTGCCGAGCTGGAGTTCTGGTTCGAGGCCAGGCACGTCCAGACCCAGGCGCTTGATCGGCTGGTCACCGCACAGACGCTGGGTGCAAGGCCACGGCCGCCGCTGCTCCCCGATGACGTCAACGGCATGCTGAAGGGTTTCATCGACCTGGTGGTCGAACATTCGGGCCGCTTCTACATCATTGACTACAAGTCGAACTGGCTGGGCGCTGACGGGCGCGCCTACAGCGCCGAGGCAATGGATGCCTCGATCCGGCACAGCCGCTACGACCTGCAATACGCGATCTACACCCTGGCCCTGCACCGGCAGCTGCGTGCGCGCCTGCCCGGGTACGACTACGAGCAGCACGTGGGCGGCGTGCTCTACCTGTACCTGCGCGGGGTAGACGCCGACGGTTGCGGCGTGCATCGCGAGCGTCTGCCGCTGTCACTGGTCGAGGCGATGGACGCGCTGTTTGCCGCGGGGAACAGCCAATGACACAGGCCGCCCTCTTCAACCTGCTCGAACAGGCCATCCGGCAACAACGGTTGCGAACGGTGGACGTCGCCCTCGCCCGCTTCCTCGGCGAACGTGACCCGGCCGCGGCGCCTGCCGTACTGTGGCTGGCGGCCCTGCTCAGCCGCCAGTTGGCCGATGGTCATCTGTGCCTGAATCTTGATGCCCTGCCTGCGCTGGCGCAGGAGCAGGACTGGCCGGCGAGCTGGCGCCGCCAGATGCAGGCCCTGGCCGAACAGCCGCATCAACTTGGCGACTCGCTGCTGGTTGCCATCGGCAGCGAGGGCAAACCGGCCAGCGCACCACTGGTGCTGGATGGTCCACGCCTGTATCTGCGCCGCTACTGGCGCCACGAGTGCGTGGTGGCCGAGGCCATCGGCGCGCGGCTGAGCCAGACTCTGCCGCTGCCAGCATCACTGCCCGCCGAACTGGCGCGGTTGTTCCCTCCTGCAGAAACGCCAGACTGGCCGAAGCTCGCGTGCGCGCTCGCCGCGCGCAGTACCTTCACCGTGATTACCGGTGGTCCCGGCACCGGCAAGACCACCACCGTGGTGCGTCTGCTCGGCCTGCTGCAGACGCTGCATCTGCAGGCGCACGATCGCCCCCTGCGCATCCGCCTGGCCGCACCGACCGGCAAGGCGGCCGCGCGGCTGAACACGTCCATCGCCAACCAGATCGCCCGGCTCGACGTGGATGACGAGGTGCGTCATGCGATCCCGGCCGAGGTGGTCACCCTGCACCGCCTGCTCGGAGCGCGACCGGACACGCGTCGCTTCCGTCATGACCGCGGCAATCCCTTGCACCTGGACGTGCTGGTGATCGACGAAGCCTCGATGATCGATCTGGAAATGATGGCGGCCGTGCTGGCCGCACTGCCCGCGGCGGCGCGGCTGATTCTGCTCGGCGACAAGGATCAGTTGTCGTCGGTGGAAGCCGGCGCAGTGCTGGGCGACCTGTGCCAGCGAGCAGAGGCGGGCCACTACAGCGCAGCCACCGCACGCTGGCTGCAAGGCATCAGCGGTGACGACATCCATGAAGCGGTGCGCGATGACGCGCGGCCGCTGGATCAGCACGTGGCCATGTTGCGCCACAGCCATCGCTTCAACGCGGACAGCGGCATCGGCCGCTTGGCGCATGCCGTCAATGCCGGTGACGGCGCTCACGTGCGACTCCTGCTCGGCACAGCGTCGAGCGACCTCGCCTGGCTGCCGGCCGCCAGCCACGAGCAGCTCACCGAACTGGCCATCGACGGCGGCGACGAACACTTTCACCAGCAGCACACGGCCGGCAGCCCACGCGGTTATCGACACTATCTGGAGCGAGTGCAGCAGCGCCCGCAGCCCGGCGCTGGCCGCGAGGCCCACGACGACTGGGCGCACGACGTGCTGCAGGCGTTCAATCGCTTTCAACTGTTGTGTGCGCTGCGCCAGGGCGCCTACGGCGTGGACGGCCTGAACGAGCAGATTGCCGAAGCGCTGCATGCGCGCGGACTGATCGAGAGCAGTCTCGGCTGGTACGAGGGCCGCCCGGTTATGGTCACGCGCAATGACTACGGCCTCGGGCTGACCAACGGCGACGTGGGCATCTGTCTGCGATGCCCCGATGACAGCGGACGGCTGCGCCTGGTTGTCGCTTTTCTGACCCCCGCCGCGGCCGGTTCAGGCACCGGCACACGCATCCGCCACGTGCTGCCTTCGCGCTTGGGCGATGTCGCCACCACGTATGCCATGACAGTGCACAAATCGCAGGGCTCGGAATTCGAGCACACCGCCCTGGTCTTGCCGCCCGATGCCAACCTGCTGCTGACCCGCGAACTGCTCTATACCGGGATCACCCGCGCGCGTCGCTGGTTCAGCCTGCTTGGCAGCCAGCACGTGGTCGACAGCGCGGTGGCTCGACGTACACGCCGCTATTCGGGGCTGGCCGATCGCCTGCAGCACAAGCCGGAATGAACCCGCTATCGGTCGAACGGCACGATGGCGGATCCGGGCCGGTGGCATGGCTTGCAAACGGGCTATGAGGGACTGCAGGTGGTCGCGGCCTTGGTCGTCACACTGCCCGATCCGTTCACGTCCAGCTCGACCCCGGGTACCGCGGTGGTGATCGTGCCGGTACCGGTGTCAGCACTCCGATAGCAGGTGGCAAATACCAGCGGCGCCGTACCGCTCGGCTCAAGCTGGCCTTGCAGACCGAAGCTGATCACCGTGCCTGTCCTGGACTGGATCGACACGCCCGTGCGTGCCGCGGTGGTCCGCAGCAGGATCGAGGTGCCCGACGCGTAGGGCTTGTTCGCCGACGCGGCACCCGCCGGGTAGGTATAGACGATCCAGCCCTGGTCGAACACCTTGCTGCCGGAGGTGCATCCGCTTTCATCCCCTGGGCACATCGACACCAGCTGGCCGCGGGTGATCGCCTCGGCACGGGCGTAGCTCACGCTGGCCAGCAAGGCGTTGCTGGCCGAGCTGACTTCGTTGCGGTGAATGACGTCGCGCAAGCTGGGCACGGCGATTGCCAGCAGGATCGCCATCACCGTGATCGTGATCATCAACTCCAGCAGGCTGAAGCCACGCGAACGGGAAGGCATGTCGGTCATGGCGTTCACCAGCAGTTGCCGTTGCTGTTGGACGAGGCCGACGCCGGGCCGGGGGATTTCACGCCGGCATTGGTAATCGACAACGTGCCGCACACGTCATCAGCCTGGGCACCCACCGGCGTGGCGGTGGCGGTGAATGCCGCCGAGCTGTTGCCTGCCGCATCGGCCGCGACGTTGACGGCGCCGGTGTAGTAACCCTTTTCCGAGCTGGTATTGGTGAAGCCGATGTCGCTCATGCTGCCGTAGGCGTTGTTGGTCGCGTAGTAGCGCTCCTGCGCGTTGGCGATGCGCAGCAGCAGTTCCTGGCCATCCACCCGGTGTGCCCGATAGGCGTAGCGTCCGTACGCCGGAATGGCGATGGCCGCAAGGATGGCGATGATTACCAGCACGATCATCAGCTCGAGCAGGGTGAAGCCGCGCATGCGTGCCATCGCCAACGCTCCCGTATTGCCGTCATTGCTCATTGTTCAGCTCCCGCCACGCGCGACGACGCCAGATCGCATCGTCGATATTGAGGTTGCCGCCACCCTGCAGTTGCAGGCCGGGGATCAGCAGCTTGCCGCCGCCGATCACCGATGCGACCGGCACGGATCCACCCGTTGGCGGATTGTTGACCAGGCCACCCACCACGCTCACACCTGTCACACCCGTGCCCCAGCCATTGGTAGGCGCACCAGGCCCGGACAGGCCGCCACCCGACCCGCCGGTAGCGGCATCGAGCACCATGAGCGCACCACCGACGGTGGCATTGCAGGGATCCTGGGTACCCGGGATCAGGCTGGTGATGATCGCGCGATTGGTATCGAACAGCGCGCCGGCGGTCACCACGACGCGCTCGCCAGGTGCCGCGGCCAGATTGAGATCGATATACCAGCCGTCCTTGCTCACGGGCACCGGGAAGTCGGTCAGGCCACGCACGGTGTTCAGACCATTCGGCGCAAGCCCCTGGTACAGCACCTGCTGCACCAGATTGGTCTTCACCGCGGTAATCGGGTTGCCGCTGCTGTCCAGCGTGTCGCGAATGCCGTAGATCGACTGCGTCGCTGCACTGGTGCTGGTGTTGTCGGCGGCACCCAGGTATTTGCCGGTACCGAACACCACGATGAAGCGGTTGGTCGCCGGATCCGGGAACAGCCGCGGCATCACCGTGATCGGCTGCGCCCCCTCGGTAGCGGGCTGGAACGCCAGCGTCACGTGCGCCTGCCAATTGGCCGGGTTCGGGTCGGTCAGGTCGAAACGCCACAGGTTGCCGTTGGTGTCACCGGCGAAGGCGACATCGTCGATCTGGTCGTTGTTGTAGTCACCCAGCACCACCGACGACAGGCCACCGCTGGTCACGCCGGAAATCGTGGTCAGGGTCTTCAGCTCGCGAATCATCGCGCCGGTCTGTGCGTCCAGAATGAACAGTGCGCTGTAGCCCTTGGACGCGGCGGCCAGGGTGGCGCAATTGGCCGGCTTGTCCGACTTGCTGCAATCGGGGAAATAACCGCCCGGCACCAGCACCACCCATTTGCCGTCGGCGAGGCGGCCGATGTTCGGCTGGCCGAAGGTATAACCCAGGTCGCTCGGGTCGCCGACTCCGGACACTGCCGGCGTATCGGAGTTGAACTCCCACAGCACCTTCTGCTGGGCGTTGGCCTCGTTGACCTGGGACGGGTCGGTGATGTCCAGTGCGTAGACACCTCGACCACCCAGGCGCAAACCGCCCACCAGGATCGTGTGCCAGCCCACCGTGGTGACCGCCGGGGTGGAGGTGGCGGTGCTGAAAAACACGTCACGCGTCACCGGCGTCGCATCCACCGTCGGCTGGAACTTGAAATTGCTCCTCGC
>JAJXYE010000410.1 GCA_021780735.1 Pseudomonadota bacterium | reverse complement strand
GGCATGGGCTCGATCGGCGCGATGCAGCTGGGGTCGAAGGATCGCTACTTCCAGGAAGAGGCCGACGCCGACAAGCTGGTGCCCGAAGGCATCGAGGGCCGGGTGCCTTATCGCGGCCCGCTGCGCAACATCATCCACCAGCTGATCGGTGGCCTGCGCGCATCGATGGGATATCTGGGCGCAGCCACGATCGATGACGTGCGGCACAACGCGCAGTTCGTCAAGGTGACCTCGGCCGGTGTCACCGAAGCGCACCCACACGACATCCAGATCACCAAGGAAGCGCCGAACTACCGGCTGAATTCCTGAGTGAGGCGGGGAACAGGGCACGGGAAACATGCAGCCTGAGGCGGGCGACGAGTATTCGTTTCGCCCGGGCAACAGGTACCGGCCCCTCGATCCACTTCATGTTCCCCGTTTTCTGTTCCCCGTTCCCCGCTCTGAAGTCCCATGACCAATATCCATAGCGACAAGATCCTGATCCTCGATTTCGGCGCGCAGTACACGCAGCTGATTGCGCGCCGTATCCGCGAGATCGGTGTGTACTGCGAGATCTGGGCGTGGGATCACGATCCGGCCGAGATTGCCGCCTTCGGCGCGAAGGGCATCATCCTGTCCGGTGGCCCGGAGTCGACCACCCTGGCCGACGCGCCGTTGGCACCGCAGCAGGTATTCGATGCCGGCGTGCCGATTCTCGGCATCTGCTATGGCATGCAGACCCTGGCCGCGCAGCTGGGTGGTGCCACCGAAGCGGCCGATGCACGCGAATTCGGCCATGCCAGCGTCGATATCGTGGCGCCGAGTCGATTGTTCGATGGCCTCAGCGATCACCCCGACAAGCACCGGCTCGATGTGTGGATGAGTCACGGCGACCATGTCGCCATCGCGCCGCCGGGCTTCATCGTCACCGGCACCACCGACCGCATTCCGGTGGCGGTAATGGAAAACGCGGACAAGCGCTGGTACGGCGTGCAGTTCCACCCCGAAGTCACCCATACCCGGCAGGGCGAAGTGCTGCTGAAGCGCTTCATTGCCGACATCTGCGGCTGCGCCACGCTGTGGACCGCTGCCAACATCATCGACGACCAGATTGCCCGCGTGCGCGCGCAGGTCGGTGACGACCATGTCCTGCTGGGCCTGTCCGGTGGCGTGGACTCCTCGGTGGTTGCTGCCTTGCTGCACCGTGCGATCGGCGATCGGCTGACCTGCGTGTTCGTCGACACCGGGCTGCTGCGTTGGCAGGAAGGCGACCAGGTGATGACGACCATGGCGGCCAGCGACGATCACGGCATGGGCATCAAGGTGATCCGGGTGAACGCGGCGGATCGCTATTTCAACGCGCTTGAAGGCGTGGCCGACCCGGAAGCCAAGCGCAAGATCATCGGCGGCCTGTTCGTGGAGATCTTTGATGAGGAATCAGAGAAGCTGATTGCCGCCGGTGGCCATGTGAAATGGCTGGCGCAGGGCACCATCTACCCTGACGTGATCGAGTCCGCCGGCAGCAAGACCGGCAAGGCTCATGTCATCAAGAGCCACCACAACGTCGGCGGCCTGCCGGCGCACATGAAGCTGAAGCTGGTCGAACCGCTGCGCGAATTGTTCAAGGACGAGGTTCGCCGCATTGGCGTGGAACTGGGCTTGCCGCGCGCCATGGTCTACCGCCATCCGTTCCCGGGTCCGGGCCTGGGTGTGCGCATCCTGGGTGAGGTCAGGCGCGAGTACGCCGAACTGCTGGCCAGGGCCGACGCGATCTTCATCGACGAATTGCGCAAGGCCGACCTGTACGACAGGACCAGCCAGGCGTTCGCGGTGTTCCTGCCGGTGAAATCGGTCGGCGTAGTCGGTGACGCTCGCGCCTACGAATGGGTGATCGCGCTGCGTGCGGTGGAGACCATCGACTTCATGACTGCCCACTGGGCGCACCTGCCGTACGACTTTCTTGGTCGAGTTTCCAACAGAATAATCAATGAATTACGCGGAGTTTCTCGCGTAGTTTATGATATCAGTGGCAAGCCACCGGCCACGATCGAGTGGGAATAGGAAAATCAGGGACCTGGACATCAACAGAGGGCCGGCAAGTTGCCGGCCTTCTTATGTTGTAACGATAATCCATTGAAATGAATGATGAAATAAAGCACGAGCCGAGTGAGTTTTCGGTCGCCGACATGGAATACATGCGGCGAGCCCTGCAGCTTGCTGCTCACGCGCGCGACGCCGAGGGCGAGGTACCGGTGGGAGCCGTGCTGGTGCAGGGTGGGGAGATCGTCGGCCTGGGCTGGAACCGCAACATCACGCTGCACGATCCGACCGCCCATGCCGAGGTGATGGCCATGCGTGCAGCCGGCGAGCGGTTGGCCAACCACCGCCTGTCCGGTGCCACGCTGTACGTCACCCTGGAACCGTGCGCGATGTGCGCGATGGCGATGATCCATGCCCGTCTCGGACGCGTGGTCTATGCCGCCGCCGACCCCAAGACCGGTGCCGCAGGCAGTGTGTTCGACACGCTGCTGGACGTGCGACACAACCACCGCATCGACGTGGCGGGCGGCCTGTTCGCCGACGAATCCGCCACCCTGCTGCGCGAGTTTTTTCGCGCCAGGCGCTAAGCCCAGGAGTGTGGGCGGTAGAAACGTTGGATAGCGAGATTGAGCAATCGCCATGGGAGGCGTCTATCGGAGGGTGCGCATGGTTATTCCATGCAAGCCCGACGAGAGGCGTGGCCTATGGACGAGGGCACCATCGCAGCCCAAAGATTTCTGCCGCCCCCGCTCCTAGGAACCGGCGACCCTGGCGTCGGCCTGCCGACTGACCAGTTCCATGTGCAGGCCCCATGGCGTGACGAAATCCACCGCCGTCTGTCCGGAACGCAAGGTGCGCGGCTGTCCGATGTTGCTGACCTCGTGCCGAAGCGATCGGGCCGCGCCGGGCAGATCGTCCGACACCAGCTGGATCGGCGTGCCCGTGCCTGGCTTGTCGGGATCCGCGTGGGCAGGGGAGGCCGCCAGTTCGACGACGAAGCCCTGCCCGCACAGCAGCAGACTGCTGCCGGAACGGCCTCCATCGGCGCGCGAGTCGAGAGGCTCGCAGCCCAGCACCTCGCTGAAGAATCTCAGCGCCTGCGACATGTCGGGCACATCGACGCTTGCGTAGCCACGATCCCGCACCTCCGCCGCGTGGCCCGGTAGCGGAGCCATGGCCGCGAGTGTACCCAGCAGCACCGTTGCCAGCAGGGAAAGAAATGACCTGTTCATGACGCTCCACTCGTTTCGCACTGGCGCCAACATGGGGGCTGCGGTCGCCCCACATAAGATCGTGTCGCAGATCACAACGTTTCCTCGGGATGAACAATCCCCGATACCCGGTTGTCAACCCGGCCTGCTGATGCGGCGTTCACCCATGGAAACAGACCGATCGCGGCTACAGGCTTTATTGCGGGCGCGGCGATCCCGATTGTTGCAATGCTCAAGCTGATCGGAGGGCCCAGGCAAGGTCGTCGGGTCAGGTTCGGTCGTCCACGCGACACAAGGTACCGGCTCGATGAAAGGTCATCTCAAAACGCGGCTGCAACGTCGCCGCGCAGAATACGAAAATGCTGCCGGTGCAAGCCGCCGCCCGGCTCCGATCCAGCGATACGTCAACGCAGGGCCGCAGGTCGAAGACGGCTACGACTGGTTGCTGCAGCTTGGTCGATATCAGGTCAGGCCGACAGGCTCCCGGCCAGGCTGATCAGGCCGTTTCTTCGAGCTGGTTTTACCTGACCCGTCGCAGATCCCCGGCGTCCTCGCCGTGAAAATGCCGCTTGAACGCCACCTCACCTTCGACCGGCTCGTCCAGTTCCCGCGCATACCGATGCCCCGCATACACCGCGTGTGCGATCAGACCGGGCGCCTCGGCGTCGCCGATGCAGCGCACTGAGCGGACGCCGGCGTCAGCCCATTCGGCTTCACGCAGCAGCAGATCCTGATACAGCGCGTCGTCGGGCAGGCGGGCGGTGACGGTGATGACGGCGTCGCAGGGGAGTTCACGCGAGACGTGATCCCACACGTTTTCCAACTGCAGGGTGCTGCCGTGCAACGCGGTGATGTTGTGCGATACCAGTGGCTCGATGCCGAGTTCGGCCATGCGTTTGCGGATATGGCGGTAGTCCAGGGTGTGCTGGCTCCACGGCGCGATGCTGTCGTCGGCGGTGACATAGGTGACCTCGCAGCCATGCTGGCGCAGCAGCTCGGCGGCGATACTGGCGTAGTAGAAGCCGTCGTCGTCGAACACCACCACGCGGCCTTGCGGCAGGCGGCCGTCCATCAGGTCGTCCAGGGTGAATACCCTGGCGTTGTCGGTGAAACCGCCGATGGCAGCGCCGTTGCTGCGGCCGAAGCCGTCGCGACGCCAGTGGCAGCCGGTGGCGAGCACCACGTGGGTGGCGCCGAAGTCGAGCACGTCCTGCGCGGTGAGCACCGAATCCAGGTACACCGAGACGTTGCCGAGCTTGTTGATCTGGCCGATACGCCAGTCGCGCACGCGTGCCCATTCGGCCAGGCCGGGCAGGCGCGCTTCGCGGGTGACGCGGCCGCCGAGCTCCCTGCGTGCCTCGGCCAGGCTCACGTCGCAGCCTCGCTGGCCCAGTGCGCGGGCGGCTTCCAGTCCGGCCGGACCGGCGCCGACCACCAGCACGCGGTCGGGGTGTCTGGCCGGCGCGATGCGTTCCGGGTGCCAGCCCTTGCGCCACTCCTCGCCCATGCTCGGGTTCTGCGTGCAGCGGATCGGCGAGATGGTCATGTCGCCGGACACGCAGATGTTGCAGCCGATGCACTCGCGAATGTCGTCGATGCGGCCCTCCTCGATTTTTCTTGGCAGGTAAGGGTCGGCAATCGACGGGCGCGCCGCACCGATCATGTCGAGCACGCCGCGCTTGAGCTGCGACACCATGGTGTCGGGCGAGGTGAAGCGGCCGACGCCGACCACCGGTTTGCTGGTGGTCTTCTTGACGAAGTCGATGAAGGGTTCCTGCGCGCCCTCGGCGGCGAAGCGCGAGGGCACCGAGTCGTTGTACCACGCGGCCACGTTCACATCCCACAGATCGGGCAGTTCGGCCAGCATGGCAACGATGTCACGCGCCTCGGCCAGTTCCACGCCGTCGGGGCCGAGCAGTTCCTCGGTGGCGAAGCGCAACGCCACCGCGCAGCTGTCGCCGACCGCGTCTTTCGTATCCTCGATCACCTCGCGCAGCAGCCGCACGCGATTCTCCAGCGAGCCGCCGTAGTCGTCCGCGCGCTGGTTGCGCCGGCGCTGCAGGAAGTGCATCGCCAGCGACAGGTCGTGCGCAGCGTAGACGTAGATGATGTCCATGCCCGCGCGCTTGCCGCGGATCGCTGCCTCGCGGTGCCAGCGCCGATACTCGCGGATGTCGTGCAGCGTCATCGCTCGCGCCTGCGACGGGTAGCCATATTTGGACGGCTGATGCGACGGGGCGATCAGCACTTCACGCGAATACAGGTTCGATGCGGTGGGGCCGTTGTGCGACAGCTCCAGCGCGGCCAGCGCACCGTGTGCGTGAACCTTGTCGCACATCAGCGCCAGCGCGGGGATGTCGCGGTCGTCCCACAGTCGTGCTTCCACGTAGGGCGTGAGGTCGCCGCTGGGGTGGATCTCGCATTCCTCGGTGGAGACCACCGCCCAGCCGCCTTCGGCCTTGACCTCGCGCATCGCCGCGTGGGCCAGTGGCATGGCGTGGCCCATGCCGTTGCAGTGCGGCACCTGGAAGAAGCGGTTCTTCGCGGTAACCGGGCCGATCTTGAGCGGGGTGAACAGGATGTCGTAGCGGGGATCACGCATGTTCATCACGCCTTGGCCGTTTCGATCGCCTTGCGGCGCAGGCGCATGAAAGCATACAGCGGCAGGCCTGCCGCGATCAGGCCCATCGCCAGGATGAATGGCTCGTGGCCGCTGCCGATGAAGGCGAACACCACGAACAACACACCGATCGCGGCTACCGGCAGCATGGCACCACGCACCGTGCCGCGCCGCCACAGCACGATCAGCGCCAGCGAGCAGCACAGGTACAGCGGCAGATTCGCCGCAGTCACCACGCGGGTAATGAAGGTGAACGCCGATACCAGCGACTTGCTGTAGCTCATCCAGATCATCACCGAGGCAAGTCCGCCGGTGACGACCAGCGCCACCGCTGGCGCGTCGCGCCGATTGGTGCGGGTGAACACCGCCGGCAGCACGCCGTTGACCGCCATGGTGCGGGTCAGCTCGCCCATCAGCAGGGTCCAGCCGTTGAGGCAGCCCAGTCCGCTGATCACCACGAACAGGGCCAGCCAGCGCCCGGAGCCGGCACTGCCGAAGCGATCCATCAGCAGCGAAAACGGCGCGCTGGCGTTGCCCAGTTCCTGCTGCGGGATCAGCAGCAGCGGCACGGTGGACACCACGATGTAGATCAGAGCGGTGAGCAGGGTGCCGACCATCGTGGCGCGCGGGATGGTGCGTCCGGGATTGTCCACCCGCGCCGCCGGCACGCTGGCCGATTCGATGCCCAGCATCGCGAACAAGGCGATGGTGGAGGCGGCCATCACGTCCTTCAGTCCCAGCGGCGTGACCGGCGGATGGGCGCTGTAACTGGCCGGCGTGGTGAGCAGCACCCAACCGCCGAGCAGGGCGATGGCCAGCATCGGCAGCAGCTTCAGCGCCGTGGTGACGATCTGCACGCCGCCGCCGGCGCGCACGCCGAACAGGTTGATGATCACCAGCGTCCACAGCAGGCCCAGCGCGAACACGGCCGGATGGATCGCATCGAGGACTGGAAACACCACGGTGATATAGCCGACCACGCCGGTGGCCAGCGCCGCATTGGTCAGCCACAGCGAGACCCAGTAGGCCCACAGCGCCATGTAGGCGGGCAGGTCGCCGAGCGTGCTGCGGATATAGCCGTACGGACCGTCGGCATGCGGCAGCGCATGGGCCAGGTGCGAGAACACGCGCGCCAGCGCCAGGCAGCCGAGCAGGGTGATGGTCCAGCCGATCAGCGCGTTGAGGCCATACGGCGCCAGCGAGGCGGGCAGCAGGAAGATGCCCATGCCGATCACGTTGCCCACCACCAGCGCGGTGCAGGTCCAGAAGCCGATTTTCTTGCTTTCGCTCACGGGTGCGCTCACTCGGGTCAATCCAGGGAAACCGGCGTACCGGCCTTGATCACGCCGCGCACCTGGCGCAGGCAGTCGATGTCATGCAGCGGATCGCAGCCCACCGCGACCAGGTCGGCGGCCTTGCCGGGAGCAATTGAGCCGAGCTGTTTTTCCTTGCCGAGCAGGCGTGCCGCGTCGATGGT
>JAJXYE010000178.1 GCA_021780735.1 Pseudomonadota bacterium | reverse complement strand
AGCCAGCAGGAGCATACACTGGCATTGCAGCTCGGTGGCAGCGACCCGCTGGAGCTGGCGCAGGCAGCGCGTCTCGGCGCCGAAGCGGGGTATGACGAGATCAACCTCAACGTGGGTTGTCCCTCGGATCGGGTGCAGTCCGGACGCTTCGGTGCCTGCCTGATGCGTGAGCCGACGCTGGTTGGCGATTGCGTCAGGGCGATGCGCGATGCAGTGGACATACCGGTGACGGTGAAGTGCCGCATCGGCGTGGATGACCAGGACGATTACGCTGGCCTGCAGCAATTTACCGAAATCATGCTGGCGGCCGGTGTCGAGGTGCTGGTGGTGCATGCGCGCAAGGCCTGGCTGCAGGGTCTGTCGCCGAAGGAGAACCGCGAAGTTCCGCCGCTGGACTACGAGCGGGTGTACCGGCTCAAACGCGAGTTTCCGGAATTGGTGGTGGTCATCAATGGTGGCGTCACCACGGTCGAGCAGGTGCAGGCCCACCTGGCCCGGCTGGACGGCGTGATGCTGGGTCGGGCGGCCTATCACGATCCGTATCTGTTGGCCCGGGTCGAGGCGGCGCTTTACGGCGAGCCGCTGCCGGCGCGTGATGCGGTGCTGCGCCATCTGCGTCCGTATGTCGAGGCGGAGTTGGCGCGTGGCACCGCACTCAAGCACATCAGTCGCCATCTGCTGGGCCTGTACCAGGGTCAGCCGGGTGCCCGCGCGTTCCGCCGCACGATCAGCGAGGGCGCGCATTTGCCCGGCGCGGGCTGGGCGCTGCTGGAACAGGCGCTGGAGTGCTGCCCGGCTGCAGCGTGACAGTGACCGGCCATCCGGTCAGTATTCAGGCCTGATTGCCTAGGCTGGACGCCCGGGCAGGTGCCGGATGGGATCATCACACGCATGGCAACGCACAAAAACTTCATTCCCGCTCTGTTGACATGGCTGTGCATCAGTGTCGCCGGGGCGGCTTTGGCGCAGTCGGAAAGGCCGGAGATGACACTGGATCAGGCGGTGCTGAAAGTGCAGCACGATACCGGCGGCAAGGTGCTGTCGGCCGAAACGCGCGGAGTCGGTCGCCGGCTGGAGTACCGCATCAAGGTGCTGACGCCGCAGGGACATGTGAAGGTGATGGCGATTTCCTCCGAGGCGAGCAAGAATCCTGGATCAGCCCAGTCAACCAAGAATCCGCCCGGTCGAAACGCGGGCAGCAAGGAGAAACATTGATATGCGCATCCTGTTGGTGGAGGACGAGGCGCCGCTGCGCGAGACACTGGCGGCGCGACTGAAACGCGACGGCTTCGCCGTCGATGCGGCACAGGATGGCGAGGAGGGCATCTACCTCGGCCGCGAGGTGCCGTTCGATCTGGCGATCATCGACCTGGGCCTGCCCAAGATGTCCGGCATGGATCTGGTCAAGGCCCTGCGCGAGGCCGGCCAACGCTATCCGATCCTGATCCTGACTGCCCGTGGCAGCTGGCAGGACAAGGTCGAGGGGCTGAAGTATGGCGCGGACGACTACCTGGTCAAGCCGTTCCATGTCGAGGAGCTGCTGGCGCGCATCAATGCGCTGGTGCGCCGGGCCAGCGGCTGGTCCAAGCCGATCCTGGCCTGCGGCATGATCAAGCTCGATACCACCGCGCAGACGGTGACCGTGGAAGGCAAGCTGGTCGACCTCACCAGTTACGAATACAAGGTGCTGGAATACCTGATGCTGCATGCCGGCGAACTGGTCTCCAAGGCTGACCTCACCGAGCATATCTACCAGCAGGATTTCGACCGCGATTCGAACGTGCTTGAAGTGTTCATCGGGCGGCTGCGGCGCAAACTGGATCCGGAAGGCGTGCTGAAGCCGATCGAGACGGTTCGTGGACGCGGATACCGCTTTGCCATCCCGCGCACTGACGGTGACGACGAGTGAGTTGACGCCACCGCGTCGCCCGCTTTCCCTGGCGGCGCGGGCGGCGATCGCCACGGGCTTCGTGCTGGCCGGCTTTCTCGGTCTGGTCGGCTTGACCTTGTCCCAGGCCAACAAGGAGCGCGCACTGAACGCGCTGCATGACCGTTTGCAGAATTTCGCGATCGCCTATATCACCAACTTCGACGTGAATCGCTACGGCAGGATCCTGCCGCCGGATACCTCGCCTGATCCGAATTTCTCGCGCCCGGGCTCAGGCCTGTACGCGGTGGCTGTGGGCGAGAAGGGTTTTCACTGGAAGTCGGCATCGGCGATCGGTCGCGACTTCGGATTTCTGCGACAGCTGCCGCCTGGCGTCCCCGAGTTCGTCGGGCCGATCGACACCCGCATGGGCCGGCTCTACTACTACAGCTACGGCCTGGCGCTGGATGCCGAGAACGGCAAATCGGTGCGCTTGACCATGATGGTGGCGCAGACCGAGGACCAATTCGAGGGCGGCAACACGGCCTACCGGCGGGCACTGGTGATCTGGCTGTCGATCCTGGGTGTCATGCTGATCGTGCTGCAGATGCTGCTGCTGCGCTGGAGCCTGACGCCGTTGCGCAAGGTGGCCAGCGACATGAGCCGGGTCGAGCGCGGCGACAGCGAGCAGCTCGACAGTCAGTATCCACTTGAGCTCACCGGCCTGACCGAGCGCATCAACGCGTTCATCACCAACGAGCGCGAACAGCGCATGCGCTACCGGCATACCCTGGCCGATCTGGCACACAGCCTGAAGACGCCGCTGGCGGTGATCCGCTCGCAACTCGAGTCAACCGCTGGCGACGAACCGGCGCGCCGAAGCAGCGTGCTCGACCAGGTGCGCCGGATGAACGAGCTGGTTGCCTATCAATTGGCGCGCGCGGCCACTTCCGGGCGGCAGACATTCGCCAGCGCGGTACCGATCGCTGCGCATGCCGAGGATCTGGTGCAGGGTCTGGAAAAGGTCTACGCGGCAAAGAACGTGTTGTGCGAATTCGAGATCGAGGATGGCGCCGCGTTCTACGGCGAGCAGGGCGATCTGCTCGAGCTGCTCGGCAACCTGCTGGAGAACGCCTTCAAGTGGGCCGGTCACCGGGTGCTGCTGGAAGTCGAGATGCAGCCGCAGCCCGGGCGCCAGCGGCCCGGCCTGCGCATGAGCGTGGAAGACGATGGCCCGGGCATCGCCACCGACCAGATCGAGAAGGTACTGCAACGCGGTGTGCGTGGCGACGAGCGGGTGCAGGGGCACGGCATCGGGCTGTCGATCGTGCAGGACATTGTGCATGCCTATCAGGGGGAGCTGCTGGTCGATCGCTCGCCCGAGCTGGGTGGCGCCCGCTTCAGCGTGACCCTGGCTGCGAGCTGAGCCGGAGCGGCTGCCGATTCAGCGCGAACGGCGCAGCCCCAAGGGTTCGCAGCCGTCAGCGGGTGAGCGGCCATAGAACGCTTCCAGCAGCCCGGCGACCGCGGGTTCCGACTGCCGCAGCAGCGCCGGCTGCGAATAGTGCAGTTCGCTGACCACGGCAAAGTATTCGCCGGCGCTTGCCGCCGCGTAGTGGTCGATCGGGCAGTCGTCATCCGTCGCGGCACCGGCCAGGCGTTCGTGGGCCACTCGGAACTGCTCGATCCAGCGGCGCCGGGGAATATCCACCAGGGGCGGCACACCATCAGCCGGGCCATCGAGCATGTCCAGCTTGTGCGCCATCTCATGGACGACCACGTTGTACCCATCCCAGGGTTGCTCTAGGTCGAGCTGCACGTCGGCCAGCGACAGTACCAGTGGGCCGCGCTCCGACGAGCGGCCGAACGGGGGGTGGGCGTCCTCGGTGACGCAGCCGCTGCTGCTGCCGTCATGGTGATGATTGCGCCGTACCTTGAACTCGCCCGGATAGATCAACACTTCATGCCAGCCACGCATGCAGGCGGTTCCCTGCTGCAAGGCAGGCAGGCAGGCCTGCATGGCGATGAGCAGGCGCCAGTAGTCGTCCAGCACGACTCCGGCAAGAGCGTGGAAGCGCTTGCGCGCCAGAAACAGCGCTGCCAGCTGATGCAGGCGGTTCTGTCTTTCTGGATCCAGCCGGCGCGCCAGCGGGCAGGCGCACAGCGCTCGCCGCCAGAGCGGTTCCGCGATCGGCGGGGATTTGAATTGTGCGCGCAGCGATGGCCACCAATGCGCCGGCATGCCGCCGAACGCTTACTGGATCGACCCAGGCAGCAGTGATTGCCAGCCCAGATGCGGCCGGCGAGGGCTGGCGGGCGCAGATGAGGTGCTGCCAGAGTGCCCGTTGCCACTGCTCGATGTGCCGGCGGCACCATCGCTGCTGTTGCCCGTGCTGCCGTCGCGGTTCAGTCCCACGATGTCACCGCTGCTGCTCCGGTCATGCGAGCTGGTGCTGACGGCGGCATGCGGGGCATTTTCCACACTCTGGACGTCGAGGTTTGCCGCGGCGGCACTGCCGATGCCGGCAATGCACAGGGCGCAACCGATGATCCATTGGGTGGCACGCATGGCAGTCGAACTCCCCGAACCAGCAAGCGAAGGCCCTGATCGTCTCAGAAATGATGGTGCCGTGCCAGTGCTGCGGTCAGATGGGACTACCCCCGCAGATATCGGCGACAGATGCCGCAGCGCGGCATGACCGGGCTAAAATCGCCCCATGACCATCCTGCCGCATTTTCCCGTGTTCCAGCACATGCCGTCAGTGCTTGGCGTTGCACGCGGGGCCGGCTGATGCAGCCATTGCAATTGCTGGCATGGCTCGCTACCGGTGAATCGGTCTCCGGTGCGGCGCTCGCCGCCCGTGCCGGGGTGACGCGCGCGGCCATCTGGAAGCAGGTCGAGATCCTGCGTGGCCGAGGCGTCCCGATCGAGGCGCATGCCGCTACCGGTTACCGCCTGCCATGGCCAGTGCAGATGCTGGATGCCGGGGTCATCCGCGCCGCCCTGCCATCCGCGCTGGCGCGTTCGCTGGGGGCGATCGAAGTGCATGGCGAGCTCGACTCCACCTCGAGCGAGCTGCAGCGTCGGAGCGGCGCAAGCGATCTGAGCATCGTGCTGGCCGAGTCGCAGACGGCCGGCCGCGGTCGCCGTGGCCGCAGCTGGTTGTCGCCGCCGGGCATGAACATCTACCTTTCCTGCCTCAAGCGCTTCGAGTCCGGTATCGCCGGATTGAGCGGGTTGTCGCTGGCCATTGGAGTGATCGTGCTGCGCGCACTGGATCAGCTGGGTGTTGCCGGCGCCGGACTGAAATGGCCCAACGATGTGCTGGTTGCCACGGGTGAATCGGCCGGCGCCAAGCTGGGCGGCATCCTGGTCGAGCTGAGCGGCGAATATCAGGGACCCTGTGCGGCCGTGGTCGGCATCGGCCTCAACCTGCGCCTGACTCCGGCACTGCGCCTCCAGACCGGGCAGCCGGCCTGCGATCTGGCCAGCCTGACCGGTGGGGTGCCGCCGGATCGCAACCGGGTTGCCGCGGTGCTCATTACGGCACTGGCGGAAGGCCTGCGGCAATTCGAGCGCGACGGCTTCGCCGCGTTCACGGCAGACTATGCCCAGCATGATCTGCTGCGCGACGAGTCTCTGCAATTGACCGGCACGCTGGGGGTGATCCATGGCACCGGTGCCGGCATCGACGCGCGCGGTGCCCTGCAGGTGCGCCTGCCCGATGGCAGTCTGCGCAGCATCGACAGTGCGGACGTCACGGTGCGCCGCGCATGAGGCTGCTGCTGGATTTGGGCAATACACGGCTGAAATGGGCGGTGCAGGGTCACTCCCCGGCATGGCTGGCTCACGGTGCACTGGATTGGCAGGATGACATCGGCGCCGTGCTGGCCGACGCCTGGGCCAGCGTGCCACGACCGGCGGGGGTGATTGCCGCCTCGGTGGTCGATAGCGTGCGCGAAAGCCAGGTCGCAACGGCCGCGCAACAGGTGTTCGCGCTGGCGCCGTACTGGTTGCGCACACCGGCCAGCGCGTGCGGCGTGAGCAATGCCTACGCCGAACCGCAGCGGTTGGGGGTGGATCGCTTCCTGGCGATGGTGGCCGCGCACGCCGCGCACCGCGCACCCTGCGTGCTGGCCAGTGCCGGCACTGCGCTGGCGCTGGACGCGCTGATGGCCGATGGTCGCCATCTGGGTGGCCTGATCGCTCCCGGTGTGCGGCTGATGCAGCAGTCCCTGCTGGACGCAACCGCCCGGGTTCGGCCACAGCGACCCGGCGCGATCCTGGAGTTGGCCGACAACACTGCCGACGCAGTGACCTCCGGCTGCTGGCAGGCGGCCGCCGCCCTGATCGAACGGTTCACTACGCACATGCTGCCGCTTCTGGGTGCGGCACCCACGCTGATCCTGGATGGCGGCGATGCGCCACAACTGGCCTCGCTGCTGTCGCTGCCGTCACAACTGGCACGCGATAGCGTGCTGCGCGGGCTGGCCCTGTGGGCAGACGGGCACATCGAGCTGTTGCCGACCGTCTAGAATGCGCAAACCGACCGTGCTGATGGTGGTTCGATGTTCCTGCGTCTGCTGTTTATCCTGCTCAGTGCACTCAACATCGCAGTGGGGGCATGGTTGCTGCTTGGTCAGCCCTATGCGCATGGCGGCAACCCCACCGATCCGGGTGTGCCTGAGTTGCGACTGCTGTCGGAAATGCCGGCATCAGCCGCCACGGTGCCGACCGGCCCCCGGGCGGGACGCAACCCCGTTTCAGACACATCGCACAGCTACAGCTGCATGTCGCTTGGGCCATTCGACACGCCGCAGGATCTGCGCAATGCCCGCCAGGCGCTGGCGTCGCAGGTCGCCCGCATGCGCTCGCGACAGGAGATGGCCAGTCAGACCACGGGCTGGTGGGTCTATCTGCCTGCGGCGGGCAGCCGTGCCCAGGCACTGGCGCAAGCCAGGCAGCTCGGTGCGCACAACATCAGCGATTACTTCGTGGTCGGATCCGGCGACCAGTCCAATACCATTTCGCTGGGGCTGTTCAGGGATCCGGCGAACGCGCGCAAGCGCCTCGATGAGGTGATTGCGGCAGGCTTTCCCGCGCGCATGAACGAGCGCAGCGAAAACGTGCCCGAATACTGGCTGGATCTGGTTGTGGCCGACGGCAGTCATTTCGACTGGCGCAGCCATGTGCGCGCCAGCGGCATAGACTCGCACAGCACCGGCTGCTTTTGAGCACGTCCACCGACTTGCCTGCTAGAATCCCCGACCTTCGCCGGCATAGCTCAGTTGGTAGAGCAACTGATTTGTAATCAGTAGGTCCCCAGTTCGAATCCGGGTGCCGGCACCATTCAAGTCAGCAAGTCGGGTTGAACTTCCGGTTCTCGCTGGATGTATTGATGGGGCCATGGTTCGAGCATGGAGCCCTGGCGAACGATGCCTCACCCTGCTGCGGTGGTCGATGCCCAAGCCAAGCCATGCGATCGGCGGGCAG
>JAJXYE010000243.1 GCA_021780735.1 Pseudomonadota bacterium | reverse complement strand
GACTGCGCACTTGTCGCATCTGTACTGGTCGGCCGCGCTGACCTTGATCGAAAAGGTCGTGCTGATGCCGTGGATCCTGATGCGGCTGATGCGCCGCCTGGGCATCGAAGGCGACAGCGACCCCTTGGTGAACATCCCGACGCTGATGCTGGTCGGGCTCGCCCTGGTGATTTTCGCGTTCGGGCTGGCCCAGCCGATCAGCTCGCTGGCCACCACGGTGACCCGGCAGACGCTGGGCATCGCGATGGCGGTGATCCTGCTGGCCTTCCTGATGATGATCGCGCGGCACAAGGCCGTTACCCAGGTGATCGGCTTCCTCGCCATGGAGAACGGCTTGTTCTTCGCCGCCACCAGCACGACCTATGGCATGCCGATGGTGATCGAACTGGGTATCGCCCTCGACCTGCTGGTTGGCGTGTTCATTTTCGGCATCTTCTTCTTCCAGATCCGCGAGCAATTCGACAGCCTGGACCTGCACCAGCTCGAAGCACTGAAGGAGGACTGACGTGGAGCTTGCGCTGGTACTGGGTATTCCTCTGTTCGGCGCCGTCCTGCTGGCCCTGATCGGGGCACAGCGGCGCGCTGCCGAACTCAACGTCGCGATCAGTCTGGCGACGCTGATCGCCGCCGGCGCCCTGGTGCTGAGGATCATCGGCCAGGGCTCGATGATCGTGGCCCACGAGCAGTTCTTTGTGGATCCGTTCAATGTGTTCCTGATCGCGTTGACCGCGCTGGTCGGCTTCACCACGGCGGTTTTCTCGCGGCCCTACATGCGCATCGAGCAGGATCACGGCCGACTCAACGCGCGCCGCCTGCGGCTTTATCACAGCATGTACCAGCTGTTCATGACCGCGATGCTGGTGGCGCTTTCGACCAACAACATGGGCTTGCTGTGGGTCGCGATGGAGGCGGCGACACTGTCGACGGTGCTGCTGGTGTCGTTGTACCGCACCCGTGCCAGCATCGAGGCGGCGTGGAAATACTTCATCCTGTGCGGCGTGGGCATCGCACTGGCGCTGTTCGGCACGATCCTGCTGTATTTCGCCGCGGAGCGGCTGCTCGGCGCCAAAGGCATGAGTGCGCTGCTATGGACCCATCTCGACGCGGTGAAGGGCCAGCTCGATCCCACGGTGATCGGGCTGGCGTTCGTGTTCCTGCTGGTGGGCTACGGTACCAAGGTCGGTCTCGCCCCGCTGCACAACTGGCTGCCCGATGCGCATGCCGAGGGCCCCACACCGGTCTCGGCCGTGCTGTCGGGGCTGCTGCTCAACGTGGCGATGTATGCGGTGGTCCGCTGCAAGATCCTTGCGGTGGGCGCGATGCATTCGGCGCTGCCCGGACGCATGCTGATGGGCTTCGGCCTGTTCTCGACCGTCCTGGCGGCATTCCTGCTGTGGCGCCAGCGCGACATCAAGCGCCTGTTCGGTTACTCCTCGATCGAGCACATGGGCATCATCACGTTCGCCTTCGGCATGGGTGGGCCGCTGGCGAACTTCGCCGCACTGCTGCACATGACGGTGCACTCGTTGACGAAGTCGGCGATCTTCTTCACTGCCGGCCATGCCTCGCAGATCGCGGGCACGCAGCGTATCGACGGCATCCGCGGTCTGCTCGCGGTGAGTCCCACCGTCGGCTGGGGACTGATGCTGGGTTCGCTGGCAATACTCGGCATGCCGCCGTTCGGCGTGTTCACCAGTGAATACCTGATCCTGATCACGGCCATGCGCGATCACCCCTGGGCGACACCGTTCCTGCTGGTCGGCCTGGCCGTGGCATTCGCCGCGATCTTCATCAAGGTTCAACCGATGGTATTCGGCGAGACCGATGCACGGCGCCTGCCGCATCCGCCTGCACTGGTGCCGGTATTTGTCCACCTGTCGATCGTGCTGATGCTCGGCCTGTACATGCCGCCTGCACTTGCCGAGTGGTACCGCCTGGCGGCACGGTTGATCGGATGACCACGATGCTGCCCGACTTTCTCGACACCGCCAGCGTGCCCCTGCCCTCCAACGCGTCGGCCTGCCGCGTGGTGGCCGACGCCTATCATTGGTCATGGGCGGCCGATGCGCTGCACGTCATGGGCGCCAATCTGCTGGCGCTGTGGGGCAGCGACGATCGCGATCGCGATCAATGCCTGCGCATCCGCGCGGCCTACCTGCTGCCCGACCGTGTCGTGGTAATCGAACACGCAATGCCCGCCGAGCGTGCGGTCTACCCTTCCCTGACATCGCGTTTCCCGGTGGCCAACCGCATGCAGCGCGCGGTGCATGACCTGCTCGGAATCCGGGCAGACGGTGGCGACACGCGAGCATGGCTGCGCCACGACGGCTGGCCCGAGGGGGTGTATCCATTGCGCCGTGATGCCAGTTCGACGCAACCCTGCGCGGCAAGCAGCACGCCGTATCCGTTCGTGTCGGTCGCTGGCGAAGGCGTGCATGAAGTTGCGGTGGGGCCGGTGCATGCCGGCATCATCGAACCGGGGCGTTTTCACGTTTCCGTCGTGGGTGAAAAAGTTCTGCGACTGGAGGAACGTCTGGGCTACACGCACAAGGGTGTCGCCAAGCGTTTTGAGGCAATGGCCCAAGGCAACGGGCATCGTCTGGCAGCCCGCATCAGTGGGGACTCGACGGTGGCGTTCAGCTGGGCATACTGCGCCGCGCTGGAGTCCCTCACAACCACCAGGCCATCGCCACGCGCCACCGTACTGCGCGCACTGGCGCTGGAGCGCGAGCGCATCGCCAATCACCTGGGGGATCTGGGCGCCATCGGCAACGACGCCGGCCTCGCCTTCGCACTGACGCAGTTTTCCAGTCTCAAGGAGCAACTGCTGCGGCATAACGCGGCAGTGTTCGGCCAACGCTACCTGTTTGATTTCGTGGTGCCCGGCGGCGTGGCGTGTGACCTGCCGGTGAGCGCCATGCCGATGCTGCTCGGCGAGATCGCAGCGCTCCAGCGCGCCGTTCGCGAGTTGCGGGCGATCTTCGCCATGCACCAGGGACTGCAGGATCGCTTGGGCGGCACCGGACGGCTGACGCCGGAGCAGGCACGGGCGCTGGGCGCCATCGGCCAGGCTGGCCGCGCGTCAGGCATTCCGCGAGATCTTCGCGTCGACCAGCCGTCGGCGCCATATGACCAGTTGGCACCCGTGGTCGCCACGCGCAGCGAGGGAGACGTGGCGGCGCGTGTCCAGGTGCGCTTCGACGAAACGCTGGAATCACTGCGGATGTGCCGGCAATTGCTGGAGACACTGCCCGGGGGTGCGCTGGCCATCGAAGTGCCCGCCGTCACCGCAGGTCGGTTCGGACTGGGCCTGGTCGAAGGATGGCGCGGCCCGGTGATGGTAGCTCTGGAGACGGGGCCCGAAGGCGGCATCCGGCGCTGCCATCCGCACGACCCGTCCTGGCAGAACTGGCCGCTGATCGAGGTGGCGATTCTCAGCAACATCGTCCCGGACTTCCCGCTCATCAACAAGTCATTCAACCTTTCCTACAGCGGCCACGACGGGTAAGCGCGCATGTTCGATATCCTTTCACGCATCCGTCGTGTCGGCCGCCTGAGCGAGGCGCTGCCGGCACCCGAGGCCTCCGAAGCACAGCCCACGGCAATCCAGCGTGAGCTGCATGCCGTGTTCGGGCGGGCCCTGTGCGTACGCCATGTCGATGCCGGCTCCTGCAACGGCTGTGAACTGGAGATCCACGCGCTCGGCAATCCGTACTACAACCTGGAAGGCGCGGGCATCCACTTTGTCGCCAGTCCTCGCCATGCCGATTTGTTGCTGGTCACCGGGCCCGTCTCCGTCAACATGGAGGAGGCGCTCAAGCGCACGTATGAGGCCATGCCCGAACCCAAGTGGGTACTCGCCGTGGGCGACTGCGGCGCCTGTGGCGGGATCTTCGGCGCCAATTACGCCACGCGTGGCCCGATCAGCGACGTGATTCCGGTCAATGCCGTCGTCAACGGCTGCCCGCCGAGCCCGCTGGCCATCCTGCAGGGCCTGCTCCTCGTCACCCGGCATCTCGCTCCCTGACGTCTTCCCTGCCGCAGGCGCCGGACACCGCCCGCAATCTGGTGAAAAAGGCGGCCTCGCGTGCCACCGGCATGCGTCGGCTGGCGACGGGCACTGCTTCCGGGACAGGTGTCGCGGCTGCCATCGTCCCGTTGCACTGGCTGCGAAGGATGAAATGGGACACCGACTGATCGTTTTCTGACCCTGGTCAATGCGGAAGAACCTGACGACCGGTAGCTTGCGGGCAACTCATCCGCGGAGCGCGCCGCCTGTGGCATTTGACATCGTGATCATCGGGGCCGGCCCGGCAGGGCTGTGCTTTGCCCGATCTATGGCTGGCAGCGGCTTGCGCATCGCGCTGGTCGAGCGACAGCAGGAGGCGGCGTTGATGGCGCCGGCGGACGATGGACGGGAAATTGCGATCACGCACAACTCGCAACGGCTGATGCGCGAGCTGGGTCTGTGGTCACGACTGCGCGAGGACGAGATCGGTACCCTGCGCGACGCCATGGTGCTCGATGGCGATGATCGCGGCGGCTTGATGTTCCGCCACGACGAGGCCGGCAAGTCGCAACTGGGCTGGCTGCTCTCCAACCACGCGATCCGTCGCGCCGCCTATGCCGAGGTGATGGAGCTGCCCGAGGTGGAGCGGATCACCGGAGCGCGGGTGAGCAGCGTGCGCACCGCCCGCGATGGGGCCGACGTGGAGTTGAGTAGCGGCGAGATCCTGCGCGCAAAACTGGTGGTGGCGGCGGACAGTCGCTTCTCGGAAACCCGGCGCGCCATGGGTATCGCTGCCGGCATGCACGATTTCGGCAAGACCATGCTGGTGCTGCGCATGCAACACGAGGTGGCGCACGAACAGGTGGCGTGGGAGTGGTTTGGCGTCGGCCAGACGCTGGCGCTGCTGCCCCTGCACGATCCGCATACCTCCTCGGTCGTGCTGACCCTGCGGCCGCAGGCGATGCAGGCGATGCTGGCGCTGGATGATGCGGCGCTGGAGGCGGCGATGGCCGAGCGCTTCCAGCAGCGCCTGGGTGCCATGCGGGTGGCCGGCCCGCGCTGCGCCTACCCGCTGGTGGGAGTGTATGCGAAGCGCTTCGTGGCCGAGCGCTTCGCCATGATCGGCGACGCTGCGGTGGGCATGCACCCGGTGACTGCGCATGGTTTCAATTTCGGTCTGCTTGGACAGGCCACCCTGGCGCGCGAACTGCGTGCGGCGGTCGCCGCTGGCCGATCGATCTCCAGCCCCGGGTTGCTGCGCCGCTACGAACGCCAGCATCGCCTGGCCACGCGCCCGCTGTATCTGGCCACCCAGATGCTCGCCGGTCTGTATACCGACGACCGCCCGCCGGCCCGGGTGTTGCGCAAGCTGGCGCTGAGTGCCGGTGCGCGACTGGGGCCATTCAAGAGGCTCGTGGTCGCTGGCCTCACGGCGAACTCCGCCGGCGTGCCCGGGTTGTTCCGATCAGGCCATTCGGCCTGAGTGGCTGGTCGGACGAGAGCGACATCCGGACAAGAATCGGGTCGAGGAAAACACACGGAAACCATGCCTTCCCAACCGCTTCGCGGCCCGTGATTTCACCTGTGTGCGTTCATCTACTTGCGTCATATCTGACCTGAATCAAATGCAATGCCGCCAAAGCCATCCAAGATGGCCGCACCTTGATGGCGGACATGCACGATGTACCCGGATCGAAAGTTCTTGCTTGAATTTGCGGCATTGACAACGACTCTCATGCCATGGCGTTGGTTCGTCAAACTGACGCGCCAGGATGCGCCGTCATTCCACCTCGCCGCAGCCAGATCCTGCATCTGCGCGCCTGGAGCTGCTCGGATGCGTGATCTGGCCCGCTGGCTGCATGGACGGCTGGCATGAGTGCCGCGCGCCCCTTCATCAGCTCGGAGCCACGCGATCACACCCTGGATGCCTGCTTCCTCGGCCCGTATGGCGAGAACGATACGCTGCTGGAAAAGATGCTGGTCGAATTCCTGCGCGACCATGTGTACTGGCGGCGCAACTTCCATCCGGAAGATCCGCCGGCGATCGCCACCGGTGCCGCGCACCACCCTGACTACATCGCCTTCGAATCCCGAATGCGCCGCGAGTTGCATCTGCTCTCCGCGGCGCTGAAGAAGTCGGTGCCGTTCCACAGTCCACGCTACATCGGACACATGGCATCGGATCTGCTGCTGCCCGGTCTGGCCGCGCAGATGCTTACCCTGCCCTACAACCCCAACAACGTCAGCGAGGATGCCGCACCGGTCACCGTCGACATGGAGGTGCAGGCTGGCCTGCAACTGGCGCGCATGCTTGGCTATCCGCACGACCCGGCCGTGCCGGCCTGTGCATTCGGCCATCTCACCTCAGGCGGCACCGTGGCCAACTACCAGGCGTTGCGGCTGGCGCTGGCGCTGAAGGCATTTCCCGTAGCCCTGCGTGCGGCGGGGGTGCCTGATCTGAGCTTGCCGGAAGACGACTGGCGCGCGTTCAACCTGTCGCAGGCGGACGGCATCGCGCTGTTGACGGCGTGGCAATCCTGGCTGGTCGCACAGACGCCTGCCGAGCAGACTCGCTGGCTGCAGCGAGTGGAGCACGAACGCATCGAACAGCGTGGCCTGGTTGCCTTCTTCGCCGCACACCGGCAATTGCAGGTACCCCTGGTGCTGGCGCCGGTCACCGCGCACTACTCGTGGAGCAAGGGACTCAAACTGCTCGGGCTTGGCCGTGATCAGCTGGAATTGCTGCCCACCGAGGGCATGCGAATGGATCCGGCCGCGCTGCGCGAGACCTTGCAACGCTGCGCGCGAAACCGCCAGAGCATACTCATGTGCGTGGCCGTGCTGGGCAGTACCGAGTACGGCACCATCGATCCGATCGATGCGGTACTCGCCGCGCGCAACGAATCGCGCCGGCGCGGGCTGGACTTCGCGGTTCATGTCGACGCCGCATGGGGGGGTTACCTGGCCACGCTGTTCCGCCATGAGGACGGCTCGCTGCGTTCGCGCAAGCAGGTGGCCGCGGATTACATGGTGTTCCCCACGCCGGGCGTACATGCCGCGTTTGCCGCCCTGGCCGAAACCGATTCGGTCACCGTCGACCCACACAAGCTCGGCTACCTGCCCTATGGCAGCGGCGCCTTCATCTGCCGCGACCATCGTGCCATGGCACTGCTTGCCGAGCGTGCCGACTACGTCTTCCACGCCGCCACACCAGGCGACTATCTCGCGCGCTACCGCAGCCTCGGTCAGTTCATTCCGGAAGGCTCCAAGTCCGGCGCGGCGGCCGCGGCGGTCTGTGTCACCCACAAGGTCTTGCCACTGGATCATGCCCACTTCGGCCATCTGCCACGTGCCACCGTGCGCGCCGCCGAAGCCTTCCATGCACGTGCTCAACGCTTTGCGCTGGAGCTGAGCGATTGCGTGAAGGCACTGGTGCCGTTCGCGCCGGACAGCAACCTGGTGTGCCTGGCGCTCAACCCCTGCGGCAACACCTCGATAGCAAGTGCAAATGCCTTTGTGCGGTCGTTGCACGACACCCTGCGCTGTGACCCGCACCAGCCATTGCAGACCAAGGAGTTCTTCGGCTCGATGACTACCCTGCGGCCGGACATGCTGGGCCCGGCGCAGACGACGCGCATCTTCGGCGCGCTGAACCTGGATACGAGCATGCTCGATCCGGATGAGGATCGACTGGTGATCCTGCGCCATACCCTGATGAATCCGTTTCTTATCGATCACGAAAACGACATCAGCTACATTGACCGCTACTTCGACTTCCTCGGCCGGCGCATACGCGCATTGCACGAGGCCGCCGACAACAAGGCATGACCTGCACGATACCCATGGAAAGCGACCTGTATCCACTCAACTTGCAAAACGGCGCGAACGACCATTGGCTCTGCCGCGGACTGGCGCAACGGACGCAGGAAGCTGCGCGGCATGGCACAGCAGTCTCGACTCCGCTCTGGTGGCGCTAGGGCGATGAGCGAGGCGTCGCCAAATCCGGCCCACTTTGCCGTGCTTGGCTACGGCCGATTCGGGGAAGCTTTCGCCCAGCTGCTGCTGCAGGCCGGCCATCACGTACGCGTCTACGATCCGCAAGCGCAGGTTCCCGCGGCGCTGGCCAGGCCCTCCCTGAGCATCGCGGTCGAAGGCGCCCAATGGATCGTGCTGGCCATGCCAGTACCACACATGCGCGAAGCACTGCATGCCCTGCGCCCGCTGCTGCATGGCGGACAGATCGTGATCGACGTAGGCAGCGTGAAGATGCATCCCTGCGCCGCCATGGACGAATTGCTGGGTGCGGCGATTCCGCACGTTGGCACACATCCGCTATTCGGCCCGCTCAGCCTGGCGCGCGACGAACGGCCACGGCGCACCGTGATCTGCGCTTCCGAAGCGCATCCCCAGGCTGCAGATCGCACTCGCGAGATGTTCGTCCAGCTTGGCTGCGAGGTCATTGAACAGAATCCCGAAAGCCATGACCGCGCCATGGCCAGAACCCATGTACTGGCGTTTTTCATCGCCAAGGGACTGATCGATATCGGCGTGGACGACGGCATGCCGATGGCACCGCCATCGTTTCAGGGCATGAAGCACATGCTGGCGGCGGTGCGCGGTGACGCGGGCCACCTGTTCAGCGCCATCCAGCGCGAGAACCCGTTCGCGGCCGAGGCCCGCGGCGAACTGCTGGCCGAGCTGGATCGGGTGCATCGCCAGTTGTTGGCGGACATGGATGACGACGACCTGGCCATCCCCGCGGCAACTGCGTGAGTTTTTCACGTCTGCGCGACTTCATGCGGAGACCCGAGCGCAAGCAGCCATGAAGACGTCGGGTCGCGGCACCCATCGCAGCGTTCGAGGCTCGAGCCACCTCGACATGGCAAATCAATTCGCGTACAGCAGCACCGCAAAAAAGTGGCATACCGTACCTGCAACGACAAACAGGTGCCAGATGAAATGGCTGTAACGGAGTCTTTCGTCAAGTACGAAAAATACCACCCCCAGGGTGTAAGCCAGACCGCCTGCCGCCAGCCAGATCAGACCACCCGCTTGCATGTGCAGCCACAGCGGCCGGATCGCGATCAGCCCGACCCATCCCATCGCCACGTATAGCGCCGTGGACAGGCGCGGAAAGCGCAGTCCACCCATGGCCTTGAACAGCACCCCTGCCAGGGCCATGGTCCAGATCGTGCCGAACAGGATCCAACCCCAGCCGCCGCGCAGAACACCCAGCGTGATGGGTGTATAGGTGCCGGCAATCAGCAGATAGATGGCGGTGTGATCCAGTGCGCGCAGAATCCTCTTGATCTTCTGATGCGCTATCGCGTGATAAAGCGTCGAAGCCAGATAGAGCAGCAAGGCGCTGGTACCGAATGTCGCCGCACCGGCCATCGCGTATGCACGACCCGTGTGGCTGGCGTGGACGATCAGAACGGGCAAGGCGGCAATGGCCAGCAGCAATCCCAGCCCATGGCTCAGACTATTGGCAAGCTCCTCGCCCCAGGTCTGTTCTCTGGAGATTGCGCTGGCACCCTTCAAGGACATGCTGCATATTCCCGTAGCGGCTGTTTGAGCGAACCCGCTGACGCGGCATCAGACTCTGGCAAACACCAGACTGCCATTGGTACCACCGAAACCGAAGCTGTTCGACATCACCGTATTCAGCTTTGCCGACCTGCTCTTGCGCACGATCGGAAAGCCCTCGGCGCGCGGATCGAGTTCGTCGATATTGGCCGAACCGGCCACGAAGTCGCCATTGAGCATCAGCAGGCTGTAGATGGCCTCGTGCACACTGGCCGCGCCAAGCGAATGACCGGTCAGCGCTTTGGTCGATGACAGCGGCGGTACTGCCGTGCCGAACACCTCGCGCAACGCCTGCAGCTCGATGATGTCGCCCAGCGGTGTGGCGGTACCATGGGTATTGACGTAGTCGACCGGTGCGCCGAGGCCGGCCAGTGCCATCTGCATGCAGCGCACCGCGCCCTCGCCGCTCGGTGCCACCATCTCGGCGCCATCGGAAGTGACGCCGTAGCCGACCAGTTCAGCATGGATATGCGCACCACGCGCCTTTGCGTGCTCGTATTCCTCCAGCACCAGGATGCCGCCGCCACCGGCAATCACGAAGCCGTCGCGGCCCACGTCGTACGGGCGCGAAGCGACCAGCGGCATGTCGTTGTAGCCGCTCGACAGCGCTCCCATCGCATCGAACTGCGCCGTCATGCCCCAATGCACTTCCTCACCCCCGCCAGCAAACATCACATCTTGCGCGCCATGGCGAATCAGATCCGCGGCGGCACCAATGCAGTGCGCCGAAGTGGCGCAGGCAGCGGAAATCGAATAGCTGATACCGTGAATGCCGAACGCGGTCGCCAACGTAGCCGACACGGTGGAGCACATCGTGCGCGGCACCATGTACGGGCCGATCTTGCGCACGCCCTTGTTGCGCAGCAAATCGGCAGTCTCGATCTGCCACTGCGCCGAGCCGCCACCGGAACCGGCGATCACGCCGCTGCGTGGGTCGCGGATGTCCTCGACAGTCAGACCCGCATCAACGATCGCCTCGCGCATCGCCACGTAGGCATAGGCCGCCGCGTCGCCCATGAAGCGCTTCAGCTTGCGATCAATCGCCGCTTCGAGATCGATCTTCGGCACACCCGCAATCTGGCTTCGCAAGCCGCGCTCGGCGTAGTCGGGTATCGCGCTGATGCCAGCGTAGCCGTCGCGCAGTGCACGTGCCACGGTCATCGGCAGGTTGCCCAGACATGACACGATACCCATACCAGTCACCACCACACGGCGCATGTCAAAAGCCCTCGGTGGTCTGGAACAGACCTACGCGCATGTCGCTCACTACATAGATCTGGCGGTCGTCGACGAAAGTCTTGCCGTCGGCAATCACCATCGACAGCTTGCCGCGAATCACTCGGCGGATGTCGATCTCATAACGCACCAGCTTCGCGTCCGGCATGACCTGCCCGGAGAACTTCACCTGGCCCACACCCAGTGCGCGACCGCGACCTGGTTCGCCCAGCCACGGCAGGAAGAACCCGCTGAGTTGCCACATGGCATCGAGGCCCAGGCAACCGGGCATCACCGGATCACCGATAAAATGGCAAGCGAAAAACCACAGGTCGGGATGGATATCCAGCTCGGCACGGATCACACCCTTGCCATAGGCGCCGCCCTGTTCGGAAATGTGGGTAATCCGGTCGAACATCAGCATCGGCGGCGACGGCAGCCTGGCGTTGCCGGGGCCGAAGAGCTCGCCGCGACCGCAGGCGCGAAGTTGTTCGTAATCGAACGAAGAAGGACGTGTCATGAAATGCTCGCCGCGTAAAGGAGTCCCAGTGTGCCCAGCTCGGTGCCCTCCCGTCTTGACGCGGATCAAACATCGTTCACGTCGCGCCGACAAATGTTGTGATTTGTCGTCATGCCGCACGCGGGACCCTGCAGTGCGGACAACCGCTGTCAGGTTGCCCCTGAGCGCCAAGCCTGATTCCCGCGCAGGGCATATGCGGACTCGCCCAGAACCATGCCGTGCATGCCATTGGCAATGCGCGTGCGTGCCGACGCAGCAGTGCCCGGAACGCAGGCTTTCTCGCACGACTCATGGCCGGAAAGTTGAGCCGCCAGCCGCACCCGATCCCTTCAGGCATGCGCGCCATACGCGAGCACGATCGCACGACCTAGAGTCGATCGCAGCGACTTCCGATGACGCCGAGACGAGCCAGGTCGAGCAGCTCCAGCCCGCGCCCGTCGATCCTGATCAGTTCCTGCGAGCGAAAACGGCTCAACACGCGACTTATCGTTTCGGCGGCCACGCGCAGATAGTTGGCAATGTCGCCACGCGACATGCTGAGGTGCAGACGGGTGGCGGAAAAGCCTCGCTCCGCATATCGGTCTGACAGATCCATGAGAAACGCGGCGACCCGCTGGTCAGCACTATGATCGCGAGGATCGCGAGCCGGCAGGCTTGCCGTGCCCAGACCCTTGCTCAGCATGCGGAACAGGTGCTGCTGCACGGCGGGCACGCGCGCAGCCAGGTCGCTGATCGCGGGAAACGAGAAGCGGCAGAAGGAAGCTGTGTCCAGCGCCACCGCGTTGCACGGGAAGCGCTCGGGATAGATCGCATCCAGGCCGATCACTTCACCGGGCAGGTAAAAGCCCAGCACCTGCTCGCGCCCCCCTTTGTCGACCACGCAGGTTTTCACCGTGCCACGTCGCACGGCGAAGATCGCCCGGAAAGTGTCGCCCGCGCGAAATACATGTTCGCCGGCGCGGAACTGCCCGACATGTTCAACCAGGCATTGCAACTCGGCCAGCTCGGACTTGTGGCAACCGCCCGCGATACAGATGCTGGAAAACGTGCATCTGTGGCAGAACTGCGTCCCGTGGTCGTCAGCGCTGCGGCCGGACGGATCGGGAGGGCAAATAGACTTCGGCCTGGCTGACATGATTCTGATGGATGACCGGGTCGGACCGCGTGGATCAGATGACGCGCGAGAAGCGCGTTGCCGGTGCCACATCGTCCAGATAGGCATCGAAGCACATGGCGATGTTGCGCAACAGCAGCCGCCCCCTCGACGTGACGCGGATTTCGCGCGGACTCTCCAGCACGAGGCCATCCCCGATCAGCGGATGCAGCCGCTGTCTCGCCTGCGCGAAGTACTCGTCAAACAGCAACTCGTGACGCGCGCCGAAGGCGTGTTTGTCCAGTCTGCCGTGACACATCAGCTCACCGATCAGCTCGCGCCGGATCAGGTCGTCCTCGACCAGCTCCAGGCCGCGTACCACCGGCAGACGGCCGGCATCCAGCGCCGCGTAGTAGCCGATCAGATCGCGCGCGTTCTGGCTGTAGCTGTCACCGATGCGTCCAATCGCGCTCGCGCCCAGCCCGACGATGTCGCAGTCGCCGTGCGTCGAATAGCCCTGGAAATTGCGCTGCAGCGTACCGGCACGCTGCGCCTGCACCAGCTCATCGTCGGCGCGGGCGAAATGATCCATGCCGATGTAGACATAGCCGGCTGCGCTGAGCTTTTCCAGCGCGCAACCGAAAAGCGCAAGCCGCGTTGCCGGATCGGGCAATTCTTCCGCGTTGATCTGTCGTTGTGGCTTGAACATCTTCGGCAAGTGCGCATAGCCATAAACAGCCACGCGATCGGCCTCCAGTGCCACGACCTGATCCAGGGTGTGGCTGAATCCGTCCACCGTTTGCCTGGGCAGACCGTAGATCAGATCCACGTTGGCCGAACGGAATGACGCCGCACGGGCGGCCTCGAGAACCTCGCGGGTCTGCTCGACACTCTGGATCCGGTTGACGGCCTGTTGCACCGCCGGATCAAAATCCTGGATGCCGACCGAGATCCGGTTGAAGCCCAACTCGGCAAGTTCGCGCACGTAGGCGCCATCGGCAAAGCGCGGATCAATCTCGATGCCGTATTCCCGGCTCGCCTCACGGCTGAAACTGAAATTCCGCGCCAGTGACCCCATCAGGTCGCGCATGCGGGTGATGTCGAGAAAATTGGGTGTACCACCGCCAAAATGCAGCTGTCGCACCGTCCGGTCGCGGTCGAACAGCGGCCCGATCAGCTCGATCTCGCGATACAGTCGCTCGAGGTAATGATCGGCCTTGCTGGTGTCGCGCGTGATCACCCGGTTGCAGCCGCAGTAGAAGCACGGGCTCATGCAGAACGGCACGTGCACGTACAACGACAGAGGGCGCGGAATCGGCTCCTCGTTGGACGCCTGAATCGTTGCGCGCAGCGCCGTCTCGTTGAAATCGGCGTTGAACTGGGGCGCGGTCGGATAACTGGTATAGCGAGGGCCGGCGAGATCGTAGCGAGCGATCAGCGCGGGATCAAACTGGGGAGCGACGATAATGGGGTTCATAACGCAAGTCTGCGCAAACCCGGCATCTGTCATCTTGATCCAGGTCAAGTAAATGCCGGGCGTAAAATCTTGCTCATGAATGGTGAGGCGCACGGCGCACCGAAGAGGGTTACCGCCTCGATCAGAATCTTTCTGGAACAGATACTGATCGCGCAAAGGGAGCCCGCTCATTGCAGGCATGCGGCATCACCAGAGGATCACGACGAGCCAGCCCGATTACATCAGTGAAACGCGGCGAGCGAAGGCATCGACCTGCTCCCAGCGGGTGAACTCAACGCTGGCGTGCAGATCGGTCGGCCCCTTCGTCAACCACATGATGAAGCGAATCATGTAGCGATCAAGCAGACCGTACTTCGAGTAGTCGATTTTTCCCGCGAAGACGCCCAGCTCGTTCGGAGCCCAATGGGTCCTTCGGCAAAACTGCTGCACGTACGGATTACCTTCCGGCGAGTCCTTGCCGCGTTTTCTTGCGACCACATTGACCGAGAAGAATGCGCTGGGCCGTTGCCCGATATCGCGCCGGTGGGCCTGGACGAACTTGCAGACTTCCTCACGGTGGCGGCCATATCGGATGCTGGCGCCGATGACTAGCTTGTCGTACTTGGCTACCTCTGCAGACGCGCCCTTGCCGATCTCGCTGAGGGTGACGGAGTGTCCATCCAGCTCAAGCAGATCGCGAATCCGACTGCAGATTTTCAACGTGTGGCCGTCAACCGTTGAGTAGACGATGAGGATCTGTGTCATGAGGTGCCGGGCCAAAGGGGCGCGACCGCGCAGGACGGCGGGTACCAGGTGTCTTTGCTTCTCATCGTCCGCCTCGGAGAGATTCGATCAGGAAGTCCCGACTTACCGACATTCAGATTCCGGCCGTGCTCACGCGGGCTCAGCCGGGCAAGCCGGTGCCGCAGCTGTACTGGATGCATGGCATCAGCACGGCCAGGAGCTCCGCCTGAATCGGCGACTTCGATAGCCTGGATACACCGGCGTCGGCGTGGATGCAGCACTCGAAGATGTATCTGGCAGACGCACTCGATCTCAAGGCGACGCAAGCCTCAATTGTCCTTGGCGCCCTGATCCACCCACTTCGAAATCAATTCCACGTCTCTTGCAGGCAAGTCGCGCGCGTCAACCCCGGGCAGAATGATGTTTTCGTGCCGGGTCAGGTCGATCGTGTAGTTCTTCGGCATGTTGATGCTCTTGTCAGCCTGGTGTCGCAACAGCCTGACCAGGGTGCTGCCTACGCTACTGCCAGGTGTGACGACGGCACCATACTTGGTGCCCTTCATCACGTCCGCGTATGTCGCCACGCTGAAACCGCTTGCGCCGAAGCCGGGCGCTCCCGGCCGATGACAGACAGCACAGTTGTCCTGAAGGATCGGATTCACGTCCCGACTGTAGCTCACGGTGCGCTGGCCGCAGCCAGCAAGCAGCGAGAAGAGCAAAGTCGCCGCGCACAAGGAAGTCCTGGAATACATGATTTTCTCCTGGCGTTTCGCCATGAACGTCGATAATCGCGGAGCCACGAATATGGCCGGAATCCAGAGTCGGGCGGCAGCCATCCCTGGCTTGCCATGCCTCACATCTCTGACCTATACCAGCGAATCACCGATAACCGCGCGCCGGCCCTTTCCCGATCGAACCCTCAATTCCAGCCGACCGCGCACCATGCCTGAGGACATGCATTGCCAAATGCCGACCAGCCACCCGCCCGGTGTGTCGTTCGCGCCCATGTCTTGGCGCGTCGACAAATTCAGCCCATGCGCCTACGCCTCAGCTTTCTGCAGCGGGACGAAGAAAAAGTATCTGGTAGAGCGAGACGAAGATCTGAATACCCCAGGCCGATCCCAATATCAGGCCGGACACGATCACGGTGTAGGCAAAAATCGGATCCCACTTTGTGAGGAACCATGTGGCGATATCGATGACCATCGCGAAAAACGGCGCGACGATCACGACATTCTTGAACCATGCAGGGAGCGTCGAGAAGCAGAACACGAATCCCAGGACGAACGTGACAAGGCCGATACCAAACAGGTGGATATGGGAAAGCTTCACCAGCGTTTCGATCGACATGCCATGATCGACCGTGGCTACCGGGATAATGCCTTCATACGTCGTGTAATCCGGCAAATTTTTCCCTGAATTCTTGCTATGGCATTTCGCGCAATCCTTCATGATGATCGGATAGATCGTTTCGTCATAGTCGTCTTCGGTCGAACCGGACTTCAACCAGGCAACCACCTGATTCATCTCATCCGGACTGATCTTGTCGCGCATCTGGCCGCGCAACATCAACTCCAGACGCGTACCGCTCCGATTGCCGTAGTAGGTGATCGCAATGTCCTGCGCCGAAATGCCGGGCTTTCCGTTGAGGCCGACATGGGTCATGTACAGGTAGCCTAGCGCCATGCAGTAACCCAGTCCCAGAACGCACATCACCAGTCCGAACAGGGTTCGCTCACTGCTGGTGCATTCCCGGAATGTCCTGCCTTTCACCACTGGCCGATTCGGAGGAATGCGCCCGAACATGCGCCGTATCCAGAATATGGATACCACAATGCCTGCCGCGCCAAGAATGAAGTGCACGATGGACACATCCTTTGACGCAGAACTCAATGTGTCCGGCGCCAGGATGATCCATACCGTAAGCAGGAAGAATGCCCATGCCGGCCAGAGGGCGCGGCGCCAGATCAACGCGACAATGGCAACGGCCATCATCAGTACGCCGGTGATCACGTAAGCCCAGAAAATGACACGATTCAAGGTTGCCAGGGGCCCGCTTATGTACCATGGCGCAAAAACCGTCATGACACCGATGATCAAGGCGGAAATTCTTGCCGCCATTTTTTTCTGCACGGGTGCTTCGTTACTATTCATTACCCACTTCCTCAAATTCTCTTCAAAAAGCGTTGGCCTTTTACAACAGGTTCCGACATGAATGGGAATCCAGGATTGGTTCGATCCATGGCAGAATAAGTCCTCGCATGCCCGGATTGAACACTAATCGAAGAGCACCGTGCGTAAAAAGCCGTCCTCATTACATGAAGTTGTAACGATAGGTTACGAACACTACATTTTCGGTGTAACTCGGGCTCAGCTGATTTGTCGGCATGGTTGTCGTGCCGGTGAAGCCAAGCTGGTAGAAGTTGTAGTAGTAGTCGTTCGAGTTCAGCTTCTGGAAGATGTAACCGACGCCGACCGTGCTGTGGTTGTCAATGTGATAGTCCCCGGTCACGCCTGCCCGCATCAATTCGCTGCGGATAGTGGGAGTGGATCCGCAGTTGTAACCGCTGTTTCCTGGCGTCGTCGCGCATGTCACGCCCGGAATATCCGCCGTGGCGTAACTCTGCGTGTTGTAGCGAGTCGTATCCAGCGAGTAGGAAAGATTGGCCCTCAGATCAAGCTTTCCATGCATCAGGCCGTCATGTCTCAAATCGAAACCGAAGGCCTGGCCCTTGTCGATCAGGTTGTTCGACCACCCGGTGAGTCCGGCGGTGCCAACCGAGTCGCGTCCGGAAGCACTGATCATGTCCCGTGACCGATATTGCCAGTTGGCATAGACCGAGGCCGAAGTTTTCTCCGATACCTGGTAGGCAAGATCCAGATTGACACTGGATGACTCACCCTGTTGCACACCCATGATCGAGTCGTAGTACTCGTCTTTCGTCCCGCGCAGATCCATGCTCAGGTTCAACTTGTCCGTTGCCTGGTAATTGACGCCAGCCTTGGCCATGTTCTGGCGACGGGATCCATCAAAGAACGCCTGGTAGTTGTAGTTCTCGTAACCCTCGCTATTGGCTTGCAGCGGGCTGTAGAACGCCGGATTCACGGTGGAGCTGCGATCGGAATAGGCGTATCCCACGTTGAAATTCAGCGCGTCAGTGGCATCCCCGCGATAATTGACCACGAACTTGTTCAGCTCTTCCTTGGGCACCGCGACACAGGCGAGTACCGCAACAGCCTGGAAGTAGCCGGTGTTCGTCCCGGACAGCTCAGCCCCCACCGGATTGCCGGTAGCGGGATCAATCGGCACCGCCGTATTGCACCAACGCCGTTTGTTCTCGTATTCATAACCGAAGTTCAGCCGCTGATTGCTGGAGATGCGATAGTCGCCGCCAAGTTTTCCCTGGGTGGTCTTGTAACTCAGCGGAATGCTGAACGAAGTTTGCGGATCGCCACCCAGGTTGAGGAAGGTGTAGGTGTAAGCCGGCGTCTGGTTGTCATGTTCGTTGTAGTCGATGCCCGCCGACAGGCTGAGATCCCTGGTCGTCTGGTTGGTGAGCTTCATGTCGGCATGCGTCATGATGACCTTGCCGTGCAGCGAATTGACTGGCAGGCCGCCGGGCACCATCTGATCCTGGTTGACATAACCCATGTTCTGCGTATTGCGGCCGTAGGAGTAGCCGCCCACCAGGTGAGTCGTCGGAGACAGGTTGTAGCCGCCGCTGAAATTGAACTGACTGAAGTCGTTGCTCGGTGGCGTGCTGAGTGCGTCAACCGGATACGGCGCGCCAAGCAGTGATCCAGACGGTGAGTGCCCGGTGTCGAACGGATTGGGGAAGCTGACGCTCGAGTAGTTGTCGACGAAGCGCGAGCCATAGTAGCCCACGGTGAAAAACCCTTTTACACCGGCCCAGTTCATCGCCACGTTGACGTTGTCCGTGGTGTAATCCGTGGGATTCATCAGCATCTGGATCCGCTCACCGCCTGGCGCATAGCCTGCCAGGGTGGCCGCGGCAGACAGGTTGTT
The DNA here is from genome assembly GCA_021780735.1 of Pseudomonadota bacterium. Taxonomy (GTDB): domain Bacteria; phylum Pseudomonadota; class Gammaproteobacteria; order Xanthomonadales; family Rhodanobacteraceae; genus Rhodanobacter. Next base: position 11,815 of record JAJXYE010000243.1, on the reverse strand, counting down.
GGCGTCGGTTCCGGATCCGATCTGCTTCGCTCCGGACTGCTCGATGTGATTCCACTCCAACTGGACATTCCACTGCCGGTTGAAGTTGTAGCCAAAGGTGATTCCGGTGTTGTACCGGTTGGTGTGCACGTTGACCTTGTGGAAGTACCCCACCTGCTCGGGCGTGAGAACCTGCGTTCCATAAGGAGTCGGAGTCGATGGCCGGGCGGTGTTGATCGTGCCGAACGCTTCCGGCAAGGTGAAGGCATTGCCCCCCATTGCCCCCTGCAGCGGCGTCCAGAAGTCAGCGATGTCGTGACGCTGCTGAGTGAAGTTGAGGCCGACCATCCAGCGCCCCTGATCGCGGATCGAGGCATCGACCGCCCGGATGTCCGTCCCCAGGTTTGTACCGTCGATCGACCAGAGCCGCGTACCCAGGCCCTGCCCGTAGGCATCGCCACCTTGCACGCTCAGGTTGCCAATCCCGAACAGGCCTGACTTGCCCAGTCCGTTGTATTGGCCGAAGTTGTAGGAATCACTGGACACATTTCCGAGCCCCACCTCGACGAAATTGGTGGGCTTGGTCAGGACCAGAACGTCGTCGTCAGTTTGTGCGAAGGAGACCAGCGGCAATACCGCGAGTATCGCCAGCACCAGTGACTTGACGGAAAGCACTCCATTTACGGATTTCATATCACGTCCCTAAGTAGTTAACGATGCAGGAAGGCGCCGGCGGGGCTGTTCGAGCCATGAACCATCACGTGGCAATTGAGGCATGCTCGTCCGGCACCGCTTGCATTTGGGCTTGGTGCGCGTCCGCCACTGGGCGCAAACCCCGACATGGTCGACTGCAGGCCACCGACACCGGCGCCGAAGGCCGACTGGCTGTTGTGCGGACCGTCATGGCATTCGGCGCACAGGAACGGCGGACGCGACTTCAGCAGCGGCGGGATGTTCGAGCCATGCGGCGTATGGCAGTTCGTGCAATCTTCGGCTACCGGCTGGTGCTCCCACAGGAACGGACCGCGCTTTTCCGCGTGACATGTGGTGCAGGTCTCGTTCACCGTGGCTTTCTTCATCAGGAACGGCCCGGTGGAACCGTGCGGGTTGTGGCAGTCGGAGCACGCCACCTGGCCTTCGCCAACAGGGTGGTGAGAGATCTTCCGCAGGTCGGCGCGGCGATCCTTGTGACAGGTCTCGCACACCGCAGCCTGGGTTTCCTTCTTGCGCACCGGGTCGACTGCGCTATGAACCTTGTGGCAGTCGTTGCAGGCCAGACCATTGGTCTGATGGGCGCTCCCTTCCCAATGCGTGCGCTGGGTTCCCTTGTGACAGGTCAGGCAGACGGCGGCTCGGTCGCCGGCATCGGACATCGGGTAGTCATGCTTGTTGAACATCACATCCGGTGGCGGAATCCCCTTCCCTGTCTTGTCTCCGGCCAGATGTTTCTCGCTGGCGCCGTGGCACGACTGGCAAGTCGGCGTCCGCGCATCGCCCTTGACGCCATGCGGTGTCTGATAGATCGAGAGAATCGGCTTGGCCTCATTCTCGTCATGACACCGCGTGCATTTGGCATCATCGGCCAGCGCGCGCTTCGCTGTTTCAGCGGTCGACTGATAGGCAGCCGCCTGGGTTGAACCCAGATCGGGCAACTGGATGGGGGGACTGCCTGCCAGGGCCGGAACTGTCCAGCTGGCCAGGATCAGGGCTGCCCCCAGGATGAGTTTCTTTGTGAGATGCATTTGTCAGGTCCCTTCCTGCTTTATCGATGGGTTAATCAAGGTCTGCCGAATCAGATCTGCTGCTGGTGATTGGCTATCAGGACTTCACATGAACTTCTGATGGGCATGTCACCCGGCTCGCGCTTCTGTTGGTGCCGGCAACAGTCCGGGCAAGCGGCAAATGCCGGCTGGTACTAGAGAGAAAGGATCCAGTCCACCAGATTCTTGATTTGTGCCGTGTCGTTGGCGGGATCCGTCTTGATGATCTCGTGATGCACCTTGCTGCCATCGGCTAGCGTCACCATCTCTCCCGATGTCAGGTGATGAATCAGCTTTGCCTCGGCACCCGCGTTGCCCTTGTATTTATCTGCCACCTTTTTCCAGGCGGGGCCGTCCTTGTCGCGCGAGATGGCGTGGCACTTGAAGCAGTTGTTGGTTCTGGCCAGTGCCTTGGCCGCATCCATGTCTGCAGCGTGCGAGGTGGGAGCCAACGCGAAAAAGGCGACAACGGTAACGATGCTTGCCAGCGCGGAGCGAGATATGTTCATCATTTTGAATTCACCTTGATGGATGATTTTGTTGCCAGTCATGACCTGTGGCCTCACTTGAAGCACGCCATTAGGCACGAGCGGATTATGGTCGTGACCCTTGAGGCCAACCATCAGAGGCAGGATGAAAATCTCCATAGGAATAGTCCTATGGCGAATAGGAAGTAATGAATGCCAACCGTCCTCTGTCGGTGAAGAGGGAGCGGCCGTCATGCGACCGACGTCATGATCCATGCATGGCATCGGGACAGCGGTGCGCAACGCCGGCGAGTCCGGCAATCCACTCAACCAGGGCATCGGGTGACCGCCCTTCGCCATGGGCCGATGGCCCCATCCCACGGATCCCGAGGCATCGGGAGATCATTCCGGCTTCAAGACTTGTCAAGGCAGCAGCCTTGACTACCCGCCATCCCGGGAACCGCAGCCATTTGGAGTCGCAACCCGGTCGAGAGCCGCGGGTTGACCTGCGTCAAGAGCCACCGCGGCCATCTGGGTAATCTTGCATGGACGCTGTGGCGATCACTGGTTCCGACAGGGAGAACCAAGGTGTACAAAGGGGAGAAAACTGCTTCGAGAGCAAAGAGTCATGCCATCGGCCGTCGCGATCACGCGCGTTCAGAGTGGCTCGGCATGAGCGCTTCCGGCAGGAAACGGGCGCATGATGAACGCACTCATCGCTCGCTGACCCAGCGTCCATCCCTGGGCACTGACCTATCGCACACGAGCCGCATCGCCTTCGGGAAGTCCAGCATGTCCAACCAATTCCGCCCAGCCCGAGCCGTTTATCTGCTGGCTACACTCACGATTGTCGCCATCGCCATGCTGGTGGCTGTCTTTCTGTTCAATCTGCGCTCTCGCGACCTGATGCATGCACATCAGGAAACCAACAGTCTGGCGCGCCTGTTGATGGATCAGACCGAACAGTCATTCCGCAACGTCGACCTCGCCCTGCGTGGAGTGCAGGGACGTTTGCAAACGCCGTACGGAACCCAGCTGAGCCTGGACAGCCCGCCGGTTCAGCTGCTGCTCAACACCAGGCTCTCCGGATTGCGGCAACTGGCCGAGGTATTTGTCGTCGACGCGAACGGCCTGGTTGCCAATTCATCGGGACCTGACTTGATGTTGCACAAGTCGGTATCGGATACGGACTACTTCAAGGCGCTGTCCCAGGGAAAGGAAAACCAGCTATTCATCAGCGCCCCCGTGGAGGATCAGGCAAAGGGCACCTGGAAGCTCTATCTGGCCCGCCGCATCGATGATTCGGACAACCGCTTTCGCGGCGTCGTGGTGGCCGCGATCGACCTGAATCACTTCGAGCAGTTCTACGCCTACATGGAGCAGGATTTTCTGCGCCCGATCGGGCTCTACATGAATGACGGCCGCTTGATCGCCAGCCTGCCCCATCGCGAGGACGACATAGGCAAGTTTGCACCCGAATTGCAGGGGATACGCATCGCCCCGGCGGGCGAAGGGCTGAGGCAAATCAGCCCCGCGAAGGCAGGCGACGACCTGCCAACGTTCGCGCTCGGCTACGTCAAGGATTTCCCCTTGCTGGTGAGCGTCACCAACAATGATGCGGAAACGTTGTCGACCTGGCACAAGAACGCCATCACCGTCGTGTCCAGCACCCTGCTTGTGTCAGTCTTCATTTTCATTGCGGCGGCATTGCTGGCGACCGAACTGCGACGGGAGGCCGCACTGAACTCGGCGCTGCAGGAGGCGGACAACCGCTATCGACTCACCATCGATTCGGTCATGGATGCGATTGTGTCGGTGGACGCGGCACAGAACATCGTCATGTTCAACCCGGCAGCCGAACACATGTTCGGCGTGTCTGCCGCCGACATCATCGGCAAGCCGCTCACTACGCTCTTGCCGGCGCCACGGCGCAAGGCACACGAGGGTCATGTGCGCTCGTTCATGGACTCGAACGTGCCCTCACGGGGAATGGGCATGCAGACGGAGATCTTCGGACTGCGCTCGGACGGTCGTGAGTTCCCGCTGGAATCGGCCATTTCGCAAATGATGATCGACGGCAAGCCGCACTTCACCGCCGTCCTGCGGGACATCACCGAACGCCATCGCAAGGATGCCGACCTGCGCAGGGTCAACTCCGAGCTGCGTCAGCTATCGATCTCGCTGCAGTCCGTTCGCGAGGAGGAGCGAACACGCATTTCCCGGGAATTGCACGACGATCTCGGCCAGCAGCTCACCGGACTGAAGCTTGAACTGACCTGGCTCAGCGGACGCATCAGGGAAGGCCGGCAGCCAGAGGCTGGCATGCTCGACGCGATGCGCGAGATGCTCGACGGTGCCATCATTTCCGTCCGCCGCATCTCGACCGAGCTGAGGCCGCGCATCCTGGACGACCTCGACCTGGCCGAGGCGATCTGCTGGCAGGTCGAAGAACTCACCAGGCGCTGCGACATCCAGGCAATATGTGACCTGCCGGCAGCGGAGCTTGTCAGGGACGATGCCCTGACGACAGCCCTCTTTAGGATCGTGCAGGAAGCGTTGACCAATGTCGCACGTCATGCCGATGCGCATGAGCTGGAAGTAAGTTTCGTCGCGGACGGCAATGAACTGGTTCTGCGCGTGCGCGATTCAGGCAAGGGGTTCGTTCACGACCCGAATGCCCGTGGCATCGGACTGGTCAGCATGCGCGAACGCGCCACTGCCATCAATGGCACGTTCACGATCACCAGCGCACCGGGCCGGGGCACCGTGATCGAAGCGCGGATTCCGTTTGAAGTTCCGGTCGCGGTGGGAGGTGAGGCATGACCAGGGTGCAGGTGCTCGTTGCCGATGACCATGGGGTGATCCGCAATGGTCTCAAGAAGATCCTCGACGACACGCCGGATCTGGAGTTCGCGGGAGAAGCATGCGATGGCAAGTCATTGCTGGAGAAGGTGCGGGAGCGCAACTGGGACATGCTCATCCTCGATCTGTCGATGCCCGGACGCAACGGACTGGAGCTGATCAGGCTGGTTCGGGAAGTGCGACCGCAGCTGCCCATGCTGATCTTTACCATGCACCAGGAAGAGCAGTACGCCGTGCGGGCCCTGCGTGCGGGCGCGTCCGGCTACCTCACCAAGGAATTCGACGGCGACTTCCTGCTTTCGGCCATACGCAAGGTCGCCACGGGTGGCATCTACGTCAGCGCCAAGGTCGCCGAACTGCTCGCCAGCGACGTTTCCAAGCCGCAGCACGCTCCCCTGCATACGCTTCTGTCGAACCGCGAATACGAGGTGTTCAGCCGACTCGTTCGTGGGGTGAGCCTGACCGCGATCGCCTTCGAATTTTCCCTGAGTATCAAGACCGTCAGCACGCACAAGTCGCATCTACTGGAAAAAATGGGGCTGGCCAATCAGACCGATCTGGTTCGCTACGCCGTCACCCATGGACTGCTCGACGCCGAGCCGGACAACAGCTCGATGCAACATTCCTCCACCATCTAGTTGACCGCCCTGCAGGGAGCAGGTTTCACCCGCCTCGGGCTTCTCGCGGAGCCAGCGAGGATACGATGGATCTGCCGGGGTCCGGCCGGCGAATCAGCCCGGCGCGATCTGCCCTGCCCCCTTTCATGCCGAACAGGCTGAGCTACAACTCCCGCACTACGCGAAAGCCGACGCGGCCGCTGCGCACATCGCTGTTCGCACCCTGCCGAAAGTCCGAGTCGTCCTGATCCGGCGAACTGCCCCAGGAACCGCCGCGCACGACATGCGCGCTGCAACCCGGATTGAGCCATGCGCTGCCATCCATCGGAGCACGGATGTAGTTGTCGTGCCAGCAATCGGCTACCCATTCGGAAACGTTGCCATCGATGTCGTACAGGCCGAACGGGTTGGGCTTGAAACTCATCACCGGCGCCGGCCCCCAGTAACCGTCACGGTAGCCGCGGAAGGCATGGCTCCAGCGCCGGCTGCTGCGTGAACGATCGCCCGAGCCGGTCAGGTTTTCCACTTTGCTGGTCGGCACGCCGTCGCCCCACCAGTAGCGGGTGGTGGTACCACCGCGCAGGGCATATTCGAATTCCGCCTCGCTGGGAAGCCGATAGACCTTGCCGGTGCGCCGACTCAGCCATGCGGCATAGGCGACCGCGTCGTTCCAGGAGACATTCACCACCGGCAGATCGTCGTCGGCCTTGCGACCGGCATAGTCGTCCTGCCAGTCGGCACGGTCGTCCTCGCGCAGGGCGCCGCTGCGCTCGTCGTACACGCTGGCGCCGCCGAGCTTGACCGACTCCGGCACGTAGCCGCTGGCGCGCACGAACTCGCGGAACTGGCCGACGGTGATTTCGCTGCGGGCCATCGCGAAACCCTTGCTCAGCGTCACCTCGTGTTGCGGTGTGGCCACTTCCAGGGAATGGGGCTTGCCCCCGGCCGAACCCATTTCGTAGCTGCCCGTGGGTATCACCACCATGTCCGGCGTCTTGCCGGGCAGATCGACGTAGCGATCGCTGAATACCTGGCCGGGCTTGTAACTGGCGTAAAGCCGCGCGTTCACCAGTTGCACGTTGAAGTCGGCCAGCGCTGCCAGTCCGGGGTCGATGGCGCGCGCCTGCGCCGCCAGGGTGGTCGCCATGGTGAGGTTGCCGGCATCCAGCGCCGAACGCGCCTGCGCCAGCACGCCACTGGCGCGCTGCTCACGCATGTCGTCGACGCGCCGCTGCACATCCAGCATCTGCTGCGAACCGGGACGTATCGCCTGGGCATCGGCCAGTTCCTTGTCGGCACCGGCAAAATCGTTCTGTGCCACCGCCGCCAGCGCACGGTCGAGCACGGCACGCTGCACCTGGAAGATGCCCTGCTCAGCCACCGCATTCTGCGGATCGAGCTGCTGCACTTCGCGATACAGATCAAGCGCGCTGGCACCCTTCGGTTGCTCGGCCTTGCCCTGCTGCAGCAAGGTAGCCGCCTTGGCCAGCATCGGCCGCACCCTGGCCAGGGTCTTGAGGTTGGCCTCCAGCTGGGCGACTTCCTCGTTGGCGTTGGGCAACGTGCGCAGCGCTTCGAGCAACTGGCTGGCCGAATCCGCATCGCCCACGGCGATGTCCTGATCGATCTCGGCCACCAGTCGCGCCCGTACGTCGAACATGCCCTGCACCGCGCGGCGGCTGTCCGGCTGGTCCTTCAACGCCTGCATCAACAACGCAGCCGCACTGTCGGGCGTACCGACCAGCTGCCCGGCATGCAGCGCCTTCGTCGCGCGCGCCAGCAAGGCCTTCACTTCCGGCGTATCCGCGTTCTTCTGCACCGGAAGATTCGCGTTCTTCTTGTTGCGCGCCACGATCACGGCGGTCGGTGCAAGGGTCAGCGGCGGTCCGGCATTGAGTTCGTTCATGGCCGCCGCGCGTGCCGGCTGCGGCCCACTGCCCGGCAGCATGGGGCCCAACGACATCGATCGCTTGGGCATCTGCTCCGGATTGACATGGAACAGCCGCGGGAAAAAGTGATAGGTCAACGCGAAAGCCAGCACGATCAGGCCCAGCGCCCCACCAAGAAAGCGCTGACGGCGCAAGGTTGCATTGCTCGGCATAGATGGGCGTCCCGGGTGCGGCCTGTTATCGTGCGCTGCTCACCATAGGCACAAATCGCCGACAGGGCAATCCGCCCCGTCGCCTCGCAAGGATCCATGATGTCGCTGCCCGAAACCGCCTCCGCCGACTGGATCGACCATCCCGATGCACTGCGCGCCTGGCTGGACGATGTCCCTGCGGACGCGGCCGTCGGGCTGGATACCGAATTCATGCGCCGCAACACCTTCTACCCGCAACTTGCCCTGCTGCAACTGGGCTGGAACGGCCGGCATGCACTGATCGACCCGCTCGCGTTCGACATCGGCGACGCCTTGCAGCCGCTGCTCGGCCATGGCCCGGCCGTCACCATCATGCACAGCGCCAGCGAGGATCTGGAAACCCTCGCGCCACTGCTGCCGGACGGCCCGCACATCCTGTTCGACACCCAGATTGCCGCGGCCTTCGTCGGCATGGGCCTGGGCATCAGCTATCGCGCGCTGGTCGCCGAACTGGCCGGGGCGGAGCTGGACAAGGGCGAGACCCGCTCGGACTGGATGCAGCGCCCGCTCACCGCCTCGCAATGCAATTACGCCGCACTCGACGTGGTGTACCTGAAAAGCATCCACGAACAACTGGCCGAGCGCCTGCAGCAGCACGGCCGCAGCCAATGGCACGCCGAGGACTGTGCCCGCCTCAAACGGCGTGCCAGTCGCCGTGAGGGTGAGCCGCAACCGCAACGCGCGATGCGCGCTGCCGCAGACTGGCAGCCTCCCGCCCAGGCCATGTTGCGCCGACTGCTGCTGTGGCGCGATCAAAGAGCCCGCCACCTCGACGTGCCGCGACCATGGCTGCTCGACGACACGCTGGCACTGAGCCTGGCGCAACAGCCACCGGCCAGCCTGGGCGAGCTGGAGCAGCGCAGCCGCAGCCAGCGTGCCTTGCGCTCGGCCCAGCGAGCCGAACTCTTCGAGCTGGTCAAGCCGGCTGTCACCCCCGAGGAAATCGCCGACACCGCCGGCATCCCGGGCCATCCGCAAGGGGAAGCGAAAAAGGCACTGGGCGAAATGAAGAACCTCGTCGACCGCCGCGCCGGCGAACTGGATCTGCCGCCAGGCCTGCTGTGCCCACGCAAGGTGCTGGAGGAATATGTAGTCACGGCGGAATGGCCGGAATTCCTCGATGGCTGGCGCCACGAGGTGCTGCACGACCCGCTCTCCGCCTTGCTGCCGGGCTGATCCCGACCTGCACCGAACGCAATGCTTGGCGAAGAGCGGCACACGCTGCTAACATTTGCGGCTTCCGTGGGGCGGTAGCTCAGCTGGGAGAGCGCCACGTTCGCATCGTGGAGGTCGTGGGTTCGATCCCCATCCGCTCCACCACGGAATGTTTCACCAGTGTCACGCAACACCCCGGAAACCGCGCTACCGCGCGGTATTTCCTTGGGCGACATACCGGAAGGCGCCCCGGCCTACCCTTGGTTGGCACGCAAGTTTGGCGGTAACTTTGGCGGGAGCCTGAAACTGGCCGCAACGGTTACCGCCATGCTGGCCCCTTCCGCCGTGTCGAACGCAGCCGCAAACGAAGCCATACAAGCTCACCGACGAACGCGGCATGTACCTTGCTGGTGAAGCCGGACGGCGCCCGCTGGTGGCGTTTTGACTACCGCCGTCCCGATACCCGCAAGCGCAACACGCTGTCGCCGGGCACCTACCCCGATGTAAGCCTGCGCAAAGCACGCGACCGCCGCGACGAAGCCCGCAAGCAGCTGGCCGACGGCATCGACCCCGGCGACCAGCGCACGGTCACCGGCACCGCCGATGCCGATGCGTTCGACGCCGTGGCGCGCGAGTGGTTTGCAAGGCATGCGCCCAAGTGGGCGCACAGCCATGCCGACCAGGTCATCCGCCGGCTGGAACGGAATGTGTTCCCGTGGATTGGCAGCAAGAACATCGCCACGCTGGATGCGCCGGACGTCGTGGAAACCGCCCACCGCATGCCCCCTGATCCGGTCTTCTTCAGCGCGCGCCCTGCCGCAGCGCACGGATCTTGCCCTGCACCTGCCTGATCGTGCCCAAGCCCATGGAGGCCTCGCTCAAATCGTCATCGAAGCGGAAGCCACCGGGCTGGCTCGAGAAAATCAGCGGTTGGGACAACTCCTCGGGCCCCGCGGTCGTGCAGCTGCCCAGGACAATGATGTCGGCCTGACCACCATGATGCGAAAACGCGACGGCGCGGATCTTGTCGCAGAGTTCATTCCACAGATAGCGGGGCGGCGTCGGCAAGGTGTAGGCCAGCGCTCCGTCGCGCCAGAGTTCAAAACCGATCACCGCAGCCTCGTGTTGTGCGGGGTCGGCGCGATGGCGGCGCGCCAGGAAGCAGACCTCACCGAAGGACGGCAGGCTGACGTTGAAGCGGGTGCGCGCAACCACATTGGCGCCGGCAACACCCGGTCGATCGCATTGAGCGCCAGTGACCTGCGCGGCGGGCCGGCCCGCATTCGACCTGGTTGCAGCACAAGCCGGCAGGCACCCGCCCAGCACCGCCGCAAGGACGGCAATCAGCGCGCCGCGACGAATGGCAGCGAGCCAGCGCACACCACTTGAACATCCATCCATGTCAGCAGAGCCCCGGCCAGTGATCCCACGGGTAGCGCGTGAGCAGCGTCACGGCACGTTTCCTGAAGTGCTCGCGCTCCTTGTAGGCCAGCGCCTTGGCATTGATCCTCAAGGTCAGGCTGCGGTAGGTTCCGTGATCCGCGTAGTGGTTGAGATCGGCCTTGTCCCAGAACCAGGTGGCAGAATAAACGGCCATTTTCGGCTGCTCCAGCAGCTCCGGGTGGCTCAGCGCATCGACGCCGGTATCCCGGGCGAAGTGGGCATAGTTGCTCCGGCCGGTCAGCTGCATCAGATCCCGACCACGGTATTTCCAGCCGTCGCCACTTTTTCATCGCCGTTGCCGTTTATGCCGGCGAAGACAAAGTTGGCGAGCTTTTCGGGGTGCCTGGTGTAGTCAGCCGCATGGGCGCTCTTGAAGGCAGTGGGAAAGGTGTCCTTCAGATGCTTCGCATCGCTGTACCAGGTCGACTCCACCAGCTTGCGGAACTCCCCCGACTCCACCGCCACCTGCCCGAGGAAGGCAGCGATCCGCTGGATGGTGTTGATCTGGTACTTCATCAAATAGGCATTCAGCGGAGCAACAAACTGCTCGGCCCTGGGCCCGCTCAAATGTGGCAGCAGGGCGCGCAGAAACGTGGCGGTCACCAGCGCGACATCGTTGCTCACCAGCAAAAACCTGTAATCGTCGCGATACGGTTCCGTGCCAATGCTGCCTGTGGACAGGAACGGGCTGGCGGCCATCGAGCCAGGCAACCCGGGCATGCCGTAGACATTCCGTCCCCTGCTGTACACACCGGTGCCGGCAAGAGCCACTCCGCCCGGCGCTGAAACCTGGTCAAATCGCGAATCATTGTCGTGGCAATGCATGGCTCGAGTATCCCGGCGAGCGCAGGCCGCCTGCGTGAATGGATCGGAACGTTGCTAGATTCTCACGAAATACGGAACCGCCATCAGCGTCACTCCGACGATGATCAGCCACGCCGTGCCGGTCACGAAGTACGGAAACACCATCAACGCCCCGCCGCACACCAGCGGCACGATCACGCGTTGCTTGCGGCCGTAGACGAAGAAACCCAGCCCGATCGAGCCGAACAGCATGCCCCACCACAGTGTCGATGCGTTCACCGCAACCTCATCGGTTCGGGCCTGGACGGGCGCATCGTACTCCAACCACCCCACCCCACCGAAGCCCGCCCACTTCTCCGGCGGGTGGCAGTCGTGCCAGTCTGCCGCTTGCCAGCGCCGTGGATCGGCCTGGTTCCGCCTCGTGCGGCGCACGGCTCGCGTGCCGACGAGTCCATTGATTGTCCAGAAGGGGGTTGTGATGAAGTCCATCGGATTTGCCGCGCTTGCGGCATGCAGCCTGCTGGCGCTGCCGCTGTCCACGCGTGCCGCCAGCTGCGCGCCATCGTTCCAGCTGAGCGACCTGCAGAA